>NZ_JBZEGV010000010.1:0-190398 GCF_058312955.1 Mesorhizobium sp. LEGMi-168a
TCATATCCCGGGTTTCGGCGTCACCCACAACCCCAGAACCGCTCCATCCTATTCACACTCCAGCTTCGGCTTGCGGAAGTTGGTGATGAACCACCGGCCGCCCGATGCGCGGGCGTAAAAGGTGTAGAAACACTCCTGGCGTTCGACATAGCCGGGTGTCTCGGTCAACTCATATTCGGTGCCGTGCTTGGTTTGATGCACTTCGCCGCTCGACGTGCCGGAAACCACGTTGGTGGATATCTTGCGCCATTGATAGGCGCGCTCGCCCGATCCGAGATCAACGACGGCAGTCGGCGGCCCGTAGTCGAGGACGACGGACTCCACCGGCTGTCCGATATAGTTCTTCATGATGTCGGAAGCGCATGCGGACATTGCCAGCAATGCTGCCGCGAACAAGGCTTTCGAAGCCCATCCAGGGCTTGTGGCTGTCATGGACATGTTTGGATTCCTGTCGTGGGGAAGCGCGTTTGAGCTAGGCCGCGAAAATTGCCTCGACATTACGTGGCGGCTTGCCAGGCGGAAGGAGAAAGGCAGTCTCCCGTGGTGGAGATCGGCGGGGCAGCCGCCACGGAAAACTGCTCTCCGGCACGCCCCGAGCTAGAAGCGGTAGTTGATACCGGCCTTCAGCTCCTGGCTGCCTATACCGGTCTTCGCTGTGCCGAAGGCCGATCTCGTTTCCACATTGGGGGTGCGGATATAGTCGTATTCGATCTTGGCGGAGAGGCCGCCCGCGAACGCCTGTTCGACGCCGGCGCCGACCAGGTAGCCGAGCTTGCGGCTGTCGGCGTCGCGCACGCCATCGCCCTTGCCGAATGTGGTCACCGCCACGCCGGCGGTGCCGAAAACGAGCGTCTGGTCGAAGGAAAGGCCTGCCTTGGCCTTGGCGGCGGCGCGCCACTTCTCCTTGATCTTGCCGCCCTCGACATTGTGTTCGGCGCCGCCGAGATAGGAGCCTTCGAGCTCGGCGCCGAACACCGCCGGCCCTGTCTGTATGTTGTAGCCGGCCTGCACGCCGCCGCTCCAGCCATTCCTGCCGGCGAACGGATTGGGCATTTTGGTGAAGGCGGTCCCGCCATGCACGCCGACATAGGCGCCGCTCCATTGGAAGGCGGGCTGATCGTTGTAGGCAGGCGCGAGATCGGCGGCCATCGCCGCCCCGCCGAGACACACAGCGAGGCCCGCCGCCAGGGCAATCTTGGTTCGAGAAGACATTTGCATACTCCAGACACGCATGCGCAGGGCGGACCGTGCGCGGATTTGACCGTGGAGCGGTCCTTGGGTGGCTGCTCCGGCTCCTTGAGTCTTTCGCGGGCAATAAAAGTCCCGTCCGCGAAGGCGCTGCCTTGCGGTCCAAACTTCCGTCGCTCCACACTGCTCGAAAGACCTGCTTTAACTGGCAGGCGAAAATTGCACGCACATTGCGCGGACCGGCAAAGTGAAGATTTTTCTGTTTATTTTCAGCAATTTGCTGTGTTTCTGTTTACGCAAAATTAAGCACTTGCAACAACGCAGATCACCAGCTGCACGGCTTGATGCTGGGGAACCGAATGCGTATTTCTGGGGCCATGCTGCCGAATCGGGCAGCTCGAACCGGAGAACGGCCTTGTCCGCACTGACACGCTTCCTCGGCGATACGCCACTCAGGGTGCTCGTGAAGCTGCTGGTGGTTTCCTTCCTCGTCGGCCTCGTCATGCACGCCTTCGGCTGGAGCCCGATGGATGTGCTCTATGGCATCCGCCAGTTCTTCGTCGATTTGTGGAATCTTGGCTTCCACGCCGTCGACCGCTTCCTGGGCTATATCCTGCTCGGCGCGGCGATCGTCGTCCCGGCCTTCATCCTGCTCAGGATCGCCAGCTACAGGAAGTAGCCTCGACGCGTCACGCATAGCGAGCCGCCGCCTCGAACAGGATGGCGTGGCGCGCGGCAAGCGCCGGCACGTCGGTCGAATAGCCGCCGCCGATGACGCCGCACAGCGGAATGCCGCGGGCCCTGAAATGGGCGATCACCATCTCGTCGCGGGCGCGCAGGCCGTCATCCGAAAGCGCCAGCCTGCCAAGCCGGTCCTCGGCATGGACGTCGACGCCGGCATTGTAGAAGACGATGTCCCAGCGCCTGCCTTCCGATAGTTCCGGCAGGATGGCGCGGAGCCGGTCGAGATAGGCGGCATCGCCGGTGCCGTCGGGCAGGGCGATATCGAGATCGGAGGCGATCTTGCGCGCCGGGTAGTTGCGATCGCCGTGCATGGAGAAGGTGAATGCGTGCGGTTCATCCTTCAAAATATCCGCCGTGCCGTCGCCCTGATGCACGTCGAGATCGACGATCAGGACGTTTTCGACTGCGCGCTCGGCAAGCAGCGCCAGCGAAGCGACCGCCACATCGTTGAAGGTGCAGAAGCCCGCTCCCTGCGCGTGCCTGGCATGATGGCTGCCGCCGGCGGCGTTGCAGGCAATGCCGTGTTTCAGCGCCAGCCGCGCCGCCAGCACCGTGCCCGCGGTGGCAAGCTGTGCCCTCAGCGACACGCGCCGGCCGACCGGGAAACCGATCTCGCGCTCGATCTTTTCGGGCACCTCGCATGCGAGCACCTGGTCGACATAGTCGGCCGCATGCGCGAGCTTCAGCCACTTCGCCGGCGCCGGTTCCGGCATCGAAAGCGCTTCCGGCATGGCCAGCCCGCGGGCGCGCAAGGCCTCCATAAGCAGCGGATATTTGCTCATTGGAAAGCGATGGTTGACGGCAAAGCCGGCGTCATAGTCGGGATGGTGGACGATTTGCAAAGGCATGATGGGGGCGGCCTGCGCCAGTCTTTCTGCACCAGTGTTTCTGCACCAGCCTGGGAATTCGGTTGGCCGCCACGGGTTGGCGATTGCGCGGCAGCGGCAAACTGGGGCACATCGGCGGTTCGATCAAGCAGCAAGGCAGCAGTCCCTTTGGATGCGACCCGGGCCAACGCCAGATCCTTCATCGTCACCAACCGCTCGGTGCTGGCGATCGCCGTGCCGATGACGCTTGCCTATCTGACGACGCCGCTGCTCGGCATCGTCGACACGGCGGTGGTCGGACAGTTCGGCGACGCCGCCCTGCTCGGCGGCCTGGCGGCGGGATCGCTGGTGTTCGACGTCGTCTTCACCACCTTCAACTTCCTGCGTTCCGGCACCACCGGCCTCGTCGCCCAGGCTTTCGGGCGCGGCGATCCGCTGGAGGAACAGGCCGTGCTCTGGCGCGCCGTGCTGATCGCGGTCGTCGCCGGCGTGGTGCTCGCAGCACTCGCGCCGCTCTTTGCAGTTGCCGGTCAGTGGTTCATGGGCGCCGAGCCGCGCGTCAGCGCGGCGATGTCGGTCTATATCCGCATCAGGCTTCTTGCCGCGCCCTTCTCGCTCGTCAACTACGCCATATTGGGCTACGTCCTGGGCCGCGGCGAAGGCGGGCTCGGGCTGATGCTGCAGGCCGTGCTCAACGGCATCAACATCGCGCTCTGTTTCCTGCTCGGCCTCGAGCTCGGCTGGGGCGTCGCCGGCGTCGCCTGGGCGACCGTCACCGGCGAGTTCCTGGCGATGCTGCTCGGCCTTGCCATCGTGCTGAGCCGCTTTCGCAAGCTCGAGCGGCCGTCGTGCCGGCGTATCCTCGACCTGCCGGCCTACCGGCGCATGCTGTCGCTCAACCGCGACATCATGATCCGTTCCTTCTCGCTGCTTGCTGCCTTCGCGCTGTTCACCAGGCAGGGCGCGCAGTTCGGCACGGTGACGCTCGCCGCCAACGCCGTGCTGATGAACTTCTTCCTCATCGCCGGCTATTTCCTCGACGGCTTCGCCACCGCCGCCGAGCAGCTTGCCGGCCGCGCCATCGGCGCGCATGCGGCAACGCCCTTCCGCCAGGCCGTGCGGCTGACGCTGATCTGGGGTTTTGGCCTCGCCGGTGCTGCGACCCTGGTGCTGCTCACGGCCGGCGCCAATCTGGTGGCGCTGGTGACGACCTCGGCGGATGTGCGCCAGGCCGCCGACACCTACCTGCCCTGGGCCGCCTTCACGGCGCTAAGCGGCGTGCTCGCCTTCCAGATGGACGGCGTCTTCATCGGCGCGACGTGGTCGCGAGACATGCGCAACATGATGCTTGTGTCTTTCCTGGCCTTTTCCGCCGCGCTCATCACGCTGGCGCCGGCCTTCGGAAACAACGGCCTTTGGGCATCACTGCATGTCTTCCTGCTGGTGCGCGGATTGAGCCTGCTCACGGTGCTGCGGCTCAGGGTGCGGACGGCGTTTTAGGCGGCATCTAAGGGCCGCGCGGTCAGCCGCCCCTCAGCTCCAAAGGTCGGTCGAGAGGTATTTCAGGCCGGAATCACAAATCACGACGGCAATGGTTTTCCCTGCTTCCTCGCCCGAAAGGAGGTGCAGTGCGGCGGCCACGTTCGCGCCGGACGAGAAGCCTGCGAAAATACCCTCGCTCCGCGCAAGCAGTCGGGTGGTTTGTCGTGCCTCGTCGCCCGAAACCTGAAGGTATCCGTCGACCGGAACGCTCTTCAGGAAAGCCAGATCGGGCATCGCATATCCGCCGCCCTGAATCGGATGTTCGGCTTGCGTGATTGTCTCGCCAGCCGCGGCAGCGGCGCCTTGGGGCTCGACGACAAAACACTTGATCCGCGGATTGCGCTCCTTGAGCGCCTTCGTAATACCCGCGTAAGTCCCGCCTGAGCCGATGAAATCCACAAACGCGTCGACGGTCCCGCCCGCCGCGTCCCATATTTCCGGGCCTGTCTTGCGGTAATGCGCAAGCCAGTTTCCTTCTCGATTGAATTGATCCGCACGGAATGCGCCGCGCTCTTCGGTAACGGCGTTTGCCCTCTGGTCCACGAGCGCCAGATCACCGCCAGACACTTGCCCCGGCACCGACCCGGGCAACTGGTCCACAAGGATCACTTCTGCACCCAGGGCGCGCATCATCCGCGCGCGCTCCTCCGAGTTGCCTTTCGACATCACCGCGACGAATGGGTAGCCCTTGACCGCGCAAATGATCGCAAGGCCCGTGCCCATGTTCCCGGACGTAAGCTCGACCACCGTTTGTCCCGGCTTGATCGCCCTTGTGCGTTCCGCTTCCTCGATTATGCCGAGCGCTGCGCGATCCTTTTTGGAAAAGCCCGGATTCAGATACTCCAGCTTGGCTAAGATCGTGCCCTTGACGCCGGCCTGTTCCGTCAGCCTGTCGAGCCGGACAAGCGGTGTTCCTCCGATTGCGTCGACGACGGAATTCAAAACATCGGTCATGGTCTTCCCTTGTCGATCCGGTTCGCGGTGCCTTGCCGAACCCACATCCCCATACAGCTAGCTGAAATGAGACGCGATCTGGAACGCTGTACGTCTCAGATCGGCCTTGACGCCCAGCTATCAAGGCCGGCGTCGCGCAGCTCGCGGATTGAGCTCAGCCGCTCCCGATCCGCGAAGCGTGCCATGCCGGCAACGATGCGCCCAGGCAGCGCCGGACCGGCATAGATCATGCCGGTGTAGAGCTGGACGAGATCGGCGCCGGCGCGGATTTTCTCCAGCGCGGTTTCCGCTGAGTCGACGCCGCCGACACCGATGATCGCCATTTCCGGGCCCACCAGCTTGCGCATTTTCGCCAGCACCGCGGTCGAGCGCTCGAACAGCGGCTTGCCCGACAGTCCGCCGGTTTCGCCCGCCAAGCTTGCGCTCCGCAACCCGACCCGCGACAGCGTCGTGTTGGAAACGATGACGCCGTCGATCTTTTTCTCGGCGACCTCGGCGGCGATATCTTCCAGCTCGGCCTCGACGAGGTCCGGCGCGATTTTGAGGAAGACGGGCGGCTGTGCCGAAGCCGCAGCTCGCGCCGCCATCACGCGCGTCAAGAGCTCGCCGAGCTGCTCGCGCGCCTGCATGTTGCGCAGGCCAGGCGTGTTGGGCGAGGAGATGTTGACGGTGAGATAGCTGGCATAGGCTGAGAAGCGGGCGACGCCGCGCTCATAGTCGCGGATGCGGTCGGCGCTGTCCTTGTTGGCGCCGATGTTGACGCCGACGATGCCTGAGTGCCCCTTGCGCGCCGCCAGCCGTTTTTCGGCGGCTGCGTGCCCTTCATTGTTGAAGCCGAGCCGATTGATCACGGCTTCGTCCGCGGTCAACCGGAATATGCGCGGCTTCGGGTTGCCAGGCTGCGGCAGCGGCGTGATGGTGCCGACCTCGGCGAAGCCGAAACCCAACCGGAGCAGCGCATCCGGCACCTCGGCATTCTTGTCGTAGCCGGCCGCCATGCCGAGCGGGTTCGGGAAGTCGAGCCCGCAAAGGTTGACCTTGAGCCGCGCGTCTCGCGGGGCAGGCGAGGCGACCGGCAGGCCGCAGCGCAGCGCCGCGATCGACATCCCATGCGCGGTTTCCGGATCGAATGAGAAAAGCAGTCTTTGGCCGATCCGGTCGAGCACGCTCATTCGCCCTCCAGTTTCGGAAATCGATGCGATCCGTCCGCGCCGAGCGGCAGCGGCCACACCGAGACGACCGCATCAAGGTCAAGCGGAGCGTAGAGATGCGGGAACAAGGCGCCGCCGCGCGACACCTCGTATTTCAGCGCATCGCCCAGCTTTGCTTCGTCGATCGCGATCAGAAGCAGACCCGTCTGCCCGGCGAAATGCCTGGCCGCCGTCTCGCGCACTTGGCTCCCGGTGGAGAAATGGATGAAGCCGTCGGCGATATCGATCGGCGCTCCGGTGAAGGTGCCATTCTTCTCGGCCTCGCGCCACATGGCTTCAGGCGCGATCTTGTAGATAATCTGAGACATTGTTGCGCTATAGTCCGAACGAACCATAGGGGAAAGGGGGCAAGCAGGTTCCGGAAAAGTGTGACGCGGTTTTCCGGTAAGAACCTGCTGCAGGACCAAACTGCGCTCTTCCCCATTTCAGGCGCAAACCTGCGATATTGTTGGCTCAACGGCTCATGGAGGATAAACAACATGCGTCTGCAGCACATCCTGATCCCAGCAGCGCTTTGCTCGCTGGTCGCCGCATCGGCCTATTCCGAGGAGACCGACCGCTACCGGCTCGAAAAGTCCGCCAACGGCTATGTCCGCATGGACACCCAGACCGGCGCCATGTCGATCTGCGAGGAGCATTCCGGCCAGCTCGTCTGCAAGATGGCCGCCGACGAGCGCGCCGCCTTCCAGGACGAGATCGATCGTCTGCAGAGCTCGGTGAAGGCGCTCGACGAGCGCGTCGCCAAGCTCGAGAATTCGCCTTCCGCCCGGCTGGAGTCCCAACTGCCGAGCGAGGAGGATTTCAACAAGACGATGAGCTACATGGAGCGCTTCTTCCGCAGCTTCATGAACATCGTCAAGGACATGGACAAGGAAGAAGGCGACGGCGGCGCCAAGCCCAGCCCGCAAAAGACCTGAGCTCTCAAAAATTGAACTGCTCTGGGGAAAAAACCGCGCGCGGCCTTTGCCGCTTGAAAACAGGCCGCGCCGCCGCATAATCATTCCGATCCCGCAAGAAGCATAAATCAGCGATGGGATCCGGGGAGGAATATTTGCCGTCGGGCCACACCTTCGTCATTGCCGACGACCATCCGCTGTTTCGTGGCGCGCTGAAGGAGGCGCTCGCCGGCCTCGGCGACGTCGCCGCCATCTACGAGGCCGGCGATTTCGAAGGCGCCAAGGCGCTTGTCCTTGCCAATGAGGACATCGACATGGTGCTGCTCGACCTCTCGATGCCGGGCGCCAGCGGCCTGTCCGGCTTGATCTCTCTGCGCGGCATCCATTCCTCGGTGCCGCTGGTGGTGGTGTCGGCGCATGACGATCCAGTCACCATCCGCCGCGCGCTCGATCTCGGCGCGTCCGGCTTCATCTCCAAATCGGCAAGCATGGAGGAGATACGCAGCGCCGTGCAGGCCGTGCTTGCCGGCGACATTGCGGCGCCGGCCGGCATCGAGCTCGGCGTCGAGCGCGACCCGGAAATCTCGGACCTGATCAAGCGCCTGCAGGCGCTGACGCCGCAGCAGACGCGCGTGCTCGGCATGCTGGCCGAAGGCCTGCTCAACAAGCAGATCGCCTATGAGCTCGGCGTTTCCGAGGCCACCATCAAGGCGCATGTCTCCGCCATATTGCAAAAGCTCGGCGTCGACAGCCGCACCCAGGCGGTCATCCTGCTTTCCAAGATCGGCGGCGACCCGCTGCAGCCGGTCGCCTGATCGCCGCCCCTTGTGCTTCAGGACTGCTCCTCCATTGCCGGTCTCGAGGACCAGGTCGCGGATTTCTCCAGCCTGGCAGCCCCCGCAGCGGGGCTCGCCTCGGAAAGGGCCGCACTCGAAGAATGCCGCGCTCGTCCGATCGCGACGCCCAACCCAAGCGAGGCGACCGCCACCAGCGGAATGCCGGCGATCCAGGGCAGATGCGGCGCCAACGCATAGAGCGCGGTGCCGATCGAGGGGCCGAGCGAATCCTTGAGATCGACAGCCACCGACGAAGCCGCCATGTAGGAGGCCCGCCGCGCCGGCGGCGCAAGCGCGTTGACGGCGGTCGGCACGAGCGGCCCGACCAGCATCTGCGCCACCGAGCAGAGGCTCACCGCGGCAATCAGCGACAGCATCGCCGGCGAGGCCGCGAGCAGGGCAAAGGCTGCAATGGTCGAGAGGCCGGCGCCGGCGGTCAGCCAAAGTGCTGACCGCGCCTCGGCAAGGCGGCTCACCAGCATCTGCAGGCCGACCGTAAGTGCTGCCGCATAGGCAAACAAAGTGCCGATGCCGGATGGCGAAAGCGTGCCGGCGTCCTGCGCATAGAGCGGGATGACGGCCTCGATCCAATTGCCGGAGATCTCGAACAGCACGACCCAGCTGAGCAGTTTCACCAGGCGGCCGTCGCGAAAGGCCGGCAACAGCGCCGACAGGCCTTCCTCTTCTTCCTCCTCGCCCTGATCGTTGGCGGCGTGTCCGCTGCCGATCGTCTCGCCAAGCGCAGCCAGCATCACGACGCCGCCCAGGAGGAGCATGCCGCCGGCGGCGAGGAACACGCTGCTGAGCGATATCAGCGCGAGCAGGGCGCCGCAGGCCGGTCCGAGGATCTGCCCCGCGCTCGAGCTGACGCGCGCCATGCTGAACCAGCGCGGATGCGCTGAAGGCGCCGTCACGTCGGCAATCGCGGTAAGGATGGTCGGATGGAGCACAGACTCGCACATGCCGGTCAAAATGAGCACGATTGCGGTTGCGGCGACGCCGTGGACGAAGAAGAGCGCGACGAAGCCGCACCCGACGCCGAGCGACGAGACAATTAGCACCGGCCGCCGGCCGACCCGATCGGCAATACCGCCGATCAGCGGCGCCGCGATCAATTCGCCGCCGGCATAGCAGCCGAACAGCAGGCCGATCGCGCCGATGGGAATGCCCGCTTCGCTGCTTGCCCACAGCGGAAAGAAAGGCACCAGCGCGCCGTCGGCGAAGCCGGCGCAGAAGAACAGGAAGAGGCCGAGCAGCGCCGGGCGCGGCAGCTCGCGCCAGGAGGATAAAATGGTCATGATGTCACCTACGCGTCAAAGGCCCGAAGGCCGGGATGGCGCGTTGGCTGACGTGAACGCCTACGGCCGCTCGAAGAGCAGCGTGAGTTGTTGGTCTGCTTGTGCCGGGCTTGTTCAGCCGAGCCGCATCGAGAGTTCCACGTCGTCGCCGAACGGCGTCGACATGTAGCCTCCCGCCGGCGAGCGCACCCGCTCCAGATAGTCGGGCGAGAAGTCGGCATTGTCGGCGATGACCAGCGCGCCGGGTCTCAGCCGGCTCTCGACCAGGCTGAGAATCTCCGGATAGAGCGCCTTGGCGCCGTCGAGCAGCAGAAGGTCTATTCGGTCGGGCAGGTCCCGGCTCAGCGTCTCCAGCGCATCGCCCTCGCGGATCTCCACCAGGTCGATAAGGCCGCCTTCCGTCAGATTGGCCTTGGCCCGCGTCACCTTCGAGGGTTCGAATTCCGTGGTGATGAGGCGGCCGCCGCCATTGTCCCTGAGTGCTGCGGCAAGGTAGAGCGTCGAGATGCCGAAAGAGGTGCCGAACTCGACCATGATGCGCGCGCCGGTGCTGCGCGCCAGCATGTAGAGCAGCGTGCCGGTCTCAGGCGAAACCGCGAGCCAGAGATCCTTCAGGCTGCCGTAGAATTCGCGATACTCTGTCTTGCTGCCGAGCAGGCGCGCCCGTTCCTCGCCCGAGTACCGGGCCACCGCCGGGCTGGTCGCCGCGGCGGCTTCCTTGAAGAGGCGGGCGAGCAGAGGCGCGAGCGGGGTTCCGGTCAGGATGGTCATGGTGGGCTCCGGTCAGTTGCGTTCTTGTGTCGTCTCGAAAATACGAATAATCCTTCAGGTTTCCAATTCGCATTCCCGAGCGCGTCCATGGTCCAACGCCCAAGCCTTTCAATTTCCACCCGAAAACAGCCCAAACAGGCACGCGCGACGGAGCTCGTCGCGGCGATTCTGCAGGCAGCTACTCAGGTTTTGGCGAGCGAAGGCGCGCAGCGTTTCACCACCACGCGCGTGGCCGAGAAGGCCGGCGTCAGCGTCGGCTCGCTCTACCAATATTTCCCGAACAAGGCGGCGCTGCTGTTCCGGCTGCAGAGCGATGAATGGCGGCAGACGACCGACCTTTTATGCGGCATCCTCGAGGACGCCGAGAAACCGCCGCTCGAACGGCTGCGCATCCTGGTCCACGCCTTCATCCGCTCCGAATGCGAGGAGGCAGCGGTGCGCGTCGCGCTGAACGACGCAGCGCCCCTCTATCGCGATGCGCCCGAGGCGCGGGAGGCAAAGGCTTCGGCGGAGCGCACGGCCGAGACGTTCATGCGGGAGGCGTTGCCGGAGGCCTCGCAAGCCGTGCGCGCCATGGCCGGCGAGCTCATCCTGACGACGCTCAGCACAGTGGGGCAGGATTTCTCGGCGAGCCCGCGAACATCGGAGGAGATCGAGGCCTATGCCGACGCGCTCGCCGATATGTTCTGCGCCTATCTCGGAAGCCTAACGCATGTCGCCCAAAAGTGCGCAGCGGTTTTGGGGAAACGACATGCATCAAAACAAAGGGCGCGCCCGGGCTGAAGCAGACGGAACAGCTAGCCTCGACGTCACTCCGCCGCCGGCGCCAGCGCCCTGACGCGCGCCATCATCGAGCGCAGCACGGCCGGCTTCAGCGGCTTGTTGACCACTGGAATGTCGAGCCGACTTGCCGCCGCGCGCACCTCGCTGGAGCGGTCGGCGGTGACCAACACGCAAGGCAGGTCCTGGCCGTAAGCGGCGCGCAGCCTGTGGATCGCGTCGAGCCCGGTGCTGCCGTCGAGATGGTAGTCGGCAAGCACGACATCCGGCCTTGCAGCGCCGGGCCGCATGAGGTCTCCCGATCCCGACGCCGTCTCGACGCTGCAGCCCCAGCCCTCGAGCAGCAGCCGCATGCCGTCGAGGATGCGCGCGTCATTGTCGATGCAGAGCACGTTGAGCCCGGCAAGCGAGGATGCCGGGCGTGTCGGCGCCTTCGCGACCTCTCGCGGCGGCGTCGCGACCGCCGCAGCCGGCAGGATGACGGAAAAGCGCGTGCCCTTGCCGGGGTTGGAGAAGATGCGGATTTCAAGCCGCAGCACCCGCGCGATACGGTCGACGATGGAAAGGCCGAGACCGAGGCCCTCGGCCTCGCGCACGCCTTCGTCCAGCCGGGTGAATTCGTGGAACACGGTGTTGAGCTTGTCGCCGGCAATGCCGATGCCGGTGTCGATCACCTGAATTTCCGCCAGCTCGCCGCGCTTTCTGACGCCGACCAGGATGCGGCCCTCGCGCGTGTATTTGATCGCATTGGAGACGAGGTTCTGGATCAGCCGGCGCAACAGGTTGCGGTCGGTCATGACCCCGAGCGACGACGGCATGATTTTCAGGTCGAGTTTCTTCTCGGCGGCGAGCGGGCGAAAATCGTTGCCGATCTGGCTGAGCAGCCCGCCGAGGCTGAAGGCGGTGTCCTCCGGCTTCAGCGCCCCGGCGTCGAGCCGTGAGATGTCGAGCACCGCGCCGAGGATGGTCTCGACCGACTCCAGCGAGGATTCGATGTTGACCGCGGCCTTGCCGGCCGGTCCCTTGCCGGCCTTCTCGATCAGCGACGAGCAATAGAGCCGGGCGGCATTGAGCGGCTGCAGGATGTCGTGGCCGGCGGCGGCGAGGAAGCGCGTCTTGCTGAGGTTGGCTTCCTCGGCCAGCATCTGCGCCTGCGCCAGCTCCTCGTTGACGCGGGTCAGTTCGATGGTGCGGGTCCTGACCCGCTGCTCCAGCGATTCGTTCGCCCGCTTCAGCGCCAGGTCCTGCTCGACGCGGCCGGAAATGTCGGCATAGGTGGCGACGATGCCGCCGTCCGGCATCGGGTTGGAGCGCAGCTCCAGGATCCGGCCGCTGGTCTTGAGCTCCATCTGCCAGGGACTGACGAAGCTGGTCAGCCGGTTGAGCATCGTCACGCGCTGGTCGGCGGGAATGTCGCCGCGCTCGGCGAGGTGGCGCAGGATCTGGTCGAGCGACACCCCGACCTGGCCCATCTCGTCCGGCAGGTCGAACAGCGCCCGGTATTGCCGGTTCCAGCAGATCAGCCGGAAATCCCGGTCGAACACGGTGATGCCCTGCTCCATCTGGTCGAGCGCTATCTGCAACAGGTCGCGGTTGTGCTGCAGCGCCTCGGTGGCGTC
The DNA here is from genome assembly GCF_058312955.1 of Mesorhizobium sp. LEGMi-168a. Lineage (NCBI taxonomy): Bacteria > Pseudomonadati > Pseudomonadota > Alphaproteobacteria > Hyphomicrobiales > Phyllobacteriaceae > Mesorhizobium > Mesorhizobium sp. LEGMi-168a. Next base: position 12,667 of record NZ_JBZEGV010000010.1, read on the forward strand.
GTCGAGCAGCCGGAAGGCATCCTTGGAGTCGCGGTCGTTGCGGCGGAAGAGCAGCGACAGAATCAGCCGCGCCGAGGACGAGCCGACGGCGCTTGCCAGCAATTGCTCCGAGAAGCGGATGACGTCCATGCTGGCCTGTTCCTTGCCGTGCAGGGAGACGTTCGCGTTCTTCTCGAAGGACTGGAAGGAACGCTCGGTGCGCTCGACGCCGAGATAGCGGGAAATCGTGTCCTTGAGGTCGTTGACGGTGACGGCGGTGCGGAAGCGCCGCAGGCTCGGCATCGGGCTGGCTTCGCGCGGCACGAAGATCGCCGCCTGAATGCGCTCCAGCGGCACGGACGCGCGGGACAGCGATCCCAGCACGAAGAACAACGTGTTGATCGACAGGCTCCACAGCACGCCGTGGTTCAGCGGCTCGCCCACGGTGCCGAACAGCGCCTGCGGCCTGAGCGCCTCGAAGCCGAACAGGCCGTGGACGACGATATCGGTCTCGGGAGCCACGAGCGAGGGCAGCAGCAGCGTATAGCCCCACACCAGAATGCCGGCGACCATGCCGAGCGCCGCACCCCGGCCATTGGCGCGGCGCCAGATCAGGCCACCGATCAGCGCCGGCGCGAATTGCGCGATCGCGGCAAACGACATCAACCCGATCGAGGACAGCCGCGCGCTGTTGGTGCTCTCGCGATAGTAGAGGAAGGCGATGAACAGCATGATGAAGATCGACGCCCGCCTGACGTTCAGGATCAGCGTCGACCAGTCCTCGTTCTGCGAAGACGTGGTCTTGAGCAGCCGGCGCACGAACAGCGGGATGACCAGGTCGTTGGAGATCATGATCGACAGCGCGACGCTCTCGACGATGACCATGGCGGTCGCCGCCGACAGGCCGCCGATGAAGGCGGCCATGGCGAGCACGTCGTGGCCGCTGAACAGCGGCAGCGACAGCACGTAAAGGTCGCTGCTGGTCTTTGTGCCGACCAGCGACAGGCCGGCAAAGGCGATCGGCAGCACGAACAGGTTGATCGCCACGAGGTAGAGCGGAAACACCCAGGTCGCGGTGCGCAGCTCGGCCTCGCTGCGGTTTTCGACGACGGTGACGTAGAACTGGCGCGGCAGCATCAGGATGGCAAAGCCGCTCAAGGTCGTCAGCACCAGCCAGGTGGCCAAAGAAGTGTTGTAGCCCATGGCCTGGCGTACCTGGTCATTTGCGGCGAGCGTCGCCAGCATGTCGCCGGGGCCGCCGAAGATCAGGAAGGTCACCATAAGACCTATGGCAAGGAACGCGGCGAGCTTGACCACGGTTTCGACCGCGACAGCCAGCACAAGCCCGTCCTGGTGCTCGGTGGCGTCGGCGTGACGCGTGCCGAACAGCACCGCAAACAAAGCCAGCAGCATCGCGACCACCAGCGAGATGTCGCTGACGAATGGGTCGAAGGAGGGCGGCGAGCCGGTGTAGTGCTCGATCATCAGGCTGACCGAGCCCGAAATCGCCTTCAGCTGCAGCGCGATATAGGGCACGGCGCCGATCGTCGCGATCAGCGTGGCGATCGCCGCGACCACAAAACTCTTGCCGTAGCGGGCGCCGAGAAAGTCGGCGATCGAGGTGATCTTCTCGCTCTTGGCCAGTCGCACGATGCGGTTGAGCAGCGGGAAGCCGAACACGAAGACCAGCACCGGGCCGGTGTAGATGCCGAGGAATTCAAGACTGCGTTCGGAAGAGAGCCCGACCGAGCCGAAGAAGGTCCAGGAGGTGCAGTAGATGGCGAGGCTGAGCGCATAGATGAAGGGCCGCGCCCGGCCGGGCCCGGCGGCCGCCGAGCGCCGGTCGCCGACGCTGGCGATGGCGAAAAGCAGCGTCACATAGGCGATCGCGATGATGACGACGAACCAGCCTTGCACGGTTCGACCTTCCTCCCTGACCGGTTCCTCACTTGGGCATTAAGACGCAATCACAGCTTGGAGCCCAAGTCCATCGCGGCTTTCGGCGCATATGTGCCTGACGGCACAGCACAAACCGGTGGCTTGACCCTTTTTCCGATTTTGCAACCGGGGGTTTTTGTTATGGTGGATTTGGGTCGGCGCCGGAGAGCCGGGGCGGCGGCACGGCCTGTCATGGCAAGGAGGGTCGAATGCTGAAAGAATTCCAGGAATTCATCTCCAGGGGCAACGTGATGGACCTGGCCGTCGGCGTCATCATCGGCGCGGCCTTCGGCAAGATCGTCGATTCGCTGGTCAACGACATCATCATGCCGATCGTTGGCGCGATCTTCGGCGGGCTGGACTTCAACAACTACTTTTTTGGCCTGTCCTCGAACGTCCACTCGGCCGCGCTGGCCGACGCCAAGAAAGAGGGCGCGGTCTTCGCCTACGGCAGCTTCATTACCGTCGTGCTGAACTTCCTGATCCTTGCCTTCATCATCTTCCTCATGGTCAAGATGGTGAACAACCTGCGCAAGCGGCTGGAGCGCGAGAAGCCCGCCGCCGCTGCAGCGGCGCCGCCGGCCGATGTCCAACTTCTGACCGAAATCCGCGACCTGCTCGCCAAGAAGTAGTCCGCAGGTAGACACGCTGGACCAAAACCCCGGCTGCTCACGGCCGGGGTTTTCTGTTTGCGGCTGTCGTAAAAGACGTTAGCAGTCGTGGAAAACCGGATGGATTCTTGCATGACCCTGATCCAGACATTGCGCGCGGAAGCTCGCGCCGCGCCCGAAAGCGGCATTGTCGCCGTCGTCAAACACGGCCGGTTGCGCGAAGGCCTGATCCCGCTCTGGGCCGGCGAGGGCGACCTGCCGACGCCCTCCTTCATCAGCGATGCCGCCGCCCGCGGGCTCGCCAATGGCGAGACCTTCTACACCTGGCAGAAGGGTATTCCGGAGCTGAGACAGGCGCTCGCCCGCTACTACTACAGGCATTTCGGCAAGAGCTTCGCCGAGGAAGAGTTCATCGTCACCGCCTCAGGCATGCATGCCATCCAGCTCGCCATCGATGCGATCGCAGGCAGCGGCGACGAGGTGATCTACCTCTCGCCGGCCTGGCCGAATTTCGCTGCCGCCGCCGGTGTTGCCGGCGGCGTCCCGGTTGCGGTCACGCTCGAGCAGTCCGGCAATGGCTGGTCCTGCGATGTCGACAAGATCGCCTCCGCCATCACGCCGCGGACGAAGGCGCTGTTCATCAATACCCCGTCGAACCCGACCGGCTGGACCGCCGACAAGGAGACTCTTCAAGCGATCCTCGACCTTGCCCGCGCGAGAAACCTTTGGATCATCGCCGACGAAATCTATGCGCTGTTCCACTATGGCCATGGCCGTGCGCCGTCCTTCCTCGACATCGCCACGGACGAGGACCGCATCCTGTTCGTCAACAGCTTCTCCAAGAACTGGGCGATGACCGGCTGGCGCGTCGGCTGGATCAAGACCCATCCCGCCTTGCAGCAGGTGTTCGAGAACCTGATCCAGTATTCGACCTCGGGCGTCGCGCAGTTCATGCAGCGCGGCGCCGTCGCCGCCCTCGACGAGGGCGACGGATTTATCGTGGAGCAGGTCGAGCGGGCACACGCCGCGCGCGACCTCGTCTGCGACATCCTGGGTGCCACCGGCAAGGCGCGCTTCACGGTGCCGCAAGGTGCGTTCTACTTGTTCTTCACCGTCGACGGCATCACCGATTCCCGCGCCGCCGCCTTCGATATCGTCGACAACGCCAATGTCGGCCTGGCGCCCGGAACGGCCTTCGGCCCCGGCGGCGAGGCCTTCCTCAGGCTATGCTTCCACCGTCGCCTCGACCAGCTCGAGGAAGCGGCAAATCGACTGGCGAAATGGATGAAGGGTCGATAGCAGACGGCCTGTTGGCGCGGATCGCCAGCGTTGCTGAAATGCTTGCAAACGGCGTGCCTTTTCAATCAGTCTACTACAATATGAGTAACATCTTTATAATCCAGTGAGCATGCGTTAGACTGTTGACGATGTGCTACCGGGGGATGTGGGTTGCCGAAGGGCGCGAATACAGAAGACTCTGGAGAAGATCAAAACGCACGGCGAAAAGAAGCCGTGGAGCGGAAGATGACTCCGCAGGAGAAGATCGACCTTTTTCTCGATACTTCGGGACGGATCGTTCGAGGTTGCCTTCCCTTGCTTTTAGCTGGCTTAGGTGGAAGCGAGCTTTTTGCGCCGGATTTCTTGGCCAGCGTCCATATGGCACCTGACATGGCTCAAACACTCTTTGGCGCGGGACTTGGGGCATATGGTGTAAATATAGGATTGCCCAGTGGCCGTAAGAGAGGTCGAAAATGACCAGTTATGGAATAAATACTAGCGCTATTGTTAGCTTGATATTTAGTAAATTTGCTCTAGCATTCGCTGTTGGGATTGTCCTTGTGGCATTTGGTTTTGAGTTGTCCGGAATAAGTTTCATCTACCAATTTAGAATGTTTTTCGGTGGAATAATGCTAGGAGCAGGCGCGAGAATTATCATCTTCGCAACTCGAGGTTTCATCGAATTTCAAGGCGCCCAGCTTCAACACCCGCCCAGCTTCAACGCCCATCGGCAAGCATCGAGGCCGCAGAGAAGCAGACATTGATTTAGACTGTGGGTCCCACCAAAGGAGTCGATAGGCGGCCGGTGTTGGCTCAGCCGCCTGACTTGGGCACCAGCAGCGGAATGATCCGGTCGCTCTTGGCGACAGCCGGGCGCCCAGCGGCACCATAGGGAATGCCGAGCGCATCCCAGGTCTCGACCAGCGCGTCCTGGAGTTCCGCGATCAGCGCGTCGGAATGAAACGGCGTCGGCGTGATGCGCAGCCGCTCGGTGCCGCGCGGCACCGTCGGGTAGTTGATCGGCTGGATGTAGATGCCGTGGACGCCGAGCAGGCGGTCGCTCGCCATCTTGCAAAGTTCGGGATCGCCGACCAGCACCGGCACGATATGGGTGGCCGATTCCATCACCGGCAGGCCGGCGGCGGCGAGTACTTCCTTGGTCCTGGCTGCCTGCCGCTGCTGCGCGTCGCGCTCGGCCTGCGAGCGCTTGAGATGCCGGATCGAAGTGGTAGCGGCCGCCGCGATCGCCGGCGGCAGCGCGGTGGTGAAGATGAAGCCAGGCGCGTAGGAGCGCACGGCGTCGATGACGGCGCTCGTGCCGGCGATGTAGCCGCCGAGCGTCCCGAAGGCCTTGGCTAAAGTGCCCTCGATGATGTCGATACGGTCGGCCAGACCCTCCCGCTCGGTGATGCCTCCGCCGCGTGGTCCGTACATGCCGACCGCATGGACCTCGTCGATATAGGTCATGGCGTTGTAGCGCTCGGCGAGCTCGACGATCTGCCTGATCGGCGCGATGTCGCCGTCCATCGAATAGACGCTTTCGAAGACGATCAGCTTGGCGCGCTCGCGGCCGGCGGCCTGCAGTAGGCTTTCCAGATGCGCGACGTCGTTGTGGCGGAAGATCTTCTTTTCGGCGCCCGAGCGGCGCACGCCCTCGATCATCGAGGCGTGGTTCAACTCGTCCGAGATGATCAGGCAGTTGGGCAAAAGCTTGGCGATGGTCGAGATCGAGGCCTCGTTGGAGACGAAGCCGGAGGTGAAGACCAGGGCTGCTTCCTTGTCGTGCAGGTCGGCCAGCTCATGCTCGAGCTCGACCAGCGGGTTGGACGTGCCGGAGATGTTGCGGGTGCCGCCGGCGCCCGAGCCCATCTTTGCTGCCGCGGTCTGGAAGGCGGCGATGACATCCGGATTCTGGCCCATGCCGAGATAGTCGTTGGAGCACCAGACGGTGATTTCCTGGGCGCGGCCGTTGGAGCGCCAGATGGCGCGCGGAAACTTGCCCACGATGCGCTCGAGGTCGGCGAAAACGCGGTAGCGCCGCTCGGCATGGAGCTGGTCGATCGCGTCTTCGAAGAACCGCTGGTAATTCATGTCGGCTTCCCAAATTTTGCGCGGATCATAGTCATTGGCCTATGCCGCGTCCACCGCGCCCCACCGGTCAAAATGCCACGCCCCGGGCCTGTTCCTAACGATGCCGGATCGTGGCCTATTCCCGGCTGTTTGAAGCAGCTTTGTTTCAGTACGATGCCTCGGACGGGAGGAACTGTTACGGACTTAACATTATAGGGAGGCGTATGCATATCGCCCAAAAGTGCACAGCGCCTTTGGGGGAACGACATGCGCTTAACGGGCTTGCGGCGGGGTTTCCAGAACGGCGGCTGTTGATACAGTTTCCGATAAATCTTGATCAGCGAGGTAGATGATGACGGTTTTGGTGACGGGCGGTGCCGGTTATATCGGCAGCCACATGGTCTGGGAGCTTCTCGATGCCGGCGAAAGCGTCGTCGTGCTCGACCGGCTTTCCACCGGCTTCGAATGGGCGGTGGCGCCCGAGGCGAAGCTCGTCGTCGGCGACGTCGCCGACCGCGAGTTGGTCGGCCGGATCATCCGGGAAAACAAGGTCGACGCCATCATCCATTTCGCCGGCTCGATCGTCGTGCCGGAATCGGTCTCCGATCCGCTCGGCTACTATGAGAACAACACCTGCAAGACGCGCACGCTGATCGAAACCGCGGTACGCGAGGGCGTGCCGCATTTCATCTTCTCCTCCACCGCAGCGGTCTACGGCGGCGCCGGGCTGGAGCCGGTGCGCGAGGACGCGCGGCTGGCGCCGGAATCGCCATACGGCCTCTCCAAGCTGATGAGCGAGTGGATGCTGCGCGATGCGGCGATCGCGCACGACATCCGCTACACGGCGCTGCGCTATTTCAACGTCGCCGGCGCCGATCCCAGGGGCCGCACCGGACAATCGACGCCCGGCGCCACGCATCTGATCAAGGTCGCCTGCGAGACCGCGCTTGGCAAGCGGCCCTTCATGCAGGTCTTCGGCAAGGACTATCCGACACCGGACGGCACCTGCATCCGCGACTATATCCATGTCAGCGATCTGGCGGCGGCGCACCGGCTGGCGCTGCAGCGGCTGCGCGACGGCGGCGAGAGCCTTGTCGCCAATTGCGGCTACAGCCATGGCTATTCGGTGCTCGAAGTGATCGACAGCGTGCGACGCGCCTTCGGCCATGATTTCGACGTCCGCATGGGCGACCGCCGGCCGGGCGACGCCGCCGCGGTGGTCGCCAATTCCGACCTTGCCCGCAAGGAATTCGGCTGGACGCCGCAGCGCGACGATCTCGACCAGATCGTCAAAGATGCGCTGGCCTGGGAGCGCATCCTGACCGGCAAGAACTCGGCGCGGAGCTAAAGCAAGTCTCCCGAAAGTGGGAACCGGTTTCGGGACAAAGACATGCGTAAAATCAAAGGCCTAAAGCGCACGGAGCGAATCTGAAAGATCGCGACGCGCTTTAGGCACAGCAAGCTGTTGGGCCAAGGGCTCGTCCAGGGTGTTGATACGCGCTATTGAGGCTCCCTAGGCGGTGCGCCAGAAGCGCACCGCCGGCATGATCCTCGAGGGGCGACATGAAGGTTCTGGTGCTCGGGGCCGGCGTGGTTGGCACGGCGGCGGCGTACTATCTGGCCAGCGACGGCCATGAGGTGACGGTGATCGAACGCCATGAGGCGGCGGCGCGCGGCACCAGCCAGTCCAATGCCGGCCTGGTCTCGCCGGGCGACGCCACCGCCTGGGCCTCGCCGGCGGCGCTGAAAACCTTCCTGCGAGGGCTCTGGAACCACGATCTCGGCATCAAGGTCAGGCTGCGCCTCGACCCCTATTTTTATGCCTGGAGCCTGCGTTTTCTGCGCGAATGCACGGTCAAGCGCCTGCGCGCCAACACCGACGTCAAGCTCAGGCTGGCGCTCTATTCGCGCGACTGCATCAATGCGCTGTCGAATGAGACCGGCATCCACTACGACGAACGCAAGCGAGGTATCCTCTACTTCTTCCGCTCGCAGAAAAGCCTCGACACCGGCACCGACAACTACCGCTATCTCGGCGAGCACGGCCTGCCGATCGAGATCGTCGGCCGCGACCGTCTGGTCGAGCTGGAGCCGGGGCTCGCGGGCGTGAAGGATAAGATCGCCGGCGGCATCTATTCGCCGATCGACCAGACCGGCGATTCCAAGCAGTTCACCGACAGGCTCGCCGCCTATGCGGCCGAAAAGCTCGGCGTCAAATTCCTGTTCGGCACGACGGTCGAGGGCCTCGACATCGAGGGCGATCGGGTCCGCGCCGTCATGACCTCTGCCGGTCCGGTTGCCGGCGACGCCATCGTCATCTCCATGGGACCGGAAAGCGGGCTGCTCGGCCGCCGTTACGGCATCGACCTGCCGGTCTATCCGGTAAAAGGCTACACCGTGACGGTACCACTCGAGGACGAGAGCAAGGGGCCGACCATGGGCGGCGCCGACGAGGACCGGCTGATCGGCTACTCCAGGCTGGGAAACCGGGTCCGCATGTCCTCGACGGCCGAGTTCACCGGCTTCGACCGCACGTTCAAGCCCAGCGATTTCAGAACCATCCTGCAAACCGGCAAGGACCTCTTCCCGGGCGCCTTCGACGAGAAGAAGGCGGTGCTGTGGGCCGGCCTCAGGCCGATGATGCCCAGCTCCGTGCCTGTGTTCGGTCAGGCGAAATACCGCAATCTCTATCTCGATACCGGCCACGGCCATGTCGGCTGGACCATGGCCTGCGGCTCCGGCAAATTCCTGGCCGACCTCGTCGCCGGCCGCAAGCCGGAGATCGATCCGCAGGGTTTGCTTTACGGCACTGCGCGCTGATCGATCGGCTTATGCCGCCACGACCTGCCGCCACGCCCGAGCATAGTCGAACCAGGCCGGATCGACTGGCGGTTCCGTCCGCTCGCCCTTGCTCATCACGGCCGCGCCATCTGACGCCAGCAGCGCAGCGCCGATGCTGGTCCCGGTCGACGTCTCCGATGCAATGACTGGCCGCTCCGTCGCAGCCGCGAGCATGCGGACGAAAAGCTGGTTCTGCGCGAAGGGCCCTTCAACAGTCGTCGGCCCGTCGCCGCCGATCAAATCGAGGCAGGTCGCGGTCATCAACGCCAGATAGAACGAGATGGCGGCGAAGCGCTGGCCGGGGTTTAGGCCCTCGGCATTGCGCCACTGAGCGATGTGATGCGGGAAGGGCCCGGAGCCTTGTTGCGTGGAGGGCAGAAGCAACGCCTTTCGCGCCAGAACGGCGGCGACATCGTCCTCGCTCCAGTCCTGCGGTTGGCCCTCGGTGAGCAGCGAGAATTCGCGCCCGCCCATGAAGCGGGCCGAGGGCACGGGGTCGCCGAGCGCATTGACATTGACGAGCGTGTCGCGCGCCGGGTCGAGTTCGACCTTGCTGCCGCCGACGGCCATCGACACCACCCATGTGCCGGTCGAAACGACGGAGAAGGGCGGTCGGTCGGCTAACAGATGCGGCAGCAGCGAGGCGTTGGAGTCATGCAGCCCGCAGAACACTGGGGTTGCGGGGTCGAGTCCTGTCCGTTGCGCGATCGCCGGCAGGATTGGTCCGAGGCGGTCTTTCGCAGGTCGCACCGGCGCCATCAGACAGCGCCAGCCCATCCTGTCGACCAGCGACGAGTAGTCGGCCCGCCAGGGGTTCCACAAGTCGGTATGACAGCCGAGCGATGTCGCCTCGTTGGCGGCGACACCGGTAAGCCGCAGCGCCCAATATTGCGCATACATCAGGATTGCGCTTGCCTCGGCGAACTCGGCGGGAAAGCGCTTCTGCTGAAAGAACAGCTGCGCGCCGATGTTGAGGCCAGCCGGCAGGCGCGGCGTGCCGGTCTCGGCAAAAGGCGGGCGGACGGCGTTATAGTCCCGCGCCAGATCGTTGATCCCTGCGAACTCATAGTCGATCACCGGTAGGGCAAGCCCGCATTCCGCATCGACGAGCACGGCCGTCGCGCCGTGGGTGGTAATCGAGATCGCGTCGATGCGCTGCTCACGGTGCAGCGCGGCCAGGCTTTCGAGGATGAACGCCCACAGCCGCTCGACGTCGTGATGCGGGTAGGGGCCGTCCGTGGCGACCGCGTTGGCTGTGCGGCGGAGCGCCACTTCGGCCATGCGCTCGAGGTCGACCAGCGCCACCTTGGCGTTGGTCTTGCCGATATCGATGACGGCGACAATCATGCCATATGGAACATTGTTTCCAGCGGCACCGCCACCGGCTCATTGTCTGGCTTGGTCTCCATGACGTCGGCCATATGCGCCCACCAACGTTGCATCACCGGATGCTTCGGCAGGTCGGCCATGCCGTGGTCATCACGCCGCCACAGCACCCCGAACAGGATGTTGGTCTCCTCGTCGAGATGAATCGAATAGTCGGAAACGCCGGCCTGCTTCAAAAGTGCCACCAGCGAGGGCCAGATTTCGTCATGACGGCGTTTGTACTCGGCCTTCATGCCTGGATTGAGCTTCATCTTGAAGGCATATTTTTCCATCAGGCGAAGCGTCCCTCGCGCAGTCGCCGCCAGACGATCGGCAGCGCAATGACGATGATCAGCAGCAGGCCGATGAAGATCGACATGACGATGCCCGGCACGTTGAGCAGACCGAGGCCGAAGGTCACCAGCCCCATGATGAAGGCGGCGAGCACGACGCCGAGGATGCTGCCGGCGCCGCCGAGGATCGAGACGCCGCCCAGCACCACCATGGTGATCGCCTCGAGCTCATAGCCCTGCGCGATCGACGGCCTTGTCGAGCCGAGCCGCGAGGTGATCAGCACCGAGGCGATGCCCGACATCAGTCCGGTCAGGCAGAACAGGATGAACTTGATGCGGCCGACGCGCACGCCGGAGAACTGGCAGGCGACCGGGTTGTTGCCGATGGCGAAGACCTTCCGCCCAAAACTCGTGCGGTGGAGCACGAACCAGTAGATGAGCGCCGCGAGGAGGAACAACGCCAGCTCGAACGAGAAAACCCACCACACATAGCCCTGGCCGAAAAAGGCAAAACTTTCCGGATAGCCCTTGTAGGCCTGGTCGCCGAGGATGATGAAGGCGATGCCGCGGAACAGGCTCATCGTGCCGATGGTGACGACGATGGAGGGCAGGCCGAGCCGCGTGACCAGCAGCCCGTTGAAGGCGCCGCAGCCGATACCGACAGCAATGCCGATCGCCACCAGCACCGGCGTGCCGGCGCCGGCCTGCACGGCCATGCCCATCATCGTCGAGGCGAGCGCCACGATCGCCGCCACCGACAGGTCGATCTCGCCGGAGATGATCAAGAGCGCCATGGCGAGCGCGATCAGGCCCTTTTCGGTGAAGTTGAAGGTCAGGTCCGACAGTGACCACGGGTCGAGGAAATAGGGCGAAGCAAAACTGTTGATCGCGAAGATGAGAACCGCGATGACGACGAGCAGCGCCTCCCAGGAGAAGATCGCCGACGAAAGCGGCTTGTCGAGCCGGTCGGGGATATGGCGCGGGTGAGGGGCGTCGGTCATGCCGCTTCCGCCTTTCTGAGGATGATGCGGCCCTGCCGGCGCTCGCCGCGCGCATTCAGCACCACGGCCAGGATGATGGCGCTGCCCGAGATCGCCATTTGCCAGAAGGGCGAAATGTTGATGACCGGCAGCGCGTTGGAGATGATGCCGAGGAACAGCGCGCCGAGCACCGCGCCGCCGACCGAGCCGATGCCGCCGGCGATCGAGATGCCGCCGATCACGCAGGCGGCGATGATGTTGAGCTCATAGCCGTTGGCGACCTCGACCGAGGCGATCACATAGCGCGAGATCCATAAGTAACCGGCGAGCCCGCCGATCATGCCTGAAATGCAGAAGACGATGAATTTGGTGCGGCCGACATCGATGCCGGCATAGACCGACGCGGTCGGGTTGACGCCGATGGCATGGATCGAGCGGCCGATCTGCGTGCGCGTCATCACCAGGAAGAACAGCGCGATTACGGCAATGGCGATCCAGGACAGCGCCGGCAGGCCGACGAAGGCCGCGCGCTGGAAATTGATGAAATCCGGGCTCATCTGGTCGGCATTGACCCATGCGCCGCCGGAGACGACGAAGGTGGCGCCGCGATAGATGGTCAGCGTGCCGAGCGTCACCACGATGGACGGGATGTTCAGACGCCACACCAGGAAGCCGTTGATGGCGCCGAGCACCAGCCCGACGGCTAAAGCTATGACGATCAACACCGGGATCGGGATCGCCGGATGGGCGGCGTTGAGCATCGCCACGACCATGCCGGTGAAGCAGAGGTTGGAGGCCATGGAGAGGTCGATCGAACGCGTCAGGATCACCACCATCTGTCCCAGCGCCAGGATCATCAGGATCGAGGTGTCGTTGAACACTTGGCGCAGGTTGGCCGGATCGGCGAAACCGGGGAACCGCGTCGAGATCAGGCCCATCAGCACAACGATGCCGGCGAGCAGCCAGATCTCGCGGTATTTGAGGAAATTCTTCATGCCGCGATCCCCGCTGCCGTCCTGACCAGCGTCTCAGCGTCGAGGCCCTTGTTGTCGTAGGTCGCCGCGATGCGGCCTTCGCGCATGACGACGACCCGGTCCGACATGCCGAGGATCTCGGGCAGCTCCGACGAGACCATGATCACCGACAGGCCTTGCGCGACCAGCTCGGCCATGAAGCCGTGCACGGCGGCCTTGGAGCCGATGTCGATGCCCTTGGTCGGCTCGTCGAGGATGATGACTTTTGGCGTCGTGGCCAGCCATTTGGCAATGACCACCTTCTGTTGATTGCCGCCGGAAAGCGTGCCGACATCCTGGCTGAGCGAGGAGGCGCGTAGGTCGAGCCGCTCGGTATAGGAGCGAGCGAGCGAGAATTCTTCCGCGAGCTTGAGCACGCCGGATTTGGAAGTGCGCTTCAGCGAAGGCAGCGAAACATTCTGGAAAATCGGCAGGCCGATCACCACACCCTGCTTGCCGCGTTCCTCAGGCACATAGACGATGCCGGCCTCGATGGAATCCGCGGCCGATTTCGGCGCGATTGCGTTGCCGCCCAGCGAGATCGCGCCTCTGCTGGTGCGGGTGATGCCGGCGATCGCCTGCATCACTTCGCTGCGTCCGGCGCCGACCAGCCCGTAGAAGCCGAGGATCTCGCCCTTTCGCAATTCGAAGCCGATGTCGTCGAACTCGGTCGGATGCGACAGGCCGGAGACGGACAGCACCAGCGCGCCGATCTTCGGCTCGCGCTGCGGAAAAATGTGGTCGACGTTGCGGCCGACCATCATGCGCACGATCTCGTTCTGGCCGGTGTCCTTGAGCAGGCCTTCGCCCACCATCTCGCCGTCGCGGAAGACGGTGTAGCGGTCGGCGATGCGGTAGATCTCGTCGAACTTGTGGCTGATGAACAGCACCGCCTTGCCTTCGCTCTTCAGGAATTCGATCAGCAGGAAAAGCTCCTCGATCTCCTTCATCGACAGCGCGGCGGTCGGCTCGTCCATGATGACGATGCGCGCGTCGATCGACATCGCGCGGGCAACGGCTACGAGGTGCTTGTTGGCGATGCCGAGGTCCTTCAGCCGCGCGTCGGCGTCGATATGGCCGGCGCGCATCGTCTCCAGCACCTCGCGGGCGTTCTTGCGCATCGTGCGCCAGTCGATGGTGCCGAAGCGGGTGCGCGGCGCGTGGCCGAGGAAGATGTTTTCGGCGACCGACAGATCGTCGAACAGCACCGTTTCCTGATGGATGGCGGTGATGCCGTGGCCGAAGGCGGCATGCGCGCTGGGCAGCGTCGTGGCCTGGCCGTCGATGCTGATCTCGCCGGCATCGGGCTGGTAGATGCCGGTCATGATCTTGACCAGCGTCGACTTGCCGGCGCCGTTCTCGCCGATCAGCGCCGTCACCTGGCCCGGATAGAGCGACAGGCTGACATTGTGCAGGGCACGTACGCCCGGGAAACTCTTGGAGATGCCCGAGAGCGTCAGGCGCGGGTTGGCGCTTGGGGCCGAGCTCGAAGGCTCAGGCCGCGCCGTCTCCATTTTGCGTTGGGCTGTCGTGTCCATATCCGTATCAGGCCCTGAGAGAAGGTCCGTTTGACGTTACGGCGGGACAATTGTCCCGCCGCATGAGCCTGAAGTCGACCAGGATCAATAGATCTTGGAGAACTTCTCGATGTTGGTCTTGTCGAACTGGAAGGGCGGAGCCATCGCAGCCGAGTTGGTGTCGTCGAGCGTCACCTTGCCGACGCGGCCGATCGACAGCGTGGCGCCGGGCTTGGCCTCTTCCTTCTTCACCGCCAGGTCATGGGCCAGATAGATCGCCGAATAGCCGAGGTCGATCGGGTTCCACAGCGCGACCGCCTGGCTGGCGCCGTTGTCGATGAACTTCTTGAACTCCGACGGCAGCGCAAGGCCGGTGACGTTGACCTTGCCGATCAGGTTCTCGTCGGTCACCACCTGTGCCGCCGCGACAACACCCACCGTGGTCGGCGCGATGATCGCCTTGAGGTTCGGATAGGACTTCAACAGCCCCTTGGCTTCGTCGGTGCTCTTCGCCGAATCGTCATCGCCATAGACGGTGGCGACCAGCTTGATCTTCGGGAACTTCTCGGGCAGCACCTTCTTCGCCGCCTCGATCCAGGCGTTCTGGTTGGTCGCGGTCGACGAGGCCGACAGGATGGCGACGTCGCCGCCTTCCGGCAGGTAGTCGGCGGCGAGCTTGATGATGGTCTCGCCGATCAGGTTGGTGTCGGACGGGTTGAGGTGGAGTTGGCGGCCTTCCTTGGCGACGCCCGAGTCCCACGAGATCACGGTGATGCCGCGATCCATCGCCTTCTTCAGCACCGGCACCAGCGCGTCGGCGTCATTGGCCGAAACGGCGATCGCGTTGACCTTCTGCGCGATCAGCGAGTTGATCACCTCGATCTGCGCTTCCGCCGTCGCCTTGGTCGGGCCGGTATAGATGACGTCGACATCGCCCAGTTCCTTGGCCGCTTCCTCGGCGCCCTTGTTGGCGGCGTCGAAGAAGCCGTTGCCGAGCGACTTCACCACCAGCGCGATCTTGACGTTGTCGGCATAGGCGGCATTCACGAACATGGCGGCGGAAAAGGCCGCCGTGACCAGCAGTTTCTTCAAAAAGCTCATCGAATATCCTCCCTTGAGCGTTGCATTCCATCGCCGCTGCGGGCGCGAGTTTTCCTCAGGCCTGCAGTGAAGATTCTTCCTTGTCGCTTGACTGTCTGCGGGCGACGATCAGCGCCACCCCTGCTGTCTCGAGCATCTTGGCCTCGCGGTCCTCGATGCCGTCGTCGGTGATCACGGTCGCGATGCGCGACAGCCCGCACAGGATCAGGCTGGAGCGCATGCGGAATTTCGAGGAATCGACCAGCACCACCAGCTCGTCGGCCTGGTCGATCAGCTTCTGCTCCGCCTGGATCAGCAGCGGATCGCCTTCCATCAGCCCGAGCGGCCCGAGGCCCTGCGCGCCCATGAACATGCGACGCGCATAGAAATTGCGCGTCACGTCATTGTCGAAGGGCGACAGGATGATGTTCTGCTCGCGGTAGATCGTTCCGCCGGACAGCATCACCGTGTTCTTCGAATGCTTGAGCAGGTGCTCGGCGATCGGGAAGGAATTGGTGAAGATCGGCATGCGGCGTCCGGTCAGGTAATGCACCATCTGGAAGGTCGTGGTGCCGCCGTTGATGATGATCGGCTCGCCGTCCTGGCAGAGGTTCACGGCTTCGCGTGCGATCGCCCGCTTCTGCGCGGCGTTCAGCGTCTCGTTGACCGAGAAGGGCCGGCCGGCGAGGCCGATGAACTGCGGCGGCGAGATCGCCTCGGCGCCGCCGCGCACGCGGCGCAGTCGCTTCTGCACATGGAGCGCGGCGATATCGCGCCGGATCGTCGCCTCGGACGAGTCCGTCAGCTCGACCATCTCCTGCACCGTCACCACAGGTTTTTCCTGGACGGCGGACAGAATGATCCTGTGGCGCTCTTTTTCGTGCATAGTTCCTCCCTGCCTGGCCATCAGGCACCACAAAACGCGCACTGTCAATCATTTCCAATCACAAAATTTCATTGTGCAGTGCAATATGATCGATATTGATCGTTTGTGATTGACAAGAGCGCCTGTTGCGTAGACATTCCCGGCGAAAAGGACCGCGCCTTTTTGCGTCCCAAGGGAGGATACCTATGCTCGACAAGCGCTCCGGCTCGCGCCTCGCCAATCTGTGGGACGATGCAAAAGCCGAAGGGATGAGCGGTCCCGAGCTTCTGGTCTATCGCTCGAACACGCTCGGCTCCGACAAGCGCGTCACCAACTATGGCGGCGGCAACACTTCGTCCAAGGTCTGGCAGAAGGATCCGCTGACCGGCGAGGATGTCGAGGTTCTGTGGGTCAAGGGCTCGGGCGGCGACAGCGCCTCGATCAAGCTTGACGGTTTTGCGACTCTCTACATGGACAAGCTGCGCGCCCTGAAAGGCCTTTATCGCGGTGTCGAGCACGAGGACGAGATGGTCGGCTATCTGCCGCACTGCACCTTCAACCTCAATCCGCGCGCGGCCTCGATCGATACGCCGTTGCATGCCTTCGTGCCGAAGGCTTGCGTCGACCACATGCATCCCGACGCCATCATCGCCATTGCCGCCGCCAAGGATTCCAAGGCGATCACGAAGGAGGTTTTCGGCGACGCTATCGGCTGGCTGCCTTGGAAGCGGCCGGGCTTCGAGCTTGGCCTGTGGCTGGAAAAATTCTGCCTCGAGAACCCCGACGCCAAGGGCGTCGTGCTCGAAAGCCACGGCCTGTTCACCTGGGGCGACACGCCGAAGGAATGCTACGAAACGACGATCTCGGTGATCAACCAGGCGATCGACTGGTTCGAGCGCAAGTCTGAGGGAAAGGCGATCTTCGGCGGCGAGGTCGTGAAGTCGCTCGACGCATCGGCCCGCCGCGCCACCGCTGCGAAGCTGATGCCTCGGATCCGCGGCCTGATCTCGGAAAAGAGCCACAAGCTCGGCCATTTCGACGACCAGCCCGCCGTGCTTGAATTCGTCAACTCGAAGGACCTGCGGCCGCTGGCGGCGCTCGGCACGTCCTGCCCGGATCATTTCCTGCGCACCAAGATCCGGCCGCTGGTGATCGAGTTCGATCCGAAGAACCCGGACGTCGACGCCGTTATCGCTCGCCTCGCCGACGACATTGCCGCCTATCGTGTCGGCTACCAAGCCTATTACGACAGCTGCAAGCACGCCGACTCGCCTGCCATTCGCGATCCCAATGCCGTTGTCTATCTGATGCCGGGCGTCGGCATGTTCACCTTCGCCGGCGACAAGGCGACGGCGCGCATCTCCGGCGAGTTCTACGTCAACGCCATCAATGTCATGCGCGGCGCCTCGACGATCTCGTCCTATGTCGGCTTGCCCGCGCAAGAAGCCTTCGACATCGAATACTGGCTGCTCGAGGAAGCCAAGCTGCAGCGCCTGCCGAAGCCGAAGGCGCTGGCCGGCCAGATCGCGCTGGTCACCGGCGGTGCCGGCGGCATCGGCCGGGCCACCGCCAACCGGCTGCTGCGCGAAGGCGCCTGCGTGGTGCTGGCCGATATCGACGAAGCGGCGCTCGCGGCAGCCAATGACGAGCTGTCGAAAGCCTATGGCAAGGATTTCGTCCGTCCGGTGCGTATCGACGTCACATCGGAAGATCAGGTCGTCGCGGGCTTCGCCGAAACTTCGGTCGAGTTCGGCGGCATCGACATTCTGGTTTCCAATGCCGGCCTCGCTTCCTCCGCGCCGATCGAGGAAACGACGCTGGCGCTGTGGAACCGGAACATGGACATCCTGTCCACCGGCTATTTCCTCGTCGCGCGCGAGGCCTTCCGGCTGTTCCGCGCCCAGAAGATCGGCGGCAATGTCGTCTTCGTCGCCTCCAAGAACGGGCTCGCCGCTTCGCCCAACGCCGCCGCCTATTGCACCGCCAAGGCAGCGGAAATCCACCTCGCGCGGTGCCTTGCGCTGGAGGGAGCGGAGGCGCAGATCAGGGTCAACGTCGTCAATCCGGACGCCGTGCTGCGCGGCTCCAAGATCTGGAGCGGCGAGTGGAAGGAGCAACGCGCCGCCGCCTACAAGATGTCGACCGACGATCTGGAAGAGCATTACCGCTCGCGCTCGATGCTGAAGCGCTCTGTCTTCCCCGAGGACATCGCGGAAGCGATCTACTTCTTCGCCTCCGACATGTCGGCCAAATCGACCGGCAACATCGTCAACGTCGACGCCGGCAACGCGCAGAGCTTTACGCGCTGATCTTTCCTTCTCCCCGTTCAACGGGGAGAAGGTGACGGTCCACCCTCCGCAGCTGCTGCGTAGGACGGGCAGGCAGATGAGGGGCGGCGCCGGCCGAACGCATTCTTGGGAGGAACCGCATTGTCTGAAGTCATCATCTCCGCCGATCTCGTCACCAAGCACAACGCCGCGCGCAAAACCGACCTCGAGCGCGACTACGCCTCGCTCGGCGAGCGTCTCGACCGGCGCGGCATCGCCATCGACGCCATCCGCGACAAAGTCGAGAAATTCGCGGTGGCGATCCCGTCCTGGGGCGTCGGCACCGGCGGCACGCGCTTCGCCCGTTTCCCGGGCGCCGGCGAGCCGCGCGACATCTTCGACAAGATCGAGGATTGCGCCGTGATCAGCCAGCTGACGCGGGCGACGCCGACTGTCTCGCTGCATATCCCGTGGGACAAGGCCGATCCGAACCGGCTGAAGCAGGCGGCATCGCGCTTCGGTCTCGGTTTTGATGCCATGAACTCCAACACGTTTTCCGACGCCAAGGACCAGAAGCTCTCCTACAAGTTCGGCTCGCTATCGCATGCCGATGCCGGCACGCGCCGGCAGGCGGTCGAGCATAATCTCGAATGCATCGAGATCGGCAAGACGCTTGGTTCGAAAGCGCTGACGGTGTGGATCGGCGATGGCTCGAACTTCCCCGGCCAGGTCAATTTCGCAAAGGCCTTCGAGCGCTATCTTGACGCCATGCGCGAAATCTATGCCGGCCTGCCGGACGACTGGCGGCTGTTCACCGAGCACAAGATGTACGAGCCGGCCTTCTATTCGACGGTCGTGCAGGACTGGGGCACCAACTACATCATCGCCAAGGAGCTCGGCGACAAGGCTCTCTGCCTGGTCGACCTCGGCCATCACGCGCCCAACGTCAACATCGAGATGATCGTGTCGCGGCTGATCCAGTTTGGGAAACTCGGCGGCTTCCACTTCAACGATTCCAAATATGGCGACGACGACCTCGATGCCGGCTCAATCGATCCCTACCGGCTGTTCCTGGTCTTCAACGAGCTGGTCGATGCCGAGCTGTCCGGCGCCAAGGGTTTTAATCCCGCGCACATGCTCGACCAGAGTCACAACGTCACTGATCCGATCGAAAGCCTGATGCTGTCGGCGGTCGAGGTGCAGCGCGCCTATGCCCAGGCGCTGCTGGTCGACCGAAGCGCGCTGGAAGGTTTCCAGGAACAGAACGACGCGCTGATGGCGACGCAGACGCTGAAAGCGGCCTACCGCACCGACGTCGAGCCGATCCTGGCCATGGCGCGGCTCAGGACCGGCGGCGCCATCGATCCCGTCGCCGCCTATCGCCAGGCCGGCTACCGGGCCAAGGTCGCGGCGGAACGACCGGCGGTCGCTGGCGGCGGCGGTGGGATTGTTTGAGGCGATTGCTTGAGAAGCCGTCGTTGAAGCTGCTGATCTCCCCCCTTGTGGGGGAGATGTCCGGCAGGACAGAGGGGGGGCGCTGTCCCGCCGACTCCTCTATGGATTGCAGTTGAGCCATCGAGCTGATTCGAGAGGATCAAATGTCCGAAGGCCGGCGATCCTTCGCGCCCCCCTCTGCCCTGCCGGGCATCTCCCCCACAAGGGGGGAGATCAGCTAGCCGCAGCCGTTGCGCTTCTTTTTGCAGCACAGGCAGGGCAACCTCGGAAGTCTCTCTCTTTCCGAAGACATCGACCGTGCGAAGCGACCAGGCGGGAGTTACCCGCTTCTTCAATTGTTATTGGACTAACCCGCGCCGAAGGGTTCTTCTAGGCGTCCCCCGCCAGGAGCCCCGCCATGCATTTCACCCGCCGAACGCTGATCGCCGTCAGCCTTTCGCTCACCTTTGCCTTCACATCATCATCAGCCGTCTTCGCCGCTTCGCCCGCTCCCGCCAAGGGCGAGCACGGCATGGTGGTGACCGCCCAGCATCTCGCCACTGAGGTCGGCGTCGAGGTGCTGAAAAAGGGCGGCAACGCGGTCGATGCCGCGGTCGCCGTCGGCTATGCGCTGGCCGTCGTCTACCCCAACGCCGGCAATATCGGCGGCGGTGGCTTTATGACCATCCGCCTCAAGGATGGTCGCTCGACCTTCATCGACTTCCGCGAGCGGGCCCCGCTTGCCGCCACCAAGACCATGTATCTCGACAAGGACGGCAAGCCGGTGAAGGGCGCCACCCTCGACGGCTATCTCGCCGTCGGTGTGCCGGGCTCGGTGGCCGGCTTCGAGATGGCGCGCGAGAAATACGGCACGCTCCCAAGACAGGATCTGATGGCGCCGGCGATTGCCTATGCCAAGGACGGCTTCGTCGTCAACCAGGGCGACGCCGCTTCGTTTGCGAGCAGCGCCGCGCGGCTGGCGAAGGATCCGGCGGCGGCTGCGATCTTCTTGAAACCGGATGGCAAGTCCTACGGCATCGGCGAGCGGCTCACCCAGCCGGACCTCGCCGCTTCGCTTTCGGCGATCTCGGACAAAGGGCCCGACGCCTTCTACAAAGGGCCGATTGCCGATGCCATCGTCAAGGCAAGCGGCGCCAAGGGCGGCATCCTCGCCAAGGGTGATTTCGAGCAATATGCGGTGCGCGAGCTGAAGCCGGTGACCTGCTCCTATCGCGGCTACGAGATCATCTCCTCGCCGCCGCCGAGCTCGGGCGGCGTCATCATCTGCGAGATACTCAACGTGCTCGAAGGCTATCCGCTGTCCTATCTCGGCGCCGGATCGGCCGAGACGGTCCATGTCATGGTCGAAGCGATGCGCCACGCCTATGTCGATCGCAACTCGGCGCTCGGCGATCCGGACTTCGTCGACAACCCGGTCTCGAAGCTGCTCGACAAGGGCTACGCCAAGGATATCCGCGACAAGATCGACCCGTTCCGCGCCGGCGTCTCGAAGGATCTGATGCCGAAGGGTTTCGGCGAATCGAATGAGACCACGCACTATTCGATCATCGACAATGACGGCAATGCGGTGGCGGTCACCTATACGCTGAACGGCTCCTTCGGTGCCGGCGTCGTCGCCGACGGCACCGGCATCCTGCTCAACAACGAGATGGACGATTTCACCCAGAAGCCCGGCGTGCCGAACCTCTATGGGCTGGTCCAGGGCGAGGCCAATGCCATCCAGCCGAAAAAGACGCCGTTATCCTCGATGAGCCCGACCGTGGTCACGAAAGACGGCAAGCCGTTCATGGTCATCGGCAGCCCGGGCGGCTCGCGCATCATCACCATCACGCTGGAGACGATCGTCAACGTTATCGACCACGACATGAACATTCAGGAGGCGATCGACGCGCCGCGCATCCACCATCAATGGCTGCCGGACACCATCTATGTCGAGCCGTTCGGGCTCTCCCCGGACACCGAGAGACTATTGGCCGGCATGGGTTATCATCTCGATCTCAGCGACCAGACCTGGGGCCAGGCGGCCGGCATCCTGGTCGGCGGCAAGAGCCTGGCGGAGATCGAGAAGGGCGGCGGCGCCCGCTACAACGGCGCCATCGACAGCCGCGCCGCTGCCGGCGAGGCGCTGGGTTATTAGATCACCAGGGTGATGGTCGAAGCGATCAGCAGCACAGCTGCGATGCCGACGAACAGCGCGTAGATGCGCGGCCGGTCGAGCAGCAGCGCGTTGCCTGAAATCCAGGCCGCCGTGGCGCCGCCGAGCGCGAACAGGAAGCCGTTGCGATGGCCCCAGTTCATGGACGCAGCCATCAGGCCGCCGATGATCAGCGCGCCGAACACGATGATGACGGCAACGGCATACTTCTCGAAATCGCTGCCGCGGCCCATCGCCGGCCCCATCGCGTTCAGATTCGGCAGATCGTCCGGATCGAAGGGGCTGGCCGAGCCGTATTCGTCTTGACCGAGGGATTCGCGCATCATTCGTTCTCCGCTGAGCGGCAACAAACCATCAACGCTTGCCAATGGCAACCGGCAACGCCATCGCGGTCATGCGTTCGCCGCCCGGCTGGTGCCAACGTGCCACGGTTTCCTGGACAGGCTCAACGGTCTGGGATTGGATCGGGTTCCACAAGCTTGATCTATCTGGAAAAATCGCTGCGCACGATGCCGTGCCGCTGCAGCTTGTCGTAGAAGGTCTTGCGCGGGATGCCGAGCGCCTCGATCGTGCGCCGGACATCGCCGTCGTTGCGACCAAGTGTCTCGCGGATGATCTCGGCCTCGTAGCGCTCCAGCCGTTCCGGCAACGGCATGGCGATGTCCGAATCGGCCGGCCGGGGGGAGGGGCTGCCGCCGGTCTCCTCCAATCCGAGCACGAAGCGCTCGGCGAAATGGGCGAGTTCGCGGACATTGCCGGGCCAGTCGTGTTCTCTCAGGTGGCGCTGGACGGCGGCCGGCGCCGCGGGCACCGGGCGATGGAAGCGGGCCGCGGCGCGCTCGGCGAAATAGCCGAACAGCAGCGGCACGTCGTCCCGGCGCTCGCGCAGCGGCGGGATCGAAAGCGTCACCACATTGAGCCGGTAATAGAGGTCCTCGCGGAAAGCGCCGCGCTGGCTCGCGTCGCCGAGATCGACCTTGGCCGCGGCGACGAAGCGCAGGTCGACCGGCCGGACCTCGTTGGTGCCGAGCGGCGTCACCTCGCGCATTTCCAATACGCGCAGCATCTGCACCTGCGTCGAGGCCGGCATGCTTTCGATCTCGTCGAGGAACAGCGTGCCGCCGCTCGAGTGCTCGATGCGGCCGACGCGCTTCTTCTGCGCGCCGGTGAAGGCGCCGGCCTCATGACCGAACAATTCGCTTTCGATCACCGTCTCCGGCAGGGTGCCGCAGTTGAGCGCCACGAAATTGCCCTTGGCGCGGCGGCTCCAGCGGTGCAGCAGGCTCGCCACCACCTCCTTGCCGGAGCCGGTCTCTCCGGTCACCAGCACGTCGACATCGGTGTCGGCGATTTGCCTCAGCGTGCGGCGCAGCCGCTCCATCGCCGGTGTCTGGCCGATCAGCGGCAGCCCCTCCTGCGCCTGCTCGGCCGCCTCGCGCAGAGCGCGGTTCTCCATCACCAGCCGGCGCTTTTCCGCCGCGCGCCACACACTTTGCGCCAGCCGGTCGGCGGCGAACGGCTTGGTGATGAAGTCGTAGGCGCCGTCCTTGATCGCCTTGACCGCCATCGCGATGTCGCCGTGTCCGGTGACCAGGATGACCGGGATGTCCGGGTCGAGGTCGACCACGCGGTCGAAGAGCTGCAGGCCGTCCATCTCCGGCATGCGGATGTCCGAAACCACGACGCCGGCAAAGCTCGCGTCGAGGCCGGCAAGTGCCTCGCTTGGCGAGGCGAAGGCTGAGACAGCGAAGCCGGCGAGTTCCAGCGTCTGCCGCGTCGCCTTGAGCAGGTCGCTGTCGTCATCGATCAGGATGACCGGATTGCCGTTCATGATGCCACGCCAGCTTTCGAGAAATGGACGGTGAAGCGGGTGCCCTGCTCGCTGCTCGACACCTCGATGCGCCCGCCATAGTCGGCGACGATATCCTTGGAGATGACGAGGCCTAGCCCGAGCCCCCTTTCCTTCGACGTGTTGAACGGCGTGAACAGCGATTTCAGGATCGCGGGTGGGATGCCATGGCCGTTGTCGGACACGATCAGCGCAACGCCGTCGGCGGTTTCGGAAGCTGACACCTCGACCCGCGCATCGTCGCGGCCCTCGAGCGCTTCCAGCGCGTTCTGGAACAGGTTGATCAGCACCTGCTCCAACCGCAGCCGGTTGCCCATCACCTTGAGCGTCGACGGCGGCAGCGTGATCGCCAGCGCCTCCAGCCGGCCGGCAAAGCGGCTCCTGAGCAGCACCACGGCGCCTTCGATGACGCTACGCAGTTCGACCGGTTCGGCCGCCGTGCGACCCTTGCGGGCGAACGCCTTCAATTCCTCGGTGATCGAGCCGATGCGCTCCGTCAGCGCGGCGATGGCGCCGAGATTCTCCTCGGCAGGCGCCGTCTGCTGGCGCTCCAGGAAGACGCGCGCATTGTCGGCATAGGCGCGGATCGTCGCCACCGGCTGGTTTATCTCATGCGCGACGCCGGCGGCAACCTGGCCAAGCGTCGCGAGGCGGTTCGCCTGCACCAGTTCCTGCTGCATCACCTGCAGCTTCGCCTCCGTGCTGCGGTGATCGGCAATCTCGGCCTGCAGCCGGTCGCGCGCGAGGCTGAGATCCTGCGTGCGCTCGACGACGCGGCGTTCGAGCTCGGCGCGCGCCGCCTGTTCGGCGGCGATCCGCATCTGGGCGGACTGCCGGCGCCACAACAGATAGGCGGCTAAAGCGAGGAGCGGGACGAGGACGCCGAGCACCAAAAGCCGCATTTCGCGCTGGGCCGAAGCGATCGGCGCTTCGGCCGGAACGAGATAGTCGAGCCGCCACGGCGTCGAGGGCACGGCCGTGGATAACCGCAGATATTCCGCGTCGCTGCCGCCCGGCGTGATCGCATGGACGAGCGCGACATCGGAGCTGAGGGGTTGCGGCCTCGCGATCGGCAAAGCTACGAGCGGCGCGTCACCGAATTGCTGGCTGCTGCGGATACCGGCGGCTACCGGCGCGGCCAGAGGCGCCGTCGTCATAAAGCGCCAGGACGGCACGCTGGTGATCAGCACCACGCCATGCTCGTCGCTGACATAGGCCGGGCGATTGGCCTCGTGCCAGTCGGCCTCGAGCTGGTCGAACTCCATCTTGACCACGACGACGCCGAGCGGTCCCGAGGCGCCGTCGACACGGCGCGAAATGTAGAGGCCGGGGCGCTTGCTGACATTGCCGAGCGCGAAATACTCCGCCGTGCCGGACTGCATGGCGCCCGAGAAATAGGCGCGAAAACCGTAGTCGTTGCCGACGAAGCTCACCGGCTCGCGCCAGTTGCTGGAAGCGATCGCAAGGCCGTCCGTGCCGGTGACGTAGAGCACCGAGGCCTTGGTGCCCGACACCAGCCCTTCCAGCTTGCGGTTCAGCACGTCGATGGAGGCGGGGCTGCGTTCAGTCAGTGCGTCATGCACCTGCTGGTCCTCGGACAAAAGCAGCGGCAGCGCGCGCGGATTTTCAAGCACTGCGCGCAGCAGCGCCACCTTGAGATTGGCATCGGTCCGCCCCTGCGCGGACAGCGCCTCGATCTCGGTCGAACGGCCGTAGAGCCCGGCGCCATAGAGCGTCGCCGCAACGATCAGCAACGCCACCGCCGCGAACAGCAGCCAGGCGCGCCGCGCCCGCCCGGCGAGCAGTTCCGGCGTTGGCGACAAGGCAGCAGCGGGGCGTTGCAGCATGCCGCATTTGTGCATGATTTCGCACAAAGCACAATTCGACCTATGCGGACCGCCGCACGGGGTTCTCGGAAGAGCTGGTCGCTCGGTCGAAAAAAGTCAACAGAATCAATATCGATGCTTCGAAACGGAATCTGGCACGCCCGTTGCAAATGCATCCGCAGCAGTCGCGAGGCTGTGGAGGTCAACTGCCCCAGGGAGGTCGAGCTTTCTCGATCGGGGCTGAACGGAGGATACGATGCAGACAGCTGTCGCTGCCGCGGAACCGCGCGGCAAGGTTCCCTTTTACCGGCATCTCTATGTGCAGGTTCTGGCGGCGATCGCCGCCGGTATCGTGCTCGGCCATTTCTATCCCGACATCGGCGCGTCGCTGAAACCGCTTGGCGATGCCTTCATCAAGCTGGTCAAGATGGTGATCGCGCCGGTGATCTTCCTCACGGTGGCAACCGGCATCGCCGGCGTCTCGGACCTGCACAAGGTGGGTCGGGTCGCCGGCAAGGCGATGATCTATTTCCTCGTCTTCTCGACGCTGGCGCTCGTCGTCGGCCTCGTCGTCTCCAACGTCGTCCAGCCCGGCGCCGGCATGCACATCAATCCGGCCACGCTCGACGCCACGAAGGTGTCGACCTTCACCGAGAAGGCGCATGACACGACCATCGTCGGCTTCCTGATGAACATCATCCCCGACACCATCACCGGCGCCTTCGCGCAGGGCGACATCCTGCAGGTGCTGTTCTTCTCGGTGCTGTTCGGCGTGGCGCTGGCGCTCGTCGGTGAGCGCGGTCGTCCGGTGGTCGATTTCCTGCAGGCGCTGACCGCGCCGATCTTCCGCCTCGTCGCCATCCTGATGAAGGCGGCACCCATCGGCGCTTTCGGCGCCATGGCCTTCACCGTCGGCAAATACGGCATCGGCGCGATCGCCAATCTCGCTATGCTGATCGGCACCTTCTACCTGACGTCGCTGCTCTTCGTGCTGGTCGTGCTGGGCGCGGTCGCATGGTATAACGGCTTCTCGATCCTGGCGCTGATCCGCTACATCAAGGAAGAGCTGCTCCTGGTGCTCGGCACCTCGTCGTCGGAAGCAGCGCTTCCCGGCCTGATGGCCAAGATGGAGCGCGCCGGCTGCAACCGCTCGGTGGTCGGCCTGGTCATCCCGACCGGCTACTCCTTCAACCTCGACGGCACCAACATCTACATGACGCTGGCAGCGCTGTTCATCGCCCAGGCGACCGATACGCCGCTCACCTTTGGCGACCAGATCCTGCTGCTGCTCGTCGCCATGCTGAGCTCCAAGGGCGCCGCCGGCATCACCGGCGCCGGCTTCATCACTTTGGCCGCCACGCTCTCGGTCGTGCCGTCGGTTCCGGTCGCCGGCATGGCGCTGATCCTCGGCGTCGACCGTTTCATGTCGGAATGCCGGGCGCTCACCAACTTCGTCGGCAATGCTGTGGCGACCATCGTCGTGGCGCGCTGGGAAGGCGAGCTCGACCAGAAGCAATTCGCCGCCGCCATGGCCGGCCAGTTGCCGGAAGAGGCCGATCTGGCGCTCTCCGGCGGCCTGCAGCCCGCCTGAAGCAATTCCAGGAAAAGTGCGCAGCGGTTTTCCGTCCGGAATTGCGTCATAGCAAAAATCGCTCAGGCATCCTCCCGATGCTGAACAGGCCGTGGCCCAGCCGTGGCCTGTTCTTTTTGCCGGACGCCGCATAGGGTGGCGCGGGCCGGCATCCTTGCCGGCGCAACCATTCAACCGTGAGGGCGGTCGATGAGCAGCGCGTTTCCCGAGATCTACCTCGTCCGTCACGGCGAGACGGAATGGAGCGCGTCGGGCAAGCATACCGGCCGCACCGACATTCCGCTGACCGCGAAGGGCGAAGAGGCCGCGCGGGACGTAGCGGAGCGTCTCAAGGGCCCGACCTTCGACGCCGTCTGGTCGAGCCCGTCGCAGCGCGCCTTCAATACCTGCCGTCTGGCCGGTTTCGGCGAGCGCGCGGTGAAGAAGGCCGACCTGCAGGAATGGGATTATGGCGCCTATGAAGGTGTGACGACGAAGGAAATCCTTGGTCAGCGCCCCGGCTGGAACGTGTTTCGTGACGGCTGCCCTGGTGGCGAGACGGCGAGGGACGTCGGCGCCCGGGCCGACGCCATCATCGCCGAAGTCCGAGCGGTGGACGGCAATGTGCTGATTTTTTCGAGCGCGCATTTCCTGCGCGTCTTTGCATCCCGCTGGGTCGGTCTGCCGCCGCAGGGCGGCGCGCATTTCACTCTCGATACCGCCAGCCTCAGCATTCTCGGCTACGAGCACGATTTGATCGAGCCGGTTATTCGTCGCTGGAATCAGCGGTAGCTCCGGCGAGGAACGCAGCGGCGCAAGGGTGAGGTCTGTCGTGATCCTTCGCGCCCCCCTCTGTCCTGCCGGACATCTCCCCCACACGGGGGAGATCGGCAGCATTGGCGCCGGGCTCAATCCTGCGACGTTGGCGATTGGCGAAAGCCGCGGCGACGTCCGATCTCCCCCCAAGGGGGGGAGATGTCCGGCAGGACAGAGGGGGGCGCTGTCCCGCCGGCGTTTCAAGGCTTCTCCGCTGGTAACGCTGATAGGACGTCATGGGAACCGCTATTACGTTGCCAGCATCGCCAGTTCTCCGCTCGTCAAATGCCGCGCCTTGCCTTTCGCAAGCTCACCGAGCTGCAAAGTGCCGATCGCCACCCGAACCAGCCTGAGCACCTCGATGTCGAAAGCGCCGAGCAGCCGGCGGATCTGGCGGTTGCGGCCTTCGTCGAGCACGATCTCCAGCCATGCGGTGCGTCCGCCGCTGCGCAAGAGCTCGATCGAGCTTGCGGTCAGCAGTTCGCCATCGACGGCAGCACCCTGGCGGAACAGCTCGAGCATCGCCTCGTCGGGCACGGAAGCGATCTGCACATGATAGGTCTTGGCGACATGCGAGGCCGGATCGAGCAGGCCGTTCGCCCAGCGCGTGTCGTTGGTCATCAGGAGCAGGCCTTCGCTCGCCTTGTCGAGGCGGCCGACTGGCGAGACGAAGGGCAGGTCGAGATCGGCAATGCAATCGTAGACGGTACCGCGCCCTTCGGGATCATCGCGCGTGGTGACCAGGCCGCGCGGCTTGTTGAGCATCAGATAGACCTTGCGCTCGGCGACGATGCGCTCGCCGTCGACGGTGATGCGATCGCGATCTGGATCGACGCGCAGCGACGGGTCGCGCATCACCTTGCCGGCCACGCGCACGCGCCCTTCGGCGATCATCTGTTCGGCCTGCTTGCGCGAGCACAGCCCGAGTTTTGAAAGCGCCCGGTTGAGGCTGACCTTGGGAGCCGAAGCGGCTTGTTTGGCTTCCGGCCGCGTGGGGATGAGCTTGCGTGTCATTCCCGCGCAGATGCCATGCATGGCAAAGGCCATGCAAGCCGGCGCCATCGAGCGCGAGAGTGCCTGGTCAACGCTTAAATGTTGACTATGGAATTCATGTTTCATAATCAACCAGCCAACGAAGCGGATTTCGAAGATGGGGACCGTGGTGCCAGACGACTTGCCGGCGGCCGGAACGAGAACCGACGCGCTTCGGCGTCTACCCGCCCGCATCACCCGGCGCGCGGCGCTTGGGCTTCTCGCATTGCCTTTCGCGGGCATCCGGCCGGTCGCCGCGATGCCGAGGCCGCCGCGCATCGTCTGCCTCGACGATGGGCTGGCGGAGACTTTGCTGATGCTGGGCGTCAGGCCGGTCGCCATCGCCGACCGCAAGGTCTGGGAGGACTGGGTGGTCGAACCGGCGCTGCCGCCGGAGGTTGCCGATGTCGGCACGCTGCTCGAGCCCAATCTCGAATTTCTTCAGCAGCTCAAGCCGGACCTGATACTCAGCACCCCTTATCTGGATGGCATCAAGCCGCTGCTCGAGCGCGTCGCGCCGGTGACGACCATTGGCATCTATCGGGAGAACGGCCAGCCCTATCGCAATGCCGTCGAAGCCACTCGAAAACTCGCCGGGCTGGTCGGCAGGCAAGCCGAAGGCGAGGCGCTGGTCGCGGCGACCGAGGCAAGCTTGACAAAGGTCAGGCTGGAACTGGCGCCATTTGCCGCCAGGCCGGTCTATGTCGTCTCCTTCATGGATCCGCGCAATGTGCGCGTCTATGGCCGGATGAGCCTGTTCCAGGACGTGTTCGACCGCATCGGCATCCGCAACGCCTGGACCGCCGAGACAAATTATTGGGGATTTGCGACCGTCGGCATCGACGGTCTGGCGACGGTGGATGACGCGCGCCTTGCCTATCTCGAACCTTTGCCCGCCGGAGCCGGCGGCACGCTGACCGAAAGCCCGGTCTGGAACGCGATGCCCTTCGTGCGCAATCGCGCGATCATGCGCCTGCCTCCGGTGCTGATGTTCGGAGCGCTTCCTGCCGCCGCCCGCTTCGCCCGCGTGCTTGCCGAAGCGATGACCGCCCATGGCTGAGGACGCTGCCGGCATGGCGCAGAGCCGCACGAGCTTCGCCGGCGCGGCGGTTTCGCGCGCGGGCGGCTGGCCGCTTGGCGCCATCTTGCTCGGCGCGGTGCTCGCCGCTTTTGGCTTCGCGGCGTCGGTCGCCAACCTTGCCGCGCAACTGCCGGCGTCGCTCTGGTTCGACGCGGCGTTCAGGCCCGACATCGACGATATGCGGCAGGTGCTGGTCCACTATGCCTTCCTGCCAAGGCTTGCCGTCAGCCTGCTCAGCGGCGCGGCGCTCGGCCTGGCCGGCGCCGTTTTGCAGCAGGTGCTGCGCAATCCGTTGGCCTCGCCCGAAACCGTCGGCGTTTCCGCCGGCGCCTATCTGGCGCTGGCGCTGGCAACGCTTGCAGCGCCTTCGCTGCTCGCCTTCGGCCGCGAATGGGTGGCGCTTGCCGGCGCTTTCGCAGCGCTTGCGGCCGTGCTTGCGCTATCCTGGCACAGGAGCCTGTCGCCGCTTTCCGTCGTGCTCGTCGGTCTCGTCGTCAGCCTTTATGCCGGAGCGATCGGCGCGGCACTTGTCGTCCTCAATCACGAATGGCTGGCCGGCCTGTTCATCTGGGGCGCCGGCGCGCTCGGCCAGCAGGATTGGGTGACGACGCTGTGGCTGCTGCCGCGCCTGGGCATTGCGGCGCTGGCGATCGGTCTGATGACGCGGCCGCTGACCTTGCTCGGCCTCGAGGACGAAGGCGCGCGCAGCCTCGGCGTGCCGCTTGGCATCTATCGTTTCGCCGGGCTTGGCATGGCCGTGGCGCTCATCGCCTTCGTCGTCGCGGCCGTCGGCATCATCGGCTTCGTCGGCCTCGCGGCCGCGGCACTTGCCCGTATCGGCGGGGCGCGCCGGTTCGGTCAGCGGCTGATGGTGGCGCCGCTGATCGGCGCCGCGCTGCTATGGGCCGCCGACCAGGCGGTGCAACTGGCGACCGGACCGCAGGGCGACCTCTTGCCGACCGGCGCCATCACTGCGCTGCTCGGCGCGCCGCTGCTGCTCTGGCTGCTGCCGCGCCTCAGCCTCGGCGCCGAACTTCCGGTGCTCGCCGCGGAGCGCCTGCCCAGGCTACGGCGCCCCGGCATCCTGCTCGCGGTACTGAGCCTCGCCATGCTCGTGGTTCTGGTTCTTGCCCTGTCTTTCGGACCCGGGCCGGACGGTTGGAGCTTCGCCGTCGGCGATCAATTGCAGCCCTTGCTGTCCTGGCGCTGGCCGCGCGTGCTCGCAGCCCTTTCCGCAGGCGCCATGCTGGCGCTCGCCGGGCTGATGATGCAGCGGCTGACTGGCAATCCGATGGCGAGCCCGGAGGTTCTGGGCATCAGCGCCGGCGCCGCGCTCGGCATGGTGGTAGCGATGTTTGCCGTCTCCGATCCGGGCCGCCCGGTGCAGACCGCGGCAGCCGCCGTCGGCGCCTTCGCAACCTTGCTTGTCGTGCTTGCGATTGGCCGCTGCGCCGCCTATGCGCCGGAGCGGCTGCTGCTGGCCGGCGTCGCGCTGACGGCGCTGTTCGACGCGCTGATCCTGGTGCTCACCGCCACCGGCGATCCGCGCGCCATGCTTCTCATCAACTGGCTGACCGGCTCGACCTATGGTGTCGATCAAGGCTCGGCGATCCTGACGGCGTCGATCGCGCTTTGCCTGTTACTGATGTCGCCGCTGTTCGTCCGCTGGCTGGACATGCTGCCGCTGGGCGCGCCGGCGCTGCGCTCGCTCGGCGTCGATGTGGCCGGCACCCGGCTCCTGGTGCTGCTGATGGTCGCCATGCTCACCGCCGCTTCCACCCTGATCGTCGGTCCGCTGACCTTCATCGGCCTGATGGCGCCGCACCTTGCCCGACGCCTCGGCCTTGCCCGTGCTTTGCCCCAGGCCATCGGAGCCGTGCTTGCCGGCGCGCTGATCATGGTCTTGGCCGACTGGATCGGCCGCGCCTTGATCTTCCCGCGCCAGATACCGGCTGGTCTCGTTGCCACGCTCATCGGCGGTCCGGTGCTGATGTGGCTGTTGCGGCGGCGCTGAAGCTCGCGCCGTTCCGGATCGACGCGGGCGGCGAGCAGAAGTCATGGTTCCGGCGGCGCGCTCAATCGCTTGTAGGGGACGCCGTCGAAGGTCGCCGTCACGAAGCTCTGGACCGACATCCTGCGCTTGCGTCCGTCGCTGCAGGCATAGACCGGCCAGCCGGCCTCGCTGCATTCGCTGGCCGCGCAGATGCGCGCAAGGCAGTTGCCGGTGGTGAGCCGGAAGCCGCCCTTGCCGGCAAAACCTTGCAGCAGGCTGCCGTCGACCGAGCGCCATGTCCGCTGGCGAAACTCCGGCCGCAAAGCCAAGGGTTCGAGAGGGACGGCGAGGTTGGCTGTACCGGTACGCGCCATGAGCTGAAGGCGGTAGCGGGCCATTCCGGTCGTGTAGGCGGTTACAAGGTCGGACTCACCCAGATAGGCGGCCGCCAGGTCGGAGTTGTCGAGCAGACGAGGCAGCCGCTCGCCCGCTTCTGTCGGCCTCACCAGGGCAACAAGGGCGGCAAAGGCCAAGCAAACGCGCGACATCTCGATTTCCAGCAGCCATGCATATCCGGCCTGCCAGCGCCCCCGGCTGCCTTCCATACCATCCCGCCAATTGGTGCGCGGTGCAAGCCGCTGCGGGAATAACCGGTCTCAGCCATTGGGCGCCGGCGGCAGCTCGAACAAGGTGGCTCCGTTCTCCCGCCCCCGGTCGACATAGCCGATGACCCGGAACCATCTTGCCACGTCCGGTCCATGCAGCCAGCTGCGCGAGTGTATGGGAAGGTTGCCGGCGAGCGCCTGGATATGGCGGATATGGCGCTTGCAGAAGCGAACGGTGGCCGCGCTGAAGAAGTCCTCCTGTGCGGCAAACAGCGTGTCGGCCGCGTCGCCGTGCTCATGCCAAGCGATGATGGCGACGGCCTTGTCGTCCTGGACCAGCGCGTGCGCCCGGCCTTCCTTCAGGTTCATCATCAGATTGTCGTAGGCAGCCTTGCTGTCCTTGCCGGCCGCCAGGTACTCGTCCGACATTCGCTTGGACAGGCCGCGGAAAACATCCTCGAGGTCTCCGACCGTCGCTGCGCGTGCTCTCATTTCTCCTCCTGATAGCCCGGCGAGCAGTTTGCCCTATCGATGGGGGATCACCAAGCAAAGCAAATCCGCCACCGGGCCGATGCGCGCAAATGCATTTCACAATACCGTGATTTGTAACGACCGCGGACTCCACCGGCAAACAGTTTGAGGATTATGTCCATACCTAATGGACACAGGTGTCCATTCCAGCTAAGTTCGCGCCCCGCGAAGGTCGAGGGCCTTCGTCAATCCGCAGCGGAACGGAATGGATCATGGACATTCGAGGGCGGGGCGAGTTGATTGCGCCGGTTTGGCATCACGCCGGCGGCGCGGCGTCTCAATGCCCCTGCGCACCGATGCAATACCAGTCGCCTGATGATGCGGGCTTGAGTGCATGACAAGACACTATTCAGCGCTTTCACTCTTCAAGGAAGGCGTCGCCGGCCAGACCGGCTGGGAAAAGGCCTGGCGCTCGCCCGATCCGAAACCGCGTTATGACGCCGTCATCATCGGCGGCGGCGGCCACGGCCTCGCCACCGCGTATTATCTCGCCAAGAACCACGGCGTCACCAACGTGGCCTTGCTCGAGAAGGGCTGGATCGGCGGCGGTAACACTGGCCGCAACACCACCGTTGTGCGCTCCAATTACTTCTATCCAGAAAGCGCGGCGATCTACGGGCTGGCGCACAGCCTCTACAAGACGCTGTCAAAGGACCTGAACTACAATGTGATGTTTTCCGCGCGCGGCATCCTCACCCTCGCGCACAGCGAAGCGGCAATGGAAACCGCGGCGCGCTCCGTCAACGCCATCCAGGTCAACGGCATCGACTGCGAATTGTTCTCGGTCGAGGACGTGCGCCGCGTCGTGCCGATCTACAATTTCGGCCCGGATGCCCGCTATCCGGTCTATGGCGGGACCTGGCAGCCGAGCGGCGGCACCGCCCGTCACGACGCCGTGGCCTGGGGCTTTGCGCGCGCCGCGAGCCGTCTCGGCGTCGATATCATCCAGAACTGCGAGATTTCCGACTTCATCATCGAGAACGGACGCTGCCGCGGTGTCGTCACGTCGCGCGGCGCGATCCGCGCCGAGCGTACAGGTATGGCGGTGGCCGGCCATTCGTCGGTGCTGGCGGCGAAGGCGGGATTCCGGCTGCCGGTCAACTCCTACGCATTGCAGGCCTGCGTGTCCGAGCCGGTCAAGCCGATCATCGACACGGTGGTGATCTCGCCGGACACGGGCGTTTATGTCAGCCAGTCCGACAAGGGCGAACTGGTGATCGGCGGCGCGCTCGACCGCGTCCCGTCATACGGCCAGCGCGGCAACCTGCCGGTGCTGGAGGGCGTTATCGCCGGCATGCTCGACATGTATCCGATCTTCGGCCAGCTCAAGATGATGCGGCAATGGGCGGGCATCGTCGACGTGGTCCCGGATTCCTCGCCCATCATCGGTGAAGCGCCGCTGCCCGGCCTGTTCCTCAATTGCGGCTGGGGCACGGGCGGCTTCAAGGCGATTCCGGCCGGCGGCACGCTGCTTGCTCATCTGCTTGCCACCGGCAGGCACCACGACATCAGCCGGCCTTTCGATCTCGACCGCTTCGCCCGCGGCCGGCTGATCGACGAGGCTGCCGGCTCCGGCATTGCCCATTGAAGGTATAGAAAAGATGCAGCTCTTTCCCTGCCCGTTCTGCGGGCCGCGCGAAGAAAGCGAATTTCACTATGGCGGCGAGGCCGGCAACCTTCGGCCCGAAGGCAGCGACGTGACGTCCGAGCGCTGGGCCGCCTATCTGCACATGCGCGACAATCCGAAGGGCCCGACCCGTGAGATCTGGATGCATCTTACCTGCGGCGAGTTCTTCGCGATGAGCCGCGACAGCGTCAATCACAAGGTCTCGGGTTCTTCCGCGCTCGGCGAAACGGAGCACGGCGCATGAGCGCTTCGCGTCTCTCCAATGGCGGCAGCGACATCGATCGCGCCCGCCCGCTGACCTTCACTTTCGACGGCAGGCGCGTCGAGGGTTTTGCAGGCGATACCATCGCCTCTGCCCTGCTGGCGAGCGGCCAGGCCGTTGTCGGCCGCAGCTTCAAATATCACCGGCCGCGCGGCATCTGGGGCTCCGGCGTGGAGGAGCCTAACGCGCTGGTCGACGTCGAGAGCGCCGACGGCCGCGTGCCGAATGCGCGGGCAACGACCGTGCCGGCGAGCGACGGCATCGTCGTCAAGAGCGTCAACGCTTCGCCGACGGCGCTGGCCGACCGCAACGCGGTGCTCGACCGCTTTGCCCGCTTCCTGCCTGCTGCTTTCTACTACAAGACCTTCATGTGGCCGGACTGGCACCTGTTCGAGCCGCGCATCCGCGCCATGGCCGGACTGGGCATCGTCGACCGCGACTGGAAGCCCCGCCATGTCGCGGACCAGATCAATCACCATTGCGACGTCTTGGTGGTGGGCGCCGGACCGGCCGGCCTCACCGCGGCTGCCGGCGCGGCGGCGGCCGGGCACTCGGTCGTCCTGGTCGACGACCGGATGCGTCCCGGTGGCTCGCTGCGCCACCGCGCCGGCGAAGTCGACGGTGTGGAGGGCAAGGCGTGGGTCGAGGCAACGGTTGCCAGGCTGAAGGGCGGCGGCCACATCGTGCTCACGGAAACAACCGCCTTCGGCCTCTACGATCACAATCTGGTCGCGCTGAACCAGCGACATCGCGACGGCCGGCCGGACACTCTGTGGCGCGTGCGGCCGCGCCGCATCGTGCTGGCGACGGGAGCGATCGAACGGCCGGTTCCGTTCGCCAACAACGACCTTCCGGGAATTCTCTCCGCCGATGCCGCACTTGCCTATCTGCGCCGGCATGGCGTGCTCGTCGGCCGCCAGATCGTGGTCGCCACCAATAACGACAGCGCCTACGAGCCGGCCTCGGCGCTGGCGGCGGCCGGCGCCTCGGTGACGGTGGTCGATTGCCGGCACGACGGTGGCGCGCAAGCGAAGACCGGTATCCGCATCCTGGCGGGGCGCATGGTCACGGCGGCACGCGGGCACAACGCCGTCCAGGGTGTCCTGCTCGACGATGGTACGACGCTGGCGGCTGATTGCGTGCTTGTCTCCGGTGGCTGGACACCCACCGTGCACCTGTTCTCGCAGGCAAAGGGCAAGCTCGCCTGGAGTGACGAACTCGCGGCGTTCATTCCGGGAGAAGCTGTCGAAGATATCGGCGTCGCCGGCGCCGTGGCCGGCTCGGTCTCGCTTTCCGAGACCTTGGCCAGCGGCGCGGCGGCCCTCGGTCCGCTCGGTTCATCGTCGTCGCCCGCGCCTCGCAGCACGGGGGCTGAAGCAACGCTGGGCGTCGTCAGTCTGTGGCCGAAGCCCAAGTCCAAGGGTCGTGTGTGGATCGACTATCAGAGCGACGTCACCGCCAAGGACGTCGAACTGGCGGCGCGGGAGAATTTCGTCTCCGTCGAGCATCTGAAGCGCTACACGACGCTCGGCATGGCGACCGACCAGGGCAAGACCTCGAACCTGAACGGCCTGGCGCTGCTGGCCGAGGTTACCGGCCGCGCCATCGCGCAAGTCGGCACCACGACCTACCGGCCGCCGTTCACGCCTGTCCCGTTTGCCAGCCTGGCCGGAGCGCGCCGGGGAAGCATGCACGCTCCGGTCCGCCGTCTGCCGCTGGAGGCAAGCCATCGCGCCGCAGGCGGGGTGTTCCAGGAATATGGCGGCTGGCTGCGGCCGGCCTATTACGGAAGCGGCGAAGCCAGGGCTGCGATCCAGGAGGAAGCGCGGCGCGCAAGGCAGTCCGTCGCGCTCTTCGACGGCTCGACGCTCGGCAAGATCGAGGTGGTCGGCCGGCGCGCGGCCGAATTCGTCGACTTCATCTATTACAACACCATGTCGACCCTGAAGCCCGGCCATTGCCGCTACGGCTTCATGCTGTCGGAAAACGGCGTCGTGTTCGACGACGGCGTTCTCGTCCGGCTCGACGAGCACCGCTTCATCGTCTCCTGCTCCTCGTCGCATGTCGCCGCCGTCCACGCCCGGCTCGAAGAGTGGCGCCAGGACCGTTTCGGCCGCGATGCGGTCTATATCCATAACGCCACCGCGCAATACGCGACGTTGACCGTGTCAGGTCCGAACGCGCGCAAGCTGATGGAAGCGCTCGATCTGGGTGCTGCGCTGGACGATGCCAGCCTGCCGCACATGGCCGTCGCCGCCGGCCGTTTTACCGGTGACGAGGTGCGCATCGCCCGGGTCTCCTTCACCGGCGACCGCAGCTACGAAATCTCCATCCGCGCCGATCGGGCCGAGGCGCTGTGGGAGCGCATGCAGCAGGAGGGCCGCGCGTTCGACGCCGTTCTGCTCGGGCTGGAATCGCTGATGATCCTGCGCGCCGAGAAGGGCTATATCGTCATCGGCAAGGACACCGACGGCAACATCATGCCGCACGACCTGGGCGTCGCCGGGCCGCGGACCAAACGCACAGGTGAATTCGTCGGCCGGCGCTCGCTTTTCACCGAAGCGGCGAACCGAACCGATCGCAACCAGCTTGTCGGGCTTGCGGTCCGCGACGGCGAGGCGCCGCTGGCGACCGGCGCGCATGGCGTGGAGAAAAGCGGGGGCCGCCGCCGAAGCATCGGCTTCGTCACTTCGAGCTATCAAAGTCCGACCCTCGGCCGCCCGGTCGCCCTGGCGCTCATCGAACGGGGCGCCGCGCGGCATGGCGAAACGATCGACGTTCAGCATCTCGGCGTCGTGCGGCAGGCGACCATAGTTGCGCCCTGCGCCCTCGATCCGGAAGGGAGTCGCCTGCATGCGTAACCTTGCCGAAAAGTGGCCGGCAGCGCCCGACTGGGCCACGGCCGCGCTGAACAAGGACGGCGTTCGCGTGCGCACGCTTGGCGGGCTGAGCCAACTCCTGGTCAGCGGCGACCTGACGGCCTGGGCGCAGGTTTCCAGCCTTGTCGGCGAAGGCGTTGGAGCCGGCGCGCTAGCCAGCGGCGACAAATACCAGGTGCGGATCGCGCGCGATCGCATTCTTGCCGTAGGCGAACGGCCATTCCCCATCGCGGCCGGCTGGCACGAGGCCGGTTTCGCGGTCTCGGTCATGGATGCCGGGCTGCATGCGTTCGAGCTCGAAGGGCCGGGCCTGGCTGGACTGGTCGCCAGGGCCACGGCGCTCGATCCGGGGCAGGCAAGCCGCTCGGCTTCAGTGCTTTTTGCCGGCGTCAATGTGCTCTTCTACCGGTTCGGCAATGCCAACCGGGGTCGTCTCCACGTCGACCGCGGTTTCGCACCATATCTTTGGGAATGGTTCGAACAGTCGCAAGTGTTGTAGCGGCGCCGTTTCGCGTCTATCTAGCCGGCGTCTCAATCTTGGCTGCTCGCTATGCTTTCAGATTCCGGTGCTGATGAAGTCGCGCGACGGTCCGGTCTGACCGGCAACACCAAGGTGACGCGCGAGGACTGGATGAAGCTCGCGCTGGAGACGCTGATCGCCGAAGGCGTTGAGGCGGTGCGCGTGCTTGCGCTCGGACAGAAGCTGAACGTCTCCCGCTCCAGCTTCTACTGGTATTTCAAGAGCCGCCAGGACCTGCTGGATCAGCTTCTGGACTATTGGCGCAACAACAACACCCGTTTCATCGTCGAGCAGGCGGGACGGCCTGCTACCTCGATAACACAGGCCGTGCTCAACGTCTTCGAGTGCTGGCTGGATGAGAAGCTGTTCAATCCGCGATTGGATTTCGCCGTGCGCGCCTGGTCGCGCCAGTCCGCCGAAGTGCACCGGATCGTGAACGAGGAGGACGACGCGCGGGTCGACGCCATCCGGGCGATGTTTTCGCGGCACGGTTATGCGGACACGGAAGCGTTCGTGCGGGCGCGCGTGCTGTACTTCACCCAGATCGGCTATTACTCGCTCGAGATCGTCGAGCCGGTGAGCAACCGTCTCTTCCTGACGCCGGCCTACCTGCTCACCCACACGGGCAAAGAGCCTCGCGTAGGCGAGGTGGAAGCCTTTGCCGAAAAGATGCTGCCGCGAGCCCGCGATTAAGCAAGGCCGCCCGGCGCCCATTGCCTCTTCGTGTGATTTGCGCCTGCCGCGCGGTCTGTCCGCGACGAGATCGGCCAGCTCGCAAATCTGAGGGCCTTTGCGCCCCTCGTTTCGTGAAGACGGTGTGAGAAGCTTCAGCCAGCGCAAGATACGCCTCTGGAGCGCATTCCCATTCGTACCCCGCGACGATGAGCTTGGGCGAATCTTCATGTCCAACGGCGCGATATGCCTCGTGGTCAGCGCTCAAGATCCGGCCTGGCCCGACTGCGGGGAAGCTTGCCGCTTGTGATTAGCCCGATCCGCGAGCTCCGGGAAATGGGGCTGCGGATCTGAAGGATTCGGCGGCCAAAAATCATGATCAGTATCGCCATGAAGTAGCCCGCCTGCAGCAGCAAGGCGGCAGCGAAAGTCCATGCCAGCGATACCCAGGCCGACCCGGTTTGGGTGTAGGTCCAGCAGGCCACGACGACGAGCGATGTCGCCATTCCAATCAGAAATTTTGGAAAATACACGTTGTCACCGAGGTTGAGACGATCGAATGCCTGCCCAGCTGCCAACCATCGTTTTTGACGACGCCGGAATAGACGGGACGCGCTGGTTCTGATCGGCATTGAAGTTATGGGTGGCACAGATTCCGCCGAGGTTTTGTCGACGTAGCGTAGAGAAAGCCTGGGCGGACAAAGCCGTTGGATGAGCTTGATCAGCGTCAACAGGAGCTGCCAGAACTGCGCCTGGATCCGGCCTGACATGTCGCGCTGCGGTGCCTGTGGGACCGGAAACATCGATCAAGGCAGACAGCGGGAAGCCGGCTGCTGCTCATGAGAGCGGCCGGCTTCCCGACATGTCTGATCAGCGGCTGGGGCGGGGGCGGGTGAGCCGCCGATCAGATCCGGTTGCGCAAGCAAACTTCCAGCGGACGGAAGCCCGCGCGGCTCACGAACCGGTGACATGCTCGTAGTGCAAGGACTTTCGGCCCATGCAGGCCTGTATGATGCCTGCGATGCTGCCCACGTGCCATGCCGCACGCACCAGCGTTTGTCCGCGGGTGAAGGGGATGGTCGCAACGCAGACACACAGCGACAGGGTCCTGCCGACAAGCGAACCAGGGAGCCTCAGCAGCACGCCACGTGTCGGGCTGTCGAGCTTCCTTCTGAACTTGGCGATCGTTTCGTCCCTGCTGCGCCTGTACCGATAGAAAAGGCTCAGCCGGTCTTCCGGGACGGTCTCGTACGCAACGGCAAATGGGGTCCAGCCCGTATTTGCACCGAGTTTTCTGGCCTCGGCCCATAAGAGGCCGTCTTCGCCGCCAGCGAGGCCCAAACCGGTTTCAAAGCGCAGCCCCGTACGGCGAAAGAACGGCAGGCTGCTCATCCAGCTCCCGGTTGCGATCGGTATCTGGTCGACCTTGCCGTTGCTTCGGCGACGCAGCAGCTTCGCCTCGCTGTTTCTGTTCATTCGGTCAATTCCGGACCAGACCAGCTTTTGCCAACAGGATGCGTCCGGTGCCGCCGGGGCGATCCGCACCGGGGAGCCGACGATGTCGAGATTGAAAGTATCTCGTTCCGCAAGGAGCTGGACAAGCCAGTCCGTCTCCACGGCCTCGTCGTCGTCCGCGAACGTCAGCAGGTCATTGCCGGCGCCAAGCGCACAGTCCAGGACCCTGTTGCGTGCAAACGCTATGCCGAGCCGCGGCTCCAGCTCATATCGAACGCTCCATTGCGGCAGCCGTTCGCGAAAACCGGCGACGATGTCCTGCAAGGTGAACCTGTCATTGTTCTCGACGATGACGAAATCCAGGCGGACACCCGCTGGCACGCGCATCCTGGCATACGACACGAGAAGGTTCTGCAGCATCAGGGGGCGACCGCGAGTGATGGTTCCGACACAAATGCTGCGCTCCCGCGCGGTCGCTGTGCTTCTCGTTGCCGTGCTGCGCATGATCAGCCGACGAAACACTTGCGGAACATGCCAACCCAGCCGTGCGTGTCGCGCAGCGTCCTGCGGGGCAGGCGCAGGAAGTCGTCCTGGCGTCGTGCCCTGGCGCGATACATTGTCGTGGCGGTGACGTAGCCCGCTTCGGCAACTATGTGCCTGATTTGCGGAGACCAGTCGCCATAAGGATAGCAAAAGGCATCCACCGCGTGCCCGAATAGGTCTTCCAGTTCTTTGCGGACTTCGGTGACCTGGCGTTGTGCCTCGGCTGGGGAAACCTTAGTCAGCCGCACGTGATCGAGCGTGTGGGCCCCAATCTCGTGGCCGCATCGGCTCCATTCGCATATTTCGTCTCTGGACATGCAGGCCGAATAGGGCGCACCGAATGCTGCATCCCATTGGTTGAAGCCGCCAATCTGTCTGCTGACAATGTAGCTCGTCGCTGTGAATCCAAACGCGTCCAGGATTGGAAGCGCGTTGTGATGGACGTTGCGAAAGCCGTCATCGAAGGTGATGCCGGCCACCTTCCCGCGCTTGTCGCCTTTCAGATACGGCAACAAATCTCGCATCGACAGGCCGGTCCAGCCCATTCGCTTCAGCCATGTCATCTGCTGGAGGAATTTGCCCGGATCCACCGTGAGAGAGGCAAAAGGGCCGCCGCGCTCGAGGGGGGCAGCTATTTGATGGTACATCAATATCGGTATCGGCATGACGTGCTGGAATGGCTCAATGTCGAGGCTAAAGCTGCGCCTGATGCACCATGCCGATGCGTGTAATTCGTCGAGGTTTTGCGAAGGAAACGTGGAGGGCGCGAGCTTCGGGCCCTCCATGGGTCAATGATCGCGATGGGCGGAATCTGCTTCGCAAAGGCCAGGCGGAGGCCCATGCGCCACCGCTGCAAATACCGGGAAGTGAGCAAGCACAGCCGGCAAAGCCGGACAACGCGATTGCCGCCCGCGGGATCGTTTTCACTCTCGGGAAAGCGCGTCGACCGGATCGAGCCGTGCGGCGTTGCGGGCCGGCAGGAAGCCGAAGACCAGGCCGATGGTTATCGCCGAGAGGCAGGCGACGACGATCGACGTGACCGAGAAGATCATCGGGAACTCGCCATCGGTCGAGCCAAGCGTGGCGCCGGCAACAAGCGCCAGGCCGACGCCGAAAACGGCGCCTGCCAGGCAGATCGCTACCGCCTCGATCAGGAACTGCAGCATGATGTCGACGCGCCGCGCGCCGACGGCCATGCGCAGCCCGATCTCCTTGGTGCGCTCGGTTACGGACACCAGCATGATGTTCATAACACCGATGCCGCCGACAATCAGCGCGATCACGGCGACCGACGAGATCAGCAGCGACATGGTTTTCGCGGTCCGCTGCACCGTCTTTCGTAGTTGGTCGCTGTTGAAGGCGAAGAAATCCTTGGTGCCGTGCCTCAGCGTCAGGAGGCTGACGATCGCGCGCTCGGCCATTGCGGTATCGACATTGTCGGCAACCCGGATCGTGACGCCGTTGAGACCGGACGACGAGCCGGTCATGCGCGCCTGCATGCTTGTATAGGGCAGGTAGACCTGCAGGCTTTGGGCGCCTCCAGCCGCGCCGCCGGTCTTCGGCGCAAGCACGCCGGCGACCAGCACCGGAACCTGGCGGACCGTGATCAGCCGCCCGACAGGGTTTTCGCCCTTGGCAAACAGCCGGCGTCGCGTATTGTCGTCGATTACCACAACCTGCCGCCGGCCAGCGACGCTCTGCGCATCGAAAAGCCTGCCGGACCCGATCTTCAGATTGTTCACCTGGAAATAGCTCTCGCCGACGCCGTTGATGGTGACGTTGATCGAGACGTTGCCGTAGCGGGCCAATCCGGGTGTCGAGAGTTCCGGCGACACACTGTCGACATAGGGCTGCCTCGCGAGCGCGCGGGCGTCCTCGGCAACGAGCGTCCTGATGCTTGCGGCGCGTTCGTCGCCCCAGTCCTTGCCGGGATAGATGCCGATGGCACTGACGCCAAGGTCGCTGACCTGGGCCAGTACTTTCCGCCGGGATCCCTCGCCGAGCCCGACCACCGCGACAACGGCGGCTATGCCGATGACGATACCGAGCATGGTGAGAAAGGTGCGCACGCGATGGGCGGCCATTGACCGGAAGGCCATGGGCAATGCCTCGGCAAAGCGCCGCCAAAAACTTGACAAGGTGCTCGACGTGACAGTGGGCGCCATGTTGGCAGGCAGGCCAGGCGCGGCTTGG
Source organism: Mesorhizobium sp. LEGMi-168a (assembly GCF_058312955.1). Taxonomy (NCBI): domain Bacteria; kingdom Pseudomonadati; phylum Pseudomonadota; class Alphaproteobacteria; order Hyphomicrobiales; family Phyllobacteriaceae; genus Mesorhizobium; species Mesorhizobium sp. LEGMi-168a. Next base: position 55,828 of record NZ_JBZEGV010000010.1, read on the forward strand.
ATCTTGCGGCGGTCGGCGACGATCCTCCCGTCTTTGATCTCGATGACGCGGTCGGCATGTTCGGCCACGCCGGGGGCGTGCGTCACCATGATGACGGTGTGGCCCTCGGCGTGGAGTTCCTTGAGGACGCTCATGACCGTCTCGCCGCTCTTGCTGTCGAGCGCGCCGGTCGGCTCGTCGGCAAGGATGATTTCGCCTCCGTTCATCAGCGCGCGGGCGATCGAAACCCGCTGCTGCTGGCCACCCGAAAGCTGGTTGGGGCGGTGCCGCATCCGCTCGCCGAGACCGAGACGCTCGAGCAGGCTTTCGGCCCGGGCGCGGCGCGCTGCAGGGGAAGCTCCGGCATAGATCGCCGGTATCTCGACGTTGCCGAAGGCGCTGAGATCGCCCATCAGATGGTATCGTTGGAAGATGAAGCCGAAATGCCCGCGGCGAAGCTCGGCCAGTTCGTCCGGTGACAGTCTTGCCGTTTCGCGGCCCGCCACCCGGTAGCTGCCCGAACTCGGCTGATCCAGACAGCCGAGGATGTTCATGAGCGTCGACTTGCCCGAGCCGCTTGCACCGACGATTGCGACCATCTCGCCGGCCGCGATCGACAGGTCGATTGCGTCGAGGGCGACGACCGTCTCGTCTCCGGCGCGGAAGACGCGCGAAAGTCCGGAAATTTCCAGAAGGCTCATCACAGCATCCCGGCCGTCGGGTCGGAGAGCGGCCCATCGGCGGTGATGACCACCTCTTCGCCAAGCGAAAGCCCATCGATCACCTGCGCCTGGACCTTGTCGGTGAGGCCAATGGTGACAAACCGGTCTTCGATCTCGCCTCGCGCCGTCTTGACGCGGACATGATAGCGGCCGTCGGCGTCACGGCCGGACAGCGCCGACCACGAAACCAGGAGTGCGTCCTTCGCGCTGCCGAGCACGATGTGAACCTGAGCGGTCATCAGCGGGCGCAATTGGCTGTCGCGGTTCGGTACCTCGAACAGGCCGTTGTAGTAGATTGCCGTGGTTCCCTGCGCCGTCGCGGAGGCTTGCACGCCCGCTTCCGTGGACATCGACGCGGGGGCAGGCTCGATCTGGCGCAGTTTGGCTTCGTGACGTGCGCGCTCGTTGCCCAGGACGGTGAACCAGGCCTTCTGGCCCGGAAGCACCCGCCCGACGTCGGCCTCGGAGATCTGGACCTTGACGGTCATGACGTCGAGCTGCGCCAGAACGACGACGGTCGGCGCCGATTGGGTAGAGTTGAGCGTTTGCCCCTCCTTGGTCACGACGGCAATGACGACGCCATCCATCGGTGCGACGATGCGCGTGTAGCCAAGATTGACGCGCGCGTTCTCGACCTCGACCGCGGCTTGTCCGATCTGTGCGTCGAGCGAGGCGACTTCGGCAGCCAGAGTTTGATTGGCAGCTTCCGCAGTCTCGAACACCGAGCTCGAGGTTGCCTTTTGCTCCATCAGATAAGCCTGCCGGCGATAGGCAGCCTCGGCCTGGCCAAGCTGGATCAAGCGCGCCCTGCGCTGGGCGGTGACGTTGGCGAGCGCGGCTTCGGCGATACGCAAGGCGTTCTTCTGGGTGACGGAATCGATTTCGGCGATGAGATCGCCTTGCTTGACCGCCTGTCCGAGCCTTGCATGCAGCACCTTGATCTGACCGGAGACCTGGGCTCCGACATTGACCATGCGCGCCGGCTCCAATGTCCCGTTGGCAAGCACGGTCTCCTCGACCGACCCCAACTTGATCGGTGCTGTCAGGACGGTCTCTCGAGCGTCGGAGACGAAGAATCCCGTCGCCGCGCCAACGCCGCAGGCCATTGCGGCAAGCATTCCCACCACTGCCAGAGTTTTTGCGATGCGTGCGAAGCCGCTGGATCTTATATGGGCCATTTTCTACCTGATAGGTGCGCGTCCGGTTCGGGTGAAAGCCACACTCCCGCCGTCCGTCTGTTCAATTGAAATAATGAATCGCCTCTGCCTGGCAGCTTGGCTGAAACGGATAAGCGTACGCGCAAGGGCGAAATTCCAGTCCCCACGACGGCCGGTCGCCCGATTTCGATTGGCTGACGATCATGGAGAGCGCCACTCCGAAGACGGCTGCGACCACGCAAACGAGGCCAAACCTGCGAGCGAGCATCAGTCGTTATCCCGTTGAACGAAGGTACCGATGCTCGGCGCGTTTTGAGAAAGCGGGGAAGTATTGTGGAGGTTTGATGGAGGCGAGCTTGCGGGCGTTTACTTCTGTCGGGCCGGTGCTAAGCGATAGATGCAAAATGTCGATCGGGAAGGACTGACATGGAGAATGCGCTTGTTTTGATTGTCGAGGACGAGCCGGAGATAGTCGAGATACTCGAAGCCTACCTCGGCCGCGAGGGCTTTCGTACCGTCAGCGCGGCGGACGGCAATACCGGCCTGTCCCATCATCAACGTTTGAAGCCCGATCTTGTTATCCTCGACGTGAAGCTGCCCGGTCTTGATGGCTACGAGGTGCTTGCCGCAATTCGAAGACAGGCAGAAACGCCGATACTCATGGCCACCGCGCTGGCAGAGGATCTTGACAAGCTCCAGGCCTTGCGGATCGGAGCCGACGACTATGTCGTCAAGCCGTTCAATCCGCTCGAGGTTGTCGCGCGCGCCAAAGCCATCCTGCGGCGGACCAGGCGATCGAGCGTCGAACCGGTGCTGCGCGTGGGTGAGCTCAGCGTCGACATGGTTGCCCATATGGCTTACCTGGATTTGCCGGGCGGGAGGCGCGTCCTCGATCTCACGCGTACCGAGTTCAGGATTTTGGCCCACATGGCGCGCTGGCCGAATCGCGCCTTCGAACGCAGCGAGCTCGTGGATGCCTGTCTTCCTGAAGGCGAGGCGCTGGAGCGCACCGTCGACAGTCACGTGAGCAACTTGCGGCGCAAGCTGGCATCTGCCGGTGCCAATGGGATCCTGAGCGGTGTGCGCGGAGTCGGCTACCGGCTGGCTATGCTCTGATGGCAAAGACCAAACTGAATTGGCAGGTCGTCCTTTCCATGAGCGCGGTCACTCTGGCCGCCCTGACCGTCATGTGCCTTGGCTGGTACTTTTACATCGTCAACTATGACTGGCTGTTCCCCAACGAGACCGATACCGACACGTGGTTTACCACGAAGGACTTCGCCGCTCTGGGCCTTCTGGGGACGATCGGCTTGGCAACCGCAGGCCTGGTTGGCAGGCAGTTGGCGCGCAAAGTGGTGCGACCGCTCGCCGTTGTCGCGACCGCGGCTCGCTCCATCGCCGCGGGCGATTTCAGCGCCCGGGCGGAAACTGTCGAAAAGGGCTTCGGGGAAGCCGATCTGTTGATCGCGGACTTCAACACGATGGCGAGCCGTCTCGAACGTGCCGAGGCGGAGCTGCGATTTTCGAACTCGGCGATCGCCCACGAGTTGCGGACCCCTTTGACGATCCTGCGAGGTCGTTTGCAGGGGCTGGCCGATGGCTTGTTCGAGCCTTCCGATGAACTCTATGGCAGTCTCATTTCCCACGTCGACGACCTCGCCCGTCTGGTGGAAGATTTGCGGACACTGGGCCTGGTCAATGCCGGGCGGCTTGATCTGCAGCTTGAGCCCGTTGACCTTTCTCGTGAGGCGGATGCCGTTATCACCGCCCTCGAACCCGAATTGCGGGACGCCGGGATAGTCGTGGAGCGAGAGCTGCATGTCACTTGTGCCGAGGTGGATAGTGCCCGCATTCGGCAAGCCATGCTGGCCATTCTCGACAATGTCCGCCGCTACGCGCCGCGAAGCATCGTTCGGGTGGAGACACAGTCGGTGGATTCGATCGGTCTCGTGCGGTTTTCGGACACCGGACCCGGATTGCCCGACGGAACATACGAAAAGGTATTCGAGCGTTTCTGGCGCGTTGACGCCTCGCGCTCTCGAGCGGGAGGCGGCACCGGTCTGGGCCTTTCCGTCGTTCGTGGGATCGCACAAGCTCATGGCGGCGATGCGTCGGCCCGTTCCGGACCAGAAGGCGGCACCGTCATTGAAATGCGGTTGCCTTTGACGGCAGCCAGCCGCAAGGATGTCTCAAGCCAAGCCTAAAGCATGTCTCCCGAAAGTGGGAACCGGTTTCGGGACAAAGACATGCGTAAAATCAAAAACCTAAAGCGCACGGCGCGCATCTGAAAGATCGCGACGCGCTTTAGAGCAATTCCCCTCCGGCGCGGCCAGCTTCGCCTACGGATCGACGCTCGATGCCGACGGGGGATCGATGTTCCGCTGACCGCGTTCGGCGCTGCTGCTTCTGATCCTTCGAGACCGCCCGGCAGGGCGTCGTGCTCTATGCCCAGAACGGTACGAAGATGGTCAAGAACGCGGTGTGGCTGGCGCTGATCCTGTGGGGCGTCACCTTCGGCATCTTCCTGTTCATGCTGGCGCCGGCTGGTGCGGTCGTCTCCTCTTGCCCGGCCAGTTAAGCGGCTGGAGCTTCGTGCTGGCGATCGTCTTTGCCTGGGCGCTGAAGGCGGCTCTCTTGGAACCCTTCGCCATTGCCTTGCTGATGCAGGTCTATTTCAGGACGATCGAGGGCCAGTCTTCCTACTCCGGTGTGCTGGCCTTTTTTCTGCGCCGATTGGCGTGCGACTGCGCGACGGCGATTTTTAACTCAGGCGTGATCGCTGATGGCGCATTCTCCGCCCCAGGTGGGTTCTGCAGCCCCTCGACGTGGACCGTCGGATATGGGAGCTCGATGCCTTGCTCCTTGAAGACTTGGCGGATGCGTACATAGAATTTGCGTTTCATATTGAAGGCGCCTCCCGGTATGGTTTTGGCCTTGACCCTCAATACGATACCGTACTCGCCGAACTCCTGTACGCCCTGCATCTTGATCGGTTCGAGCACCCAGGGCTTGAACTCCGGATCTTCCGCCAGTTCAAGTCCGATTCTCTTGATCAGCTTGCGAGCGAAGTCGATATCGGTGTCATAGCCGACGGTGATGTTGAATTTGTCGATAACCCAGTCGCGGCTCTGGTTCTGGACCGCTCCGAGTTCGCCGAAAGGTATGGTGAACAGCGGGCCACGATGGTGGCGCAGCTTCACCGATCGCAGCGAAAAGCTCTCCACCGTTCCCACATAACGGCCGGATGTAATGTATTCGCCAACACGAAACGCATCATCGAGCAGGAAAAACACACCCGAAATGATGTCCTTGACGACGGTTTGCGCCCCAAATCCCACGGCGACACCGACGACGCCGGCGCCGGCGATCAGCGGGCCGATCTCGATACCCATCGAGGCGAGCATCATCAGCACCGCCATCACGACGATCACTGCGAGCAGAATGTTCTGGATGATCGGCAAGAGCGTGCGCAGCCGCGCCTGCTTCGGATCGAGGGTAGGGACGTTCTCTTCGTCGATCACCGCATGCGGCGTTTCGATGCCCAGCTTTCGCTCGATCAAAGCTTTGATGATCGACCAGCCGAAATCGGCTGCGAGGGCAATGACCACAACATTGATCAAGCCGCGCAATATTATCGTCGTCGTCTTATCGCTGTCCCGCATGGATTGCATGTCCAGACCCCAGACACGCGCGAGAACGTAAGCCGCCGCCAGGATGAAAATCATCCGGATGCCTCGATCGATGACAGCGATCGTCACTGCCGGGATTGTAGGCCGGCCAGCTTCTTCCGAACCCGGCCGCAGGACGAAATTGACCCCGCGCTGCGTCAGCACGATTGCCAAAGGCAGGAAGAATGCAGCGAAGGTAAACCAGAAGAGTATATAAAGGCCAGCGATGCGCTGCAGGAACAGAACGACGAAATATGCAGTCAATATCCATGTCGTTGCCGGGTGGTGCGCGCCTTCTCGCTGCGTTCTTGGCCGACGCCAAACGGCAAGCAACAAGAGCAACAGCAGTACGAAATCGGCACCCAGTGAAAGGACCATCATTCCGTCCTGATCGATGCCCAGACCCGGCAAGAGGATAAACGCGGCGCCGAAGAAGGCGAAGACGCCGACGATCCGGGGCAGCCAATAGGACCAATGGTCAGCCGTTTCGTTGGTGATCGGCAAAGCACGAACCTCAATGGCGCTCTCGACCTTCATGAAGGAAGGGACGAGCATGGCCATGATGTATAGGCGCACACCCCAGGTAACGACCGCCGCCATCAGAAATGTCAGTACAATCTCGCGGATAAGCATTGGCCAGTCGAACAACATGAACGCGCCGGCGCTGCCCAATGCGAACGAGACGATCAGCAAGCTGGAATAAAGCGCGCGACTACCAATCTTCTTGGCTCGGCCAATGGGCGTATCCTTCGGTTGCGCGATAATCCAAAGGCGAAACGGACGGGTCAATTTGAACGTTGCCCAAGTCAGCGCCAGGCCGGCTGCGATGAACGTCGCAATCAGCATGAACACGCCGGCAGGTCCCTTGCTGGACATATCCTCCATGGTCTTTGCCCGAACGCGCGCGAACTGCGCTGGCAGCAGGGGCAAAGTTTGCACGATCCGTTCGATATGATGCTTGATCCGATCGAGCGTCGAGGAGGCCATCGTATTCATCTGGCCTGGTGCGGCCACGGCGTCGGACGACGCGTCTGCCGGCGAAGCGCCTGCCTTGGCAGGCGCTCCCGTTGACCCGGCGCCCTGATTTCGTTGTTCGGCCACCCAGGCCTTCACCGACGGATCGTCGAGAAGCTCGAATAGCTGTTTGACCTTTTCAGGCGGGACGGTTGCCAGCGTCTGCGCCTGCGCCGGACCGGCCAACATGAGGGCGGTTCCAAAGACGAGCGACCTGGCAATCAGGACCAACATCGCCGTCAGATCTCCGAGACGCCGCGCCAGGTTCTTGGGTCCCAATGTTCGAATCATGAATGGCATCGTGCTGTTAGCCTTCCGGTCAAATCGGCAAGCAACGGCATTTCAGGCGCATGTCCGATTCGGAGCGCGTTTGTCCCGGGCAGCTTGCCATTCAATGTATATAGACGACGACATAGCGCCCCTGATAGGGCTGATAGTACGTGCTGCCACAATGCCAAAGTACAGTACCGTTGATCGAGGTCTTCACGCACGCTGCCGGGAGCCTGGTCGCGTAAATAGTCGAACGGCGGATCGTTCGGCGGGTGGTGCGCCTCGCGACGCCTGCAACACTCCCAGGTGAAAGTGGATTGCCAACCCTCGCCTGCGCCTGGCTGACGAAAGAAATGAAGGGTGCAACAGCGTCCACCAGATCGCCAGCCGTCAGCACCAGGGCAATCGCAGCAACGCCAGTCAGTCTCAATCTAGATATTGTCATCGTCCGTTCCCTCAACAACACCGTCGCCCAATGAACTCGCCGCTGCAGGCGTTTCGGAAATCTGAAGCAGCCGAGCCATTCGCGCGAGCCCTCCGGGCAACTCAAACTCAAGCAAGCCTCAATGCCGCTTGTTACTTTAGAACATACTAATTTCCGGTTGGGTTCTATCCGCATTGCGCAAATCGCTCATGAGCGCGCAAATTCTTCGCGGGCGCTTATGTCGGTCACGACCTTCCGGCGCGCTGAAGAGTTTCTTTGGGGGACTCACCAAAAAAGAGACGATAGTCCGCGGAGAAGCGGCCGAGATGATTGACGCCCACGTCCATCGCGATCCTGGTGACGCTTAAGCCGCTTTCACGGGCGGTGGCGAGGAGTCGCCTGGCCTCATTGAGACGAAGCGTCCTGATGAATTCGAGCGGCGTTACAGCGAATGTGGTGCGAAAGGCATATTCCAACTGTCGACGGCTGACACCGATTTCCTTGCACAGTCGAATAATAGGTATGTCCTCTCGGATGTGAGCGCGAATAAAATCCTCGGCCGCAGACGCTTGCTTGAAATGACGACTCGCAGATCCGGCTGTTCCGGTCTCGCGACGATCGGTGCCCGCGAAGGCGTCAGCCACTGCCCCCAGATATTCAACGAATGCGCTTGGAAGTTGCTGCGGCAGGACCGAATCGTTTGCCACTCTGCCGAGGTGGTCTGCCATCGACATTATCTGGCTTCGGATTTTTCGAGCATCGTTGGCGGCGAGCCGAACTGCCGTCGGGCGATCGCTGACCTGCTCTATGACCGCCCCCGTGGCACTCGCCTGAATTTTCGCCCAAGTGGCGGTGGGAATGATAGCAGCTACATAGGTCAAGCCAGGGCGAACCATTGCCGTCACGCTGGTGCCAGCGGGGATTGCCAGGATCATGTCGTCTTCGAGAGGGATGGCGCATATCGTCGACCCGCAGGCCCGCTCAATGGCCACTAGCGCCACGGAGCCCGGATTGAAACCGCCAATGGCGCGGAAGGCACAATGGAATTCGGGCAGGTCGAGCGCCCATTGGCCGGGGGACTGGATTTGCCTTATGCGCGACGGAAGCCAGCCGGGCGAGAGCCTATCGACCTTCACGGGCAGACCTGAGGCAGCGCTTGTAAGCTCATCAGGGCCAAGCTCGACATCCCGGTATGAAGGCGATGAAGGCCACGAGGTCAAAGAAGCTGTCCTTTGCGCAAAGTGGATAGCGCCCATACTGCATTAGCTATACCTTAAACACGAATTGCGCCAGATGATTAGCGCGCAGAAGCGCCGAAGAACGGCTGGTGGGGACAATGGACAAAGCCTCTGTCGTAAGGGCGCGCAGTGGACGTCCGGCTTCGTTACGGGGTCTACGACGCACGGGCGAAACGAGGCGCCCTCTGCGTTACGATCTTGCAAATGACGCGGCACGCAGGCCATGGCGAGGTCTTGGTGACAGGCAGGTTGGACCTTCACTGTCGGCCCGTATCTGTGGGCGTCAGAAATCGTGGATAGAAATACAATCAGATCAGGAATAGCTTATGTCTAGATTGCGCAGATCAATGGCGCAACATTGCCGACACAAGGTTAGTGGGGGACTTATGGACAGAGAATTTCGGAAGGGCGCGGCAAGAGCATCGGGAACTGAGGTGCCTTTCAGAATCAGTGGCTTCCTTGGCGCTGCCATCACGGTGCTGGCCAGCTTGGCGATAGTTCCGAGTGTTCATGCAGCGGAAGGGGGCGCAAGTTTCTATCTGCTCGGCTCACGTGGCCCTATGGCTGGTTTCACCCCGCCGCCGGGCGTCTATTTCCAGAACGATTTTTACATCTATTCCGGCGATGCAAGAGCCGATCTCGACCTCGGCGGGAAGCTGGTGGCGGACGTCCATGCGAAGGCCCTAATCAATCTCTCGACCGCCCTGTGGGTTTCTCCCTGGCAGGTCATGGGTGGCAACCTGGCGTTCACGGCGACCTTACCGATCGGCGGCCCCGATATCACGGGCAGAATTCTCCCGAGCCCGCTTTCAGTCTCCGACAGCATCACGACTTTGGGCGATCCGGTGCTCGGCACTTTCGTCGGCTGGCACAGCGGGGACTTTCACTGGCAGACCGGAGTGAGCGTTAACGTGCCGGTGGGTGATTATCACGAGGGCGCCATCGCCAACCTGTCGTTCAACCATTGGGCCGCGGACATCTACGCATCGGGCACATGGCTGAACTCCTCCACGGGCCTTGAACTCTCGGCGGCAACCGGCATCACCTTCAACGGCGAGGATCCTGCGACCCACTACAAGAACGGTACGGACTTCCACTTCGAGGGAACAATCGACCAACACTTCAGCAAAGCCTTCGACGTCGGCTTGGTTGGCTACTATTACGACCAGCTGACCGACGACACCGGATCGGGCGTCCCTCCGGTGCTTGGCGGGTTTAGAGGCGAGGTGGCGGCGATCGGAGCCACCGCGGGCTATAACTTTCAGGTCGGCAAGCTGCCGGTCTCAACCCGGATCAAATATTACCACGAGTTCGATGCCAAGAATCGCCTCGAAGGCGATTCAGTCTTTCTGACAGTTGCCATGCCGCTTTGGGTAGCTGGGCACTGAGCGGGGGACGGGCACATACTTTCAGTCGGTCTAAGCCAAAGTTGGCTAGCGCCGACAAATTGAGGGAGGGCAAAACCATGAGTAGCGATCGAGACTTCCCGGCTGAAGCCGGCATAACCAACAAAATTACGCGGCGGGACGCATTGATGGCTGGGACGGCGGCTGCCGTTTCGCGGTTTGCCGCACCGGTCGGCCTTTCGGGCGCACTCGCCGGCCTCGCTGGCGTTGAGCAAGCGGCGGCCCAGACATCGCGCCCCAACATCGTCTACATCATCACCGACGATCAGGGGTGGAAGGACGTCGGCTTCCACGGCTCGGACATCAAGACGCCCAACATCGACAAGCTTGCCGCCGAAGGTGCGCGGTTGGAGCAGTACTACGCCCAGCCCATGTGCACGCCGACCCGCGCGGCGTTGATGACTGGCCGCTATCCCTTCCGGTATGGCCTGCAAACCGCCGTTATCCCTCAGGTGGGCTCTTACGGCTTGGCGCTCGATGAATATCCGCTGCCACAAATGCTCAAGGACGCGGGCTACGCCACAGCGATGAGTGGCAAGTGGCACTTGGGGCACTCCAAGACCGCATACTGGCCGCGCCAGCGCGGTTTCGATTCATTCTATGGTGCACTGCTCGGCGAGATCGACCACTTCACGCATAAGGCGGCAAATGGCAATCCGGATTGGTATCGGAACAACAAGGCTCTGAGCGAGAAGGGATACGACAACCTCTTGATCGGCGCCGAAGCTGTGCGCGTGATCAACAAGCACGATCAGAAGAAGCCCCTGTTCCTGTATCTAGCCTTTACGGCGCCACATACTCCGTTCCAAGCACCGAACGAATTTCTTGGCCGCAACGGCGACATCGCCGACGAGAGTCGGCGCAAGTATGCGGCTATGATTTCGGTGGTGGACGACCAAGTCGGCAAGGTCGTCGAGGCTCTCGAAAAGCGCGGCATGCGCGAGAATACCCTGATAGTGTTCCAGAGTGACAATGGCGGCGTTGTCAACGCATTCTTTGCGGGCGAAAGCGAGGTCAAAGGCAAACTTCCCGCCGACAATGGCCCTTATCGGGAGGGCAAGGGTACAACGTATGAAGGAGGCACACGAGTTGCTGGCCTCGTCAACTGGCCGGGAAAGATCAAGCCTGCATCGGTCGATGGAGTGATGCACGTCGTCGACATGTACCCAACGCTCGCGGGCCTGGCCGGCGCCAAACTTGGCAAGAACAAGCCGCTGGACGGCATGGACATGTGGCCGGTGCTCAGTGAAGGAAAGCCCTCGCCACGAACCGAGGTCGTCTACAACCTCGAGCCGATGGATGGCGCGGTGCGCCAGGGCGATTGGAAGCTCGTCTGGAAAGCGACACTGCCGCCGAAAATCGAGCTCTTCGATCTTTCCAAGGATAGCAAAGAGAGCAGCAACCTTGCTGATCAAAATCCCGAAATGGTGAAGAAGCTGCAGGCACGAATCACGGAACTTGCGTCTCAGATGGCTCCCCCGCTGATCATGCAGGATGCCGTGAAACTGCTTTTGCACTCGCCGACCTTGCTGCCCGACGCTTCCGACATGTTCAACGTTGGGGACTGATCGCGCTAACGACGGGATGGGCAGGCCGACCGAGGCGCCGGTGCACGAGGACATGGTGTGGATCCCCGGCGGCGAATTCCTCATGGGCTCGAACAGCCACTATCCGGAAGAGGCGCCGGCGCATCGCGTAGCCGTCGGCGGCTTCTGGATGGATCGCACGACGGTCACGAACAACGAGTTCAGGCGGTTCGTCGAGGCCACCGGTTATGTCACGCTGGCCGAGCGCCCGGCAAATGCAGCGGACTATCCTGGAGCTCGCATTGAATCATTGGCCCCTGCTTCGGCCTTGTTCGTCAAACCTCCGCGCGGCATCGATCGCGGCGACCACTACAACTGGTGGGCCTACGTCCGTGGCGCGAACTGGCGGCATCCGCGCGGACCCGCCAGCAGCCTCAAGAAGCTGGATAGCCACCCTGTCGTGCACATCGCATTTGAGGACGCGCAAGCCTATGCCACCTGGGCGGGAAAGGCGCTGCCGACCGAGGCCGAATGGGAGTTTGCGGCTCGCGGCGGATTGGATGGCGCCGAGTTCGTGTGGGGCGACGAATTGACCCCCGGCGGCCAGCATATGGCCAACACGTATCAGGGTGAGTTCCCCTACGGCAATACTTGCGAGGACGGCTACGAATGGACCGCACCGGTCGGTTCTTTTCCAGCAAATGGCTATGGGCTCCATGACATGGCCGGCAATGTCTGGCAGTGGACCGTGGACTGGTATCAGGAGCACCGTCGGATCGAGAGTCCGTGTTGCACGATGACCAATCCTCGCGGTGGCGAGCGCGAGGCGAGCTATGACCCGCTGACGCCGGACATCAGGATTCCACGCAAGGTCACCAAAGGTGGTTCCTTCCTGTGCGCTCCCAACTACTGCCGACGTTACCGCCCGGCCGCTCGCATGGCGCAGTCGGTGGATACATCCACTTGCCACCTTGGGTTTCGTTGCATCGCGCGCGAAAAATGGCCTCGACCCAAAACACGGTGAGCCTGTTTTTGGCCTGCGGAAGGGTAGCAATCTCGGTTTGCCGCGCGGCCTCACGCTTGAAATGCTGCTGCAGAATATGACGGGCTGTCGAATTCGCGGCGGTAATGGCGAGTGGATCCGCACATCAACGGGCGGAGGAATGCCTCGTCAGGCTTGTCATGAGGGACGTTGGTCTGGCGAACGATCTTCCTGGCTTCGGCATATGGACCCCCTTGAGTAATACAAATTGAAAATTGCGCCCTCATGTTTCAAAAGAGGTCGGTAGACCCGCGAGGGGGGTTCGAATCCTGCGGGGTGGCCCACGGTTCCCAGGGCGAGAATTCTGAAAGACGTTCAACAATGACCCAGCACGTACAAGACGCTCGAATTCTCATGTACAGCCACGACACGTTCGGGCTCGGCCACCTGCAGCGCTGCCGGACGATCGCGCATTCCCTGGTCGAGGATTTCCACGGACTTCAGGTGCTTATCATTTCGGGTGCGACTATCGCTGGCGCCTTCGACTACCGCGCCCGTGTCGACTTCGTGAAGATCCCCAGCGTCATCAAGTTGCGCAACGGCGAATACACCTCGCTGGAGAAGGATATCGATCTGCATGAGACGCTAAGGATGCGCCAGTCGATCATCCGCCACACAGCCGAAACCTTCCGGCCGGATATCTTCATCGTCGACAAGGAACCGCTCGGCCTGCGCGGTGAGATCGAGGACACGCTGTCCTATCTCAAGACGCGCGGCACCACGCTCGTGCTTGGCCTGCGCGAGGTGATGGACGCGCCGCATCTGCTCGAAGCCGAGTGGGCGCGCAGGGATGTGATGCGCAAGATAGGCCTGTTCTACGACAAGGTCTGGGTCTATGGTCCGCCGGATTTCTACGATCCATTGACCGGCCTGGATGTGCCGCCGGCGGTCGGGGCAAAGATGAAGTTCGTCGGCTTCCTGCAACGGAGCCTGCCGCAGAACGAGTTGCCTGGCCACCGGCCCGAGGGCGACTATATCCTCGTTACCACCGGTGGCGGCGGCGACGGCGCCGACCTGATCCACGACGTCATCGATGCCTATCAGCAGGATCCGCGATTGCAGCACAGGGCGCTGATCGTGCTTGGGCCCTACATGCCGGCGCGCAAGCGCAACAAGCTGCGCAAGAAGGGGGCCAAGATCCCCTATATCAGGATCATCGACTTCGACAACCGCATGGAAGAGCTGATCGCCGGCGCCAAGGCGGTCGTGGCGATGGGCGGTTACAACACCTATTGCGAGATACTGTCTTTCGACAAGCCGGCGCTGATCGTGCCGCGCGTCGAGCCCCGCGAGGAACAACTGATCCGTGCACGGCGCGCAGCCGAACTCGGCCTCATCGAGATGCTTTTGCCGGAAGAGGCCCAGGATTCCCAGCGGTTTGCCGATGCGCTGGAGGTGTTGCCGGACCGGCCCCGCCCATCGCAGAGCAATCCGCATCTGACGCTGGAAGGGCTGCCTCATATTTCCGAAATCGTCGCGGAACTGCTCGACCGGCGGGCCGGCCATCACCTTTCGGTCATCGAAGGCATGAACTGAGTTGCAGCAGCGCAAGATCGTCGTGGTTCTGAAGGGCTATCCGCGGCTGTCGGAAACCTTCATCGCGCAGGAACTGCTCGGCCTGGAGCGTGCGGGGTTCGACCTGATACTCGTCGCGCTCAGGCGGCCGACCGACGCAAAACGCCACCCCGTGCATGACGAGATCAAAGCGCCCGTCCATTATCTGCCGGAATATCTGCATGAAGAGCCGCTGCGCGTGGTTCGCTCGCTGTTTGCTCATCTGCTGCGGCCGGGCTTCTGGCGCGCGCTCGGATCGCTGGCTACCGATATCCCCCGCGACTTTACGCGCAATCGCGCGCGCCGCTTCGGGCAAGCGCTGGTGCTGGCGGCCGAATGGCCGGAAGACGCCGGCTGGCTGCATGCGCATTTCGCACACACACCGGCATCGGTGACGCGCTATGCCAGCCAGCTTCGTGGCCTGCCCTGGAGCTGCTCGGCCCATGCCAAGGACATCTGGACTTCGGCGGACTGGGATCTGGCTCGCAAGCTTTCCTCGGCGCGCTGGACGGTCACTTGCACGAAAGCCGGCTTCGACCGTCTGAAAAAACTCGCTGACGGCAACTCGTCCGTGCATCTGAGCTATCATGGGCTCGACCTTGATCGCTTCGGCAGTTTCGGCGCGGCGCGAAAACAGCATGACGGCTCGGAGCCGGGCGAACCGGTTGTCGTTCTGAGCGTCGGGCGCGCCGTTGAAAAGAAAGGTTACGATACCTTGCTGGAGGCGCTTGCCCTCTTGCCTGCCGATTTGGCGTGGCGTTTCGAGCATGTCGGCGGCGGCGAGGAACTTGAACGGCTTAAGGCGCTGGCGCAAAAGCTCGGACTGGATGGTCGCGTCTCCTGGAAAGGAGCGCTTGCGCAGGAGGAGGTGCTTGGGCACTACCGAGGCGCCGACGTTTTCGCCCTGGCCTGCAGGATCACCGCAAATGGCGACCGGGACGGTCTGCCGAACGTTCTGGTGGAGGCGGCCAGCCAGAGGCTTGCCTGCGTGTCGACCGATATTTCCGGCGTGCCGGAGCTTTTGTCGCCGGATGAAACCGGGCTGCTGGTTCCGACGGAAAACCCAATTGCTCTGGCACGGGCGCTGGAGCGCCTGATCCGTGATCCCGCGCTGCGCGCCCGCCTCGGCGAGGCCGCGGAGCGGCGCGTGCGAAGCAATTTCGATCATACGGCAAGCATTGGACAGCTCAAGGAACTGTTCCAGCAGGAGTGGCAGGCTGCCGAATGAAGCGGCTGCGCGCTTTCTTCTATGTCCAGCACCTGCTCGGTATCGGCCATCTCGCGCGCGCCAGCCGCGTTGCGGCGGCTCTGGTCGATGACGGGTTTGACGTAACCGTCGTGACCGGCGGAGCGCCGATCGCGGGGTTTCCGGGACCGGGTGTAAAATCCGTAACCCTGCCACCTGTCACCTCCGGTGACGAAGGGTTTTCCGCGCTTGTCGACCTGCAGGGCAAGCCCATCGACGATGATTTCAAGAAATGCCGTTCAGAGATGCTGCTGCAGGCATTCCGGGATTGCAGGCCCGATATCGTCATTGTCGAGGCGTTTCCATTTGGACGCCGGCAGATGCGTTTCGAACTCCTGCCGCTGATCGAGGCCATCGAGGCGACGGCGCCCAGACCGCTGCTGGCGACGTCCGTCCGAGATATCCTTCAGGAGCGCGTCAAGCCGGGCCGAAACGAGGAAACGGTCGATCTCGTCAACAGGCATTTCGACCTTGTCATGGTCCACGGCGATCCGGCTTTCGCAACCATCGACAAGACATTTCCACTGGCTGGGGCGATCAGGGCCGAGGTCACCTACACAGGGCTCGTTGCCGCGCCGCCACCGCCCACAGCCTCCGAGCGCTTCGACGTTCTGGTGTCGGTTGGCGGCGGGGCTGCCGGAAAGAGCCTTGTCAGCTCCACCATCGCAGCGGCGCGGAATGCCAGCAACGCCCGGAAATGGTGTTTGATCACCGGCCCAAACCTGCCGAAAGACGAGTTTGACGCGATCGCGCGCGATGCCACGCCGGGGCTGTCCATCTTCCGGTTCCGCGAGGATTTCGCCAGCCTCCTGACCGGCGCCCGCCTGTCAGTCTCGCAGGCGGGTTACAACACGGTCTGCGATGTCCTGCGCGCGGGTTGTCGCTCCCTGCTCGTTCCATTTGCAGCCGGCGGGGAAACCGAACAGACGGTACGCGCCCTGATGCTCGAGGAACTCGGTCTTGCAACGGTGCTGATGGAAAAGGACCTGACGGCTGAAGGTTTGGCGCAAGCGATCGAACAGGCGCTTGTGGGACCGACGCCATCCGCGCATCGTCTCGATCTGGAAGGCGCCCGTCGCTCGGCGCAAATCCTGCGCGAGCGATATCGAACATGGTCCCTGAAAGTGGGGCCCGATTCCGGACAAGTTCATGATCAAACAGCCGCTGGACGCTAGAGCAATTCCAGGAAAAGTGTGTAACGGTTGGGCTCGGCGACTTCGCCGTAGCCTTCCGTTCGGAATTGCGTAAAAACAAAGAGATAGAGCGGTTCGCCGTTTCCGTGAAACGGTGAAACGCTCTGACGCGCGTCGCGTCCGGCGAGATTTGTGCGACGCGCTTCAAGTCCTTGTCTTTATGGATGTCATTGTCCCATGAACGCTACGCGCTTTTGGGCGAAATGCATCAAGCAGTTCCAATCAGCATGAAGCGCGTATAATTTTTTGTCGGCAGCTCGCCGGAGAACCGCACCTCCCGTAGCGCCGCCATTGCTTCGAAGGCTGCAAGTGAAGCCACGCAGTTGATATGCGTCGGCTCGCTGAAATAATCGTTCGATTGCAGCAGCACATTCGTGCCCCGCGGAAGCAGAGCAAGCCAGGCGCGCAGATCGGCTATGTGTTCGCAGCTCGTATTGACGATCAGGTCGGGCCGGGCGGCCGCATAGTCGACTGCATACATATCTGCCGTCAGCGCTCGAAACCGGTCGCCGGCGTCCCGGTTGAGGGTCCGGGCGACCGGTTCGACTTCGGGGTCTATGTCGATGCTATCGACCGCCGCGATGTCGAAGCGGGCGTCGTTGAAAAGCATTGCCGGCAAAACGCCGTACCATCCACCCACAACCCATATGCGGCCGAACCGGCCGCCGCAGCTTTCGAACAACCTGTCGAGCGCCCACATCTTGCAGGCGACCTGCTTGTGGTTGAAGGCGTTGGCGATATCGGCCTTCGGATGCTTGGCGATGACGCGCGCCAGCCCCGCCACGAGAGGGCGGTCGACATAGGCAGCAATTCCCCGCGTGAGGTCCAAGGCTTGCTCGTGCCAGTCCATGCCGGCATTGCGTGGTTGCGTAACATCCATCATATTCGTCTTGTATGTTGGGATCACGGGCGACACAACGCAATCTTGCCTCCGGCAAGGCTGTTTGATTCGCGGACATGACTATGCTGCAAGCCGCTTCGCCATTGCCCGGTGCCGGAGAGAGCCGCTTGCATCTGTCCGGATCATCGGCGTCCATCGACCGGCACCAGCCGCGCAGCAGCGGCCTCGTGCTGCTCGGTTATCCGCCTGTGGTTGGCGACGAAGAAATTGCCGGTACGGCATTCGCCGGCAGGTGCTTTTTACAACCTGCTTCCTTCCAACTGAAATAGTCGCATGGAACCCAGCCTAGCCCGCTATATCTGGACGCACACCAAGAAGCAGCAGCTCTGGATATTGACGATCGTCCTGCTTTCGATGATCCCGTATTTCATGTCCTTCGACCTGCCGAAGCTGATCGTCAACGGCCCGATCCAAGGTAAGGGCTTCGAGCAGCCGGGCGCGACCCAGTCATTCATGAGGCTACACTATAACCTGCCGTTCATTGGCGAGGTGCAGTTCTTCTCCGGTGTTCAGCTCGACCGCACGGCGACGCTGTTTGCCCTCAGCGTTGTGTTCCTCTTGCTAGTCATCATCAACGGCCTGTTCAAATTCTACATCAACACATACAAGGGCCGCCTCGGCGAACGCATGCTGCGGCGTATCCGCTTCGATCTGGTCGATCGTGTGCTGCGATTTCCGCCGATTTATTTCAAGCGGGTGAAATCCGCCGAAGTGGCGACCATGGTGAAGGACGAGGTGGAGCCGCTTGGTGGCTTCATTGGCGATGCCTTCCTGCAGCCGGTGCTGCTCGGCGGCCAGGCGCTGACGGCCATGCTGTTCATCATGGTCCAGAACTTCTGGCTCGGAATGATAGCGGTTGTGATCGTGGCGATCCAGATCGTGCTCATCCCGCGAATGCGGCGGCGACTGATCGTGCTCGGGCGCAGACGGCAGTTGACGGCGCGCGCGCTTTCGGGCCGGGTTGGCGAAATCGTCGACGGCATCGGCGCGGTTCACGTCCACGATACATCAAACTACGAGCGCGCCGACATAGCTGCACGGCTAGGGCTCATCTTCAAGATCCGCTTCGATCTTTACCAATGGAAATTCATGGTGAAGTTCCTCAACAATTTTCTCGCGCAGCTCACGCCCTTTCTATTCTACATGATCGGCGGATACCTGGTCATCCAGGGGCGGCTGGACGTCGGCCAGCTCGTGGCCGTGATCGGCGCCTACAAGGACCTGCCCGGACCGATGAAGGAACTGATCGACTGGGATCAGGATCGGCAGGATGTCCAGGTCAAGTATCAGCAGGTCGTTGAGCAGTTCACCGTCGAGGGTCTCATCGCGCCGAGAATCGGGGCATTGACGATCGACGATCCCGATCCGATGACCAACCCGCTGTCGGCGATCAGTCTATCCATAGCTGACGATGGCGGTGCAATGCTCCTCGACCGTATCTCCCTCCAGGTCAAGCCGGGTGAGACTGTGGCGCTGGTCAGTACCGCAACAGGCGGAGCGGAGGCGCTTGCGGAAGCCTTCGCGCGGCTGAACTGGCCGACCAGCGGAAGGGTCGCTTCCGGCGCCGACGACCTGCTTGAACTCCCGGAAGCCGTGACCGGCCGGCGCATGTCCTATGCCTCGTCGGATGTTTTCCTGTTCCAGGCAAGCCTGCGCGACAACCTGCTCTACGGATTGAAGCATGCGCCCTTGACATCGGTGCCCTATGACGGTGCCGCGGCAGAGCAGCAGCGCTGGAACATCGACGAGGCGCGCCGGTCGGGCAATCCCGATCTTGATATCCACAGCGACTGGATCAACTATGCCTCCGCCGGCGCTACTGGCCCGCACGACCTCTTTGAAGCCGTGCGTCGGGTGCTCGACGCGGTTGTTCTGTCACGCGACATCCTGGATCTCGGCTTGCGCTCTTCGGCCGACCTCACGCGTCACACGGAGCTTGCCAGACGGATCGTCGAACTGCGTGCCGCGCTGCGAACCCGGCTGGAACGCGAAGGGCTGAGCGAACTGGTGGTTCCTTTCGAACCGGGCGCCTACAATAAGGAAGCAACGATCGGCCAAAACCTGCTCTTCGGCGCCGCCGCCGGCCCCGAGCTGGCCGACAGGGCTCTCGCGGCCAATCCGTATTTTGCTTCTGTGCTGGGGCAAGCCGGCCTCGACCGCACGCTCTACGAAATGGGCATGGAGATCGCCGAACAGGCGATCGAGCTGTTTGCCGACCTGCCGCCCGATCACCAGTTCTTCCAGCAACTCACCTTCATGAGCGCCGAGGAGATACCCGCCTACGAAACCTTGCTGCAACGGCTCAAGAACCGTCCGTACGAGGCGGTTTCGGAGAACGATCGCGCCATGATCGTCACCCTGAGCTTTGCCTATATCGAGCCCCGGCACCGCTTCGGCCTGCTCAGCGACGAGTTGATGAGCAAGATCGTCGCTGCACGCAACCGGTTCTATGAAAATCTGCCGGCCGAGCTGCAAAATGCGATCGAACGGTATGATCCTGCCAAATACATTGCCGCTGCCACCGTGATGGATAATGTTCTGTTCGGGCGTGTGGGCAACAACCATCCCGACGCGCCGGACCGCATTCGGTCCATCGTCTATGACATTGTTGACGAATTGGGGCTTTATGCCGAACTTCTGGATGTCGGCCTGGACTTCAACGTCGGCGCCGGCGGCAGACGGCTGACGGGTGGACAGCGACAGAAGCTCGATGTTGCCCGGGCCCTGCTAAAGCGTCCCGATTTTCTCATTCTCAACCGCCCGCTGTCGGCGCTCGACCAGCGCATGCAGGATAAGGTGCTGCGAAACGTACTCGAGGAAGCCAGACGCGACAGCCATTCGCCGGCAATTGTGTGGGCCGTGACGAATCCGGCAATGGGAATGATGTTCGATCGCGTCATCGTCTTCGATTCGGGTCAATTGGTGGAAGACGGAACACACGAGACACTTTTGGCCGGGAACGGTATCTTCAAGGAACTGTTGTCGTAGTCTAGTCTGGCAAACGCGAGTTTTTGAGGTTTGCGACCATGCTGCTCAAGGATGAAGTTGGAATGCTGCAACGCGTTCCCTTGTTCTCCGGCATCGAGCCGACAAAGCTCAAGCTGCTTGCGTTCACATCCGATCGCGTGAGCTACAGCGCCGGCCAGATCCTTTTCCGGCAGGGCGACGAGGGAGACGCCGCCTATGTCATCCTTTCAGGCAGGGCGGATATTCTGGTAGATTCCGACAGCGGACCGATAAAAGTTGCCGAATTGCTGCCAAATTCGATTGTTGGCGAGATCGCCATACTGTGCAACAGCTCCCGCACCGCCACCGTCAGAGCGGCAAGTCCGCTGGAAGCCTTGAGAATCCGCAAGGATCATTTTCTGAGGCTTATGAAGGAGTTCCCGGAAATGACCATCGAGATATTGCGGGTTCTTGCCGATCGCCTGAGCCATACGACCGCGGACCTAATCGACGCACGAATCGCCAAATAAGGAATGACTCGCGCCGTCGTGATGGCAATGGCCTCTTGCTGAGAAGATCATCCGGAGAAAAAGCTGCCTCGCCTAGCAGCAGTTGTTTGGCTACGATCGGCGACGGGGACTGCGAAGGGCTGGTATGGACGACGACGTTTTCCTGGTCAGATTTTGGGGCGTGCGCGGCAGCATTTCGATATCGGGGCCAGAATTCGCTCGCTATGGCGGCAACACAATCTGCATCGAGATGCGATGCGGCAAGCATACGCTTTTGTTCGACGCGGGCTCTGGCATACGGCCTGCCGGCTGGGCGCTTCGGGCGTCGGGCGTGAACGATTTCGACCTGCTTTTCACCCATTGCCATTACGATCACATCATCGGGCTGCCGGCTTTTGCGCCGATCTATGACCGGAGCGTCAAGGTTACGCTCTGGTCCGGGCATCTCGCAGGACGCATGACGACCCGGCAGATGGTCGATGAGTTCATGCGGCCGCCGTGGTTTCCGGTGACGATGGATGTCTGCAAGGCAAGCCTCGACTGCCGCGATTTCGTATCCGGAGACGTGCTTCGGCCGCGCGAAGGGGTGGTGGTCCGAACCGGCAGTCTTACCCACCCGGGCGGCTGCATAGGCTACCGGGTCGAATGGGGCGGCCGCGTCGTGGCGGTGATCACGGACACCGAACACGAGCCGGACAAACTCGATCAGGTGGTGCTCGGCCTGATCGAAGATGCCGACCTCGTCATTTACGATTGCACCAACACCGAGGAGGAAATGGAACGCCGCCGTGGTAACGGGCACTCGACATGGCAGCAGGGCATCAAGCTCTGCGAGGCTGCCGGCGCGCGGGGGCTTGCGCTGTTTCACCACGATCCGACACGCACCGACGAGGAACTGGACGAGATCGAGAAACTGGCCAAAGACAGGTTTGCCGGCGCTTTTGCCGCGCGGGATGGCCAGACGCTCAAATTTCCAGTCTCATTGCACAAAAAGCGCTGAGCTATTTGCCTCTACCTCCTTGTTTTGACGCAATTCCGGACGGAAAACCGCTCACACTTTTCCTGGAATTGCTCTACCGGCGCTGCGCCCGATCAATGTCCTGATCGGAAGCCATGCGCAGACTTCAGTCCGTGCGGTGACTGCGAACAGCCGTTCGAGGAAAAGCCAGGCCGATTCATCATGCACGAGATGGTGGGTGAGCAGGCCGACCGGCTCTCCGCCGTCGTGCCGCAATTGCGCGATGATAGCCTGAACCAACTGGTCATGACCGCGGCAGCCGCGCGTGCCATGCCAATCCATGATGTCGACATTGCTGTTGATGACCGCCAGCGAAGCGGGTTTCGGCGGTCCGTAGACCGACAATGCCGCAAATCCTATCGATCCAAGGTCGGATACCAAGCCGGCGTCGATCCTGTTCCAGGGTGGCACCAGCATCGGAACGGCACGTGCGCCGTGCAGGCCGGTTATGTGCGACAGCCCGCGAGCCAGATCATAGAGCACCGCCTCGCGCGGCCGGTGCGCGCCGAGCTCCTGCTTTTTCTGGTCCTCGGGCGCATGATTTCGGTGCGCCCAGCCATGAATGGCGACCGTCGCATGCGGAGCCTCGTCAAGCCGCGCGACAAGCTTCTCATCGGTCAGGGCCGGAATGACGGCCAGAGTGACCGGAACCGCGAATTCACCGGTGAGGTCGAGCAGTCGATCAAGCGCAGGCGTCGGATCCACGGCGTCGTCGTCGCGCAGCCAGAACTCTGCCTTACGGCCCGCCCGTTGCCGGCACGCCAGTTCTTCCACCAGGGGCTGCCAGATCTGATCGGATGTCATGAAACCGGGATTTTCGCCAGAAGTTCGGCCAGACGCGCCACTGCAGCACCGAGGGAACGTTCTTCGAGGATGAAACGTCTGGCTTCCGCGGCCATGATGGTTCTTTCGTCGTTACCGGCCAGAAGCCTTTCAATGGCGGAAGCGAACGCCGCCACATCGCCTGGCGGGGTGAGAAACCCGGTCCGGCCATGCCGCACGACCTCCGGAACGCCGGCGATGTCCTGAGCCACCACCGGAAGGCCGGCGGCCTGCGCTTCAAGATAGGCAACGCCATAGGCCTCGCCGCAACCCGGCCAGACGTAAATTCCCCCACTGTAGAGGACATCCGGCACGGCGGCCGGCTCGATCGCGCCGAGCCATTCGATACGGTCGGCGGGCAAGCCGGCGAATTGCGCTTTGACCTCGTCGCGGGCCGGCCCGTCCCCGACAACCGACATGGCCCAGGGCAGATGGCCGATCGAACCGAGCGCTTGCGCCAGCATGCGATAGCTTTCGGCTTTGTCGCCCGGGCGCATCATGGCGACGGTAACGAGGCGCGTCGGACAACCCCGTGCCGGCGTTTCCTGGAACGGCGATGTGTCGATGAAGGGCGAAAGCATACCGAGAGCGGCGTCGGGAATCGCGTCTGTCAGTCCCTGACGATCCCTTTGCGTGAAGCAGATGTTCAGCGCCGCCTGTTCGACGGCCCGCATCACCAACGCTTGCGTATCGGCCCACAAACCGGCGTTGCGCCGCCTCGAATAGGAGGCTTCCGCAGTCACATAGGGGACAGCAAAGGCCGACGCCAGCTCGGGCCCGATCAGGTCGGGCGCCTTGTAATAGGGATGATAGCAGAACCAGAGATCGGGCTTGCCGTCACGATCCCAAAGCTTGGTCAACCGCGCGGCTTCCTCTCGGGCCGCGATCTTGAGCGCATCGAAACTTTTCGATTCCGGTTCGCGTAGATAGAAGCGCAATTCGGATGCCAGTTCGACGCTATGCCCTCCATGCTCCAGCGCCTTGATCAGCATCCGTGCCATCTGGCGGTCGCCGGAGGCAACGGGATCGTTGGGCGACTTCAGCGGCGCGTAGAAGGCAATTCGCATCGCCAGACCCTATCATCGGAAAGCCTGCGCAAGTCAATTTCGAAGCATGATCGCCATCACCTTCAAGCAGTGGAATGTGCTATCTGATGTTCATGGATACAGCTGCCGCGTCGGACCCGTTTGTCGCTTCTTTGCCGGTCTTCGCAAAGTTCGAAAGCGTTGCCGATATCGATAACTATCGTCCCCTCCCGGATGGCTGGGCGCTGGCCACCGCCGACATCGTCGGCTCGACCAAGGCGATCGGGGCTGGGCGCTATAAAACCGTCAATATGGCCGGCGCCAGCGTCATTTCGGCGCTGCTCAATGCGCTGGGTCGGCAGGATCTCCCCTTTGTCTTCGGCGGCGACGGCGCGCTCGTGGCGTTTCCGGGCTCGGCGCTGGAGATCACCCGCAACGCGCTGGCGGCTGTGCAGAGATGGGTGGCGGACGAACTGGACCTGACCTTGCGCGCCGCGATCGTGCCGATAGAGGATATAAGAGCGCAAGGCCTCGACGTTCGGGTGGCAAGGTTCCGGGCCTCCGAAGCGGTCTTCTATGCCATGTTCGCCGGCGGTGGCGGCCATTGGGCGGAAGCCGAGATGAAAGCGGGCCGCTACCGCATCGATCCGGCGCCGGCCGGCGTACGGCCGGATTTGACAGGTCTCTCCTGCCGCTGGAGCCCGATCGAAGCCCGGCATGGCGAAATCGTCTCGATTATCGCCGTACCGGGCGCGTTGCGCGACTTGCGCGGTTTTCAGTCTCTGGTTTCCGACATCATCGCCCTTGCCGGCAGGCAAGAACGCGATGGCCATCCGGTGCCGGTGAACGGGCCGGCCTACAGTTTTTCGCTCGCCGGCTTCGATCTCGAGGCGAGGGCCGTGGCGCCGGCAGGACGGCGGTGGCTGTCGAAGCTGTGGATATTGTTCCTGCTGACGCTTGCGGCTGTCACCGATCGATTTGGCTGGACGATCGGTCGGTTCGATCCGAGGATCTACAAACGCGACGTGGCCAGCAATTCGGATTTCCGGAAATTCGACGACGGCTTGAAGATGACCATCGATGTTGACGCGGATGTGTTGCAACGGATCGAAAACCGGCTGAAACAGGCGGAAGAGGCGGGCATCTGCAGCTATGGCCTGCACCGCCAGAGATCGGCCTTGATGACATGCCTCGTCGCCTCGCCGTTGCAGCGCGATCATATTCATTTCATCGATGGCGCCGCCGGCGGCTATGCGATGGCCGCCGCAAGCCTGAAGGCGAAGGCACCGGTCTGATGAAGGCTTGCAAGGCGGAATTCGACGATCCGCATGTTACCGAGATCCCGACCACTCGGGAGGATATGACGATCAAGAGGCGCCGCTCGGTGGTGAAGGCCTGACGGCGTCTGAGCCGGTGATTTTTTTGCCCGATGTCAGGATTGTGGTTGCACTCCGCCGGCAGCCTCGCCACTTAACGTGCCAGGAGATAGATGCAGTTAGGCCTGTTCCATGGCCGCAGGGACAATCATCCGAGAAAATTCTTCGCTGCTTTTGCCGCCAAGCCGGCCTCGTTGACTTCGGGGTTCCTATCTTTGGGTCGTTGGCGGACTGTGTTATGGCGGATCAAAGGATAATGGCTCGGTCTTCGATGGGTTTCGAGATAGCATGAGCACAGCGCAAGCAGAAATTTCCACCATTCTCATGGATAAGGTTGCCGATTGGCTGACCCAATCGGCGCTGGCGGGCAACGACCTGGAAACATTGGTAAAGGGCTTTTGCGAACGGCTGGCGGCTGCCGGCCTGCCGCTGAAGCGGGTGCATCTGAGCTTTTCGATGCTTCATCCGCTTTATGACGCGCTAGGCTTCACCTGGTTTCGCGGCCAGGACATGGAAGTGGAAGGCTTCCGCAAAAAGGGCGGCGCGCCGTCTGACAGGTTCCTGACCAGCCCATACTACCATCTGCTCAGCAACAAGCTCGACCATCTGCGGCGTCGGTTCGACCCGTCGGTGCCGTCGGAGTTTCCTGTTTTCGATGACCTCAGGCTTATGGGCGTCACCGATTACCTGGCTTTCGTCCATCCTTTCGGCGGCAACACCAGTCGGGGCATGATGGGGTCCTGGTCCACCGACAGCGCCGCAGGCTTCAGCGACAGCATGATTTCGGCGCTGCTGCGCATCCAGAACCATCTCGCTATCGCAACCAAGATGGCGGTGCTCACCAAGCTCGCCGACAACATGATGACCACATATCTCGGCGGCGACGCCGGCAGGCGCGTGCTGGACGGCCAGATCAGGCGCGGCGAGGGCGATACAATCCGGGCCGCACTGGTCATGGCCGACATGCGCGGGTCGTCAAGGCTTGCCGAAACCTCCGGCCGCGAAATCTATATCGATACGCTGAACCAGTTTTTCGACGCCGTTGCCGCACCTTTCAATCGCGAAGGCGGGCAGATCATGAGTTTCATCGGGGATGGCTTCATTGCCGTCTACCCTTGCGAAAGGCACCGCTCGCAGTCCGAGACCGCCTGCCAGGCTGCTCTTGCTGCAGCGCACAAGGCCACCGCGCGCATGATGGATCTCAATCTGCGCAGAAAGGAGCAGGGGTTGTCCGACATAAACTTCGGTATCGGCCTGCATGTCGGCAATGTGATGTTCGGCAATGTCGGGCTTACCGATCGGCTCACATTCTCTGTCTTCGGCTCGGCTGTAAACGAGGTCCAGCGCCTCCAGACCCTGACCAAGAAATATCCGCACAGCGTTCTCGCCAGCAAAGATTTCGCCGACTATTGCGGCGCCAACAGCTGGCTGACGCTCGGCAAGGAGGAACTGGTAGGCATCAAGCAGAAGCTGACAGTGCTCTCACCCGATCTGTCGGCTGCTCTCGCAGTCGATGAGGACGGTGCGCTGGAGCCGATTTACGACCGAATGTCGGACGCCGAGCAGGTCATGCTGCTTCATCGCGATGCCGCGCGGCTGTCGGAGGGCGACCCGAGGAAGCTTCAGTAACCGCCACGATCGGATCCGAACGCCTTGGCAGGCCGTCCGGCCGTCGGTTATGCTGCCGACGGCCGTTTCGAATCCAAGTTGCTCTAGGCTGGTAATGCGCTAGTCTCGCTTTTCTGGGACCTGCCAGAGTGGGGCTGGTGTGAGAATGAATTCGGGCGTTGATCTGCTGCGGATCGAGGACGTTGGCATCTCTTTTGCCATTATCGGGGGACCGTTGCATGCCGTCAGGCGCGCAAATCTTCGCGTCCTGCCCGGCAAGGTTACCGCGCTTGTGGGCGAGTCAGGTTCCGGAAAATCGGTCCTCAGCCAGGCGGTGATGGGCATATTGCCAAGCTCAGCCCATGTTCGCGGCCGTATCCTGTTTTCCGATCCTGAAAAGCCCGGCACGACGCAGGATATCCTGCAGATGCCGCGTGATGGACCCGAAATCCGGGCTTTGAGAGGCAGCCGCATCGGCAAGATCTTTCAAGAGCCGATGACATCGCTGTCGCCACTGCACACGATCGGCGACCAGGTTAGCGAATCCCTGCAGATTCATACGCCTATGGCTCGGGCGGAGCGCAGGGCGCGGACTGAGGAAATGCTCAGCCTTGTCGGCTTTCCCAATCCCAAGCGCGCCTATCACATGTATCCCTTTGAACTTTCGGGAGGACTGCGTCAGCGCGCCATGATCGCCATGGCGCTTATCTGCCGGCCGGCCCTGTTGATCGCCGACGAGCCGACGACGGCGTTGGACGTCACCATCCAGGCGCAAATCCTGCAATTGCTGCGTGGGCTTCAGACCAAGCTGAACATGGCGATGCTGCTGATCACGCACGACCTCGGCGTGGTCGCCAATGTCGCCGACGAGGTGGTGGTCATCTACCATGGCGAGATCATGGAAGCGGGACCTGTCGAGGCGATATTCCGCCGGCCAGGCCACCCGTACCTGAAAGGCCTGATGGCAGCCGTTCCGCATTTCGACCTGAAGCCTGGCGAAAGGCTGAAGGCGCTCCGTGATGTGCCGGTGAATGTCGGGAACCTGCTCGGCAAGCAGACGGCGCCGGCATCGAAGGGACCGGACGATATCCTGCTGTCGGTCAGAGATCTGAAAAAGGTCTTCACCATCCACAAGTCCGGATGGTTCGGCGGGGATCATCAAACCACTGTTCGCGCCGTGGACGGCGTGAGCTTCGATATCAGGCGGGGCGAGTGCCTGGGCCTGGTCGGCGAAAGCGGCTCCGGCAAAACCACCGTCAGCAAGATCCTCATGCGGGCTGTCACCCCTAATGGCGGCTCTGTGATCTTCAACGGCCGCGATGGAGCGATCGACGTCTTGCAAGGCGAGGGAGACGCCCTGCGCATGCTGCGCGCAAAAATCCAGATGGTCTTCCAGGATCCGGTTTCATCGCTTTCGCCTCGCATGACGGTCGAGAACATCTTGAGCGAGCCGCTGGAAATCCATCAACGTGGCAACGCCGCGTCCCGGCTGGCCACAGTCAAGAGCCTGATGCAGGCAATCGGGCTCGATCCGCGCTTCATCAAGCGCTATCCGCACAGTTTCTCCGGCGGACAGCGTCAGCGTATCGGCATCGCGCGCGCGTTGGCGCTCGGACCTGAACTCCTGATCTGCGACGAGCCGGTTTCGGCGCTCGATGTCTCTGTCCAGGCGCAGATCCTGAACCTCCTGAAGGACCTGCAGAAGGAACTGGGCCTGACCTATCTGTTCATATCCCACAACCTGGCGGTGGTGGACTACATGGCAGACCGCATCGCGGTGATGTGCGGCGGGCGTATCGTCGAGCTTGCGCCGCGCGAAATTCTGCTCAGGAAACCGGTCCACCCCTACACGCGCTCACTGGTCGCCGCAGTGCCTTTCCCCGACCTCGACAGGCCGATGGATTTCAAGACGCTGAAGCTCAGCGGCGCTTCCGACACCAGCGCATGGGGACCGCAATTCCGCGACGAGGGCGATGAGGACACGCTGTCGCCGCTCGATCTTGGCGGCGGCCACCTCGTGCTGGCCCGACGTTCGGCCGATGTCAGCGAGCTACGCCATTGATCAGCCGGCGCACAGTCCTTGGCTTCATGGCTTCGGCATTTCTGCCGGGCACGTTGCGCGCCGGCGATCTGGAGCCGGAATTTCTTCAGCCGCAGCTGAAGGCCAGGGCGCTGCCGGCACTCGCCGAACGCCTGCCCAAGAGCCCGCGGGCGTTGAATCTCGCTGCGATGGGCCGGCAGCCCGGCCAGTATGGCGGCACGCTGCGCACGATCATCGGCAGCCAGAAAGATATCCGGATGATGACGATCTACGGGTATGCTCGCCTGGTCGGCTATGACGAAAAGCTCAACATGCAGCCCGACATTCTCGAAAGTTTCGACGTAGCGGATGATCGCGTCTTCACTTTCAAGATACGGGAAGGACACAAATGGTCCGACGGCAGCCTGCTGACGCCGGAGGATTTTCGCTATTGCTGGGAAGATGTCTGGCTCAACGATGAGCTTTCGCAAGGCGGGCTCGCCCCGGCCCTGCTGGCGGACGGAAAGCCGCCACGCTTCGAGATCGTCGATCCTTTGACGGTCCGTTATAGCTGGGATGCGCCCAATCCCGACTTCCTGCCCAAGCTCGCTGCTGCTTCGCCGCTATCGCTTGTTCTGCCGGCCGCCTATCTCAAGCAGTTCCACAAAAAATACCAGGATCCATTCCGGCTCGCCGGTTTGATGAAGGAGAACCGGGTCCAGAAATGGACGCTCATGCATATCCGCATGTCGCGGCAGTATCGCCCGGAGAACCCGGATCTGCCGACGCTCGATCCCTGGCAGAACCGGACCAAGCCGCCGGCTGAGCAGTTCGTCTTCGAGCGGAACCCGTTCTTTCATCGAGTAGACGAGAATGGCCGGCAATTGCCCTATGTCGACCGGATCGTCATGAATGTCAGCTCGTCGGCGATCATTTCCGCCAAGACCGGCGCGGGTGAGAGCGACCTGCAATGCATGGGAATCGACTTCAGCGATTACGCCTTCCTGAAGGACGCGGAGAAGCGCTACCCGGTGAAGATGCATCTCTGGAAGCGTACACAGGGTTCGCGGCTGGCGCTGCTGCCCAATCTGAATTGTGCCGACCAGGTATGGCGTGGCCTTCTCCGTGACGTGCGCATGCGCCGCGCACTTTCGCTCGCTGTGGACAGGCGCGAGATCAATCTGGCCGTGTTCTACGGATTGGCGCAGGAAAGTGCCGATACGGTCCTGCCGGAGAGCCCGCTCTACCGGCCGGAATTCGCGAAAGCCTGGGTCGCCCATGATCCGGACCAGGCCAATGCCCTGCTCGACGAGGTCGGGCTTCAGTCGCGTGACGATGACGGCCTGCGGATACTTCCCGACGGACGCCCGGCGCAGATCGTGGTGGAAACGGCCGGCGAAAGCACGCTGGAAACCGACGCGCTCGAACTCATCACCGATCACTGGCGCCAGATCGGCATCGCCCTGTTCATCCGGACTTCGCAGCGCGATATCTTCCGCAGCCGCGCGCTTGGCGGCCAGATCATGATGTCGATGTGGTCGGGCATCGACAATGGCGTGCCGACCGCCGACATGAACCCGTACCAACTGGCCCCCACCATCGACGACCAACTGCAATGGCCGCTCTGGGGCGCTCACTACCTGTCGCATGGCACGGTCGGTGAGGCGCCCGATCTTCCGCCCGTGGTCGAGTTGATGGCTTTGCTCAAGCGCTGGAACGCATCGACCGAAGCCACGGAGCGCGCCGAAATCTGGAATTCAATGCTATCGATCTACACCGATCAGGTGTTTTCGATCGGCACGGTGAACGGAACCTATCAGCCGGTCCTGGCATCCTCGCGGCTGCGCAATCTGCCTGACAAGGCGCTCTACGGCTACGACCCGACTGCCTATTTCGGTGTCTACATGCCGGATACATTCTGGCTTGGAGAGTCCTGAGCGTGCTTCGATATATTGTCTGGCGCATCGCTGTTATGGTTCCAACGCTGCTGATCATATCGGCGCTGGTGTTCACGATCATCGAACTTCCCCCGGGCGACTACTTCGACAGCTATGTCGCCGAGCTTCGGGCCCAGGGCGAAGCGGTGGATTCCGATCGCATCGAGATGATGCGCAAGGAATATGGCTTCGACAAGCCGCCGGTCATTCGCTACTTCTTCTGGGTCGGCGGGATGCTGCACGGCGATTTCGGCTATTCCTTCGAATATGAGCTGCCGGTTCGCGACGTCATCGGGGACCGAATGTGGCTGACCGTGATGGTTTCCTTCGTCACCATCGTCTTCACTTGGCTCATCGCCTTTCCGATCGGCATGTACTCCGCCACGCATCAATACAGCTGGGGCGACTACGGCCTGACTTTCTTCGGCCTTCTCGGGCTTGCCATTCCGAACTTCATGCTGGCGCTGATTCTGATGTATTTCGCCAACATGTGGTTCGGCACGTCCATCGGCCATCTCATGGATCAGCAATATCTCGGCGAGCCGATGAGCTGGGCCAAGGCAAAGTCGATCCTCGCCCATCTCTGGATCCCGGTCTTGATCATCGGCACCGGCGGCACGGCAAGCATGATCCGGAGGCTGCGCGCCAATCTGCTCGACGAGCTTCACAAGCAATATGTCGTGACGGCTCGCGCCAAGGGCCTTCATCCCTTCAGGGCGCTGGTCAAATATCCGCTGCGCATGGCGCTCAATTTCTTCATTTCGGATATTGGCTCTATCCTGCCGGCCATCATCTCCGGCGCCGAAATCACGGCGATCGTGCTGTCTTTGGAAACGACCGGACCGATGCTGATCAAGGCGCTGCAAAGCCAGGACATGTATCTGGCAGGGTCGTTCCTGATGTTCCTCGCCTTCCTGACGGTCATCGGCGTCCTGATTTCCGACCTGGCGCTGGCGCTGCTTGATCCGCGAATTCGATTGCAGGGCGGCAGCACCAAATGAACACACAATCGCCGCTGCCCGCGCCGGGCGCCCCGCTGCAACACTACGTTTCCATCGCGCCCTTTGACCTGCAGTCGGTCGAGGCGATGACGCCGGAGCAGTCGAAGGTCTTTCAGGCGTCGCAGTTGCGGCTGATGTGGTGGAAATTCCGACGGCACCGGCTGGCTTTCATATCCGGCATATTCCTGGCAGCGCTTTATTTCGGGATACTGATCTGCGAGTGGCTGGCGCCCTACAATCTACACACGCGCAACATGGACTACATCTATGCGCCGCCGCAGCGGGTGCACCTGTTCCACAACGGCCAGTTCGTCGGGCCGTTCGTCTATGGCCGCCAGATGATGCTGGATATGGACACGCTCAAGCGTAACTACGTCGACAAACAGGATGACGTTCAGCGGATCCGTTTCTTCTGCAAGGGCGACAGCTACCGGTTCTGGGGCCTGATCGAAGGTGACAGGCATTTTGTCTGCCCTGCCGAAAACGGCCAGCTCTTTCTGGCCGGCACCGACAGGCTGGGGCGCGATGTGCTGTCGCGCATCATCTATGGCGCACGCATTTCGCTGACAATCGGCCTCGTCGGCATCAGTTTCAGCTTCCTGCTCGGCATAGTCATCGGAGGACTGGCCGGCTATCACGGCGGTATCTTCGACCTGATCGTTCAACGGATAATCGAAGTTCTGCAATCGATCCCCAGCATTCCGCTATGGATGACCCTGGCGGCGATCATGCCCATAACCTGGAGTCCGATTCTGATCTATTTCGGCATCACCGTCATTCTCGGGCTGCTCGACTGGACCGGACTGGCGCGGGCCGTGCGTTCAAAGCTTCTAGCCTTGCGCGAGGAGGATTACGTTCTGGCCGCGCAATTGATGGGTGCCAGCAGCAGCCGCATTATCCGTCGGCACCTCATTCCCGGCTTCATGTCGCATCTGATCGCGGCGGCGACGATCTCCATACCCGGCATGATCCTGGGCGAGACGGCGCTGAGCTTCCTCGGGCTCGGCCTGCGGGCGCCGATAACCAGCTGGGGCATCCTGCTCACCGAGGCCCGCAGCGTCAGCGTGATCGCGTTCTATCCATGGCTGCTTTTGCCGATCCTCCCCGTCATTCTCGTCATCCTGGCGTTCAACTTCCTCGGCGACGGCTTGCGTGACGCCGCAGACCCCTACAAGTGAGAATCGCATATGAGTCGCCTCGATAGTTTCATCCGCAGGATGACGGCACAGCGCGACATTCTCGATCAAGTCTGCGTAGAAGTGGCGAAGATGGAGGGGCCGGTGATCGAACTCGGCCTCGGCAATGGACGGACGTTCCACCATCTGCGCGAGCGCCTGCCCGGACGCCGGATCGTGGCGTTCGACCGCGCACTTGCCGCGCACGCCAGCTCAATTCCCGAAGCTGAAAACCTCGTGCTCGGCGAAATACGCGAGACGGCGACCAGGTTCATTGGCATCGATGCCGCTCTTGTTCACGCCGACATCGGCACCGGTTATGAAGATCGCGATGCGGTGACCGCTACCTGGCTTCCCGATCTGACCGCGCGCCTGCTTCGTGTCGGCGGCATCGCGGTCAGCGGCACGCCGCTCGATCACCCGCGGCTGCAACGCCTCCCGCCGCCGCCCTCGGTGCCCGCCGATCGTTATTTTATCTGCAGGCGCGTGTGAGAGGCCGAAACAACCCCAAGACTTCAGGGGATGGTATAGACTGCTATCTCCCGATCAATACCACGCAGCGAGACTTCGTGGGGCACGGGCGTCAGCGCGTTCCTGTGCAACAGGTCGGCGGTGAGATTGTCGTCGATCACCGCACGAGTGGCGAAGATCGCCTGTGGGTTGGCAAGGTTCTGGACCCGCGAAGCAATATTGACCGTCTGGCCGAAATAGTCCTGCCGCTCGTTCATAGACACCGCGATGCAGGGGCCGGCATGGACTCCGATCTTGAGCAGCAGATCCTCGCGGCCGCTCTTGTCGTTGAGCGCACGCATGGCATCGCGCATCCTGAGGGCCGCAGCAATCGCACGATCGGGCGTCGGGAAGGTCGCCATCACCGCATCGCCGATCGTCTTCACCACCGCGCCTGCCTCCGCCGCGACGATCTCGTGCAGAACCTGGAAATGCATGCGCACGAGATCGAAGGCTGAAAGGTCGCCCACCCGCTCGTAAAGCTCGGTCGATCCGCGCAGGTCGGTGAACAGGAAGGTCAGGCTGGTGATCTTCAGGCGCTGGTTGATGTCGAGCGTATCCGTGCGATAGAGATCGCGGAACGTCTGGTTGGTGAGCAGGCGCTTGGCGGTCAGGAAGGGCCGGCGTTTGCCCAGCAGATCATGCAATTCGTGGCCGGCAATGAAGACCGCCGGCAGCACGCGGGTGTCGGTCCTGTTTTCCAGCGAAATGCGCAACGGGCCAGGTTGCATCTCCAGCGTCTGGCTCTGGATATGGTCGCGGTCGAAAACCAAAGAGAGGCTTCGGCGCTCTTTTGTTGGCTCGCCCTTCACGTCGATGAACTGCACTGAATGGGTGACCGGCTCGAATACGATGATGAATTCGGACGGAAGCTGTATGGGCAGAACCGCCCTTTCACCGGGCGCAAGCTCGATATCCTCCAGCGAGAACGCTTCCATCGTCTTCGCGAAATCTTCTTCTTCCGGCAGATCGACGCCGGACGCCCAGTAGATCTGGCGGAAATATTCCACCAACGGCAGTTCGTGTGGATTGTGCGCGGCAATCCTGCGCACGCGGGGACTGACGGTGAATGTCACCTCGACCATCTCGTCGAGGGTCGGCGAATAGTCCTCGGAGCACAGCGCGCAGGTGTACTCGTCCTTCTGCAGGGTTTTCAGCGTGGCATTGGTGTCGAGCACGCCGCCGCAGCCGGGGCATAGAACATTCCAGGAAATGTCGAAGATGCCCACGCGCGCCGCATGGAGAAAGGCGCTTATGGTGCGTTCCTCGTCGAGGCCATGCTTGCTGGCGAAGGCTGGCGCATTGATGCGGCAAAGTTCGCGGTCCTTGCCCTCCGCGATGGTTCGCCTGATCGCGTCGATTGCCTGTGGATCGACATCGGTCGATTGCTGCAGAAGCGAGAACAGATCCTGAGCTTCGTTCATCGTGCAGGCTCCGGAAAATGCACCCCCGAGGCGTGTCGACCGGACCGGTCTTCGGTCCGACCGCTCCATCTTACTTCGAAACGGACCGTACGGCCATTCGAATGGACAGGTCTGGTGACAGTTCAATTTCCGTTCGCCGGATTTTCACCGGCCGCAAGCGGCATTATGATAATCCATAGGGCATTCATCTTTGGGACTTTTCCCATGTCGACACCCGACAACCCACCATTTCCCGCGGCCCTGCGGCTTTTCTCGGCGGTTGTCATCATCGTCCTGATCGTAGGCGCCGGCCTGTTTTTCGCGCCTGTGCTGGTCAAGCCGCGCTGGCCCTGGGCCGTCACGCCGTTCAATGCCCGCTTCCTCGGCGGCTTCTACACCGCCGAAATGGTCGTGATGGCGGCGCTGCTGGTCTGGAATCGCTGGTCGCCCGGCAGGCTCGTGCTCGTTATGGCCTTCATCTTCACCGTTATCGTGTCGGCGGCTTCGTTCATCAATCTCGGCTATTTCAACTTCGAGCGCAAAGCGCCCTGGCTCTGGTTTTTGGTCTATCTTGCTTCGGTCGCCGTATCCGGGCTGTTCCTGTGGCGGGCCAGGGCCCGTCCTTCTGCAAAAGGCGTGGCCTTAAATTCCGCATGGCGCGGCTACATGGCGGTGGAATCGGCGATCCTTGGGCTCTATGGCGTCGGCCTGCTGCTCTTTCCCCTGACATTCGGCGGCTTCTGGCCATGGCCGGTCGATGGCTTCCACGCTCAGGTCTACAGCGCCATTTTCCTCGCCGGTGCCGGCGGCATATATCTCGTCTGGAAAAGCGCGCCGCGCGAGGAACTGCTGGTGCTCGGCTTGGCGCAGTTTCTGGTTGGCCTGCTAGCCATCCTTGGCCTCGCCCTCACCGACGCTGCGGTGCACCGGATCGACTGGAGGGCGACCGGGACATTGTGCTGGCTCGTCCTTTTCGGCTGGATCGGCATCAGCGGCGTCTTCAAACTCTACGCCGCCTCCCGCTATTTTAGCTCGCAACCGGCGTCATAGGTTGCAGAGACGACTGGATTTTCAGGTGCCGTCCGGTGCATCGTGCCGGGCCGATTGCTCTCGCCGGGGAACGCCATGACCAGCACGACCTCGCCGTCCTCCGCGAAAATCCAGCCGCAGCTCCGGTCCGTCCGGCCAAGCGACGCGGAAGCGCTTTGCGCCATCTTCAACATGCCGGGCTTCCGCCGGGGCACGCTCAGGATGCCTTTCGAGATGGTGGAGCAGGTGGAGCGACGCATCGCCAAGTCCGGCCAGGAGACCACCTGGATCGTTGCCGAGTTGGACGGCAAGGTCGTCGGCCATGGCAGGCTGGTCGCGCAGGATTCACCGCGCCGTTCGCATATCGGCGAGATC
Organism: Mesorhizobium sp. LEGMi-168a; assembly: GCF_058312955.1. Lineage (NCBI taxonomy): Bacteria > Pseudomonadati > Pseudomonadota > Alphaproteobacteria > Hyphomicrobiales > Phyllobacteriaceae > Mesorhizobium > Mesorhizobium sp. LEGMi-168a. Next base: position 91,922 of record NZ_JBZEGV010000010.1, read on the forward strand.
AATATCGGCCTTGACGATGCCTTTGTCGGCAAGGGTATCGGCTCTGCCATACTTAGCGCGCTGCTTGACGTGGCCGACAACTGGCGCGCCCTGAAGCGGGTTGAATTGACCGTCTATGCCGACAACGAACCCGCCATCCGTCTCTACACAAGCCACGGCTTCGAGGTCGAAGGCCGGCATGTGAAGGCCGGTTTTACTGACGGGCAGTACCACGACCTCCTGAGCATGGCACGGCTGCGGTTCTGAGATCCGCTGTTGGGCCCGACTGTTTAGCTGACTAACAGTTCGTGCCGAGACCGCGAACAGGTGATTGCTGGAGAACTCCGTTGGATACGGTCAATTTCATCTCACACCATCCGGATCGAATTGACGATCTGTGTATGGCCCGCCGCATCCAGCAAGTCTGGTCTCCCTTGGCGTTTGCACGGCAAAGCGGCTAGACGGGACCAATGACCGACGGAGTTGACCCTATCCCTGCGCCTCCGGTGGAAATTCTGGCTGTGCTGTCGCTGCTCTGCCCGGAAGTCGTGCGTGACATCGAGCAGAACTGGAATGCACCGGTTTCCGACTACGCCCGCCATCTGTGGCGGCCGGTGGCAAGGCCTGCGTCGGGCCCCGCGATCGCTGCCCGCTCGATCCTGCGCGAGGTCCTGCATCAGCGCCTCGGTGTGATCATGCAGCCTGAAGAGATCGGCAAGGCCCTCGAAGAATTCGAGCACAGACCGGTGATTCAGGCCGGCCTGCACTGCCTGCTTCTGATGGACCGGATCACCTTCGATGCCCTCCTGCTTGCCTGGCTCGGCGCGGTCGAAAACGGGCTGTCGGCCTTCTTCGGCTTCATGGGAACGACGATGACCATGGAGACAATTGGCCGGGAGGGGCCGGGATGGCTCGATGTCGGCGACGACAAGGTCAACCTGTTTGGCATGGGGCGCCACAAACTGTGCCGCAAAAGTGCCTGCGCGGCCGGTCCCGTCACCCTCAACAAGCGCGCGCTCGAAGCGGTGGGCGACGAAACGGATGCCAGCCGCTGGCTGGGCACGCTGCTTGCCAGCCAGGACAAGGTGTTTGGAACCGCCGCCGATGCGCTGACAGCCCTCAACGAAGATCTGGTCGCCGATTGGGATCGTTCCGGCACGGTTCTGCCGGTTTTCATCGATGATCGGCTCGCCGCGGCTGCCATGGCGCGGCATCTGGAATATGACGGCAGCCTTCTTTCCAGGCTGCTCATCGAGCCCGCAAGGCGCCAGCGTCTCGAACGTGCCTTGCAAGAGGCCGCATCGGGGCCATTTGGCAGATTCCTGCCCGATGCCACGGCCTATTTCTGGGGCATCCGCGAGGAGCGGGTGCGCAAGCTCGTCGTCGAGAACGGGTACCTGATCGAGCCTGACAGGCCGCATGGTCTTTCCATCCCGTTCGAGCGGCTGCATCTCAAGCAGGCGCTGCTGGACGGCGTGCTGCTGCCGAACTTGTTCCTGATGTTCCTCGTCCTCGCAATATTGCCGCGCGTGCGGGTTGTGGGCGGCTTGAGACAGATTGGCTATGTGGCGCTTTTCCACTCGATCCTGCTGGCTGTGCTGGACGAAAACGCACCGGAAGAGCGCGATCTGGCCGCGGAGCTGCAAGTTCGGGAAAATGCCTGGGGCATGCGGGTCATCGATGAAAAGATCTCGGTCCGCGCGCAGCTTGCCGGTCTGCCGGAAGGGGCGCTCTTCCCGGACCTGCTCCGGCAATATCGTTTGCGGACATTTGCCGAGACGACCGACGGCCTGAAACTGGTTCGCGAGGACTCCCGATGGCGCAAGATCGGCCAGGCAGAGATCAAGCCGACCTGAGCCTCACGCCTCACCTGTCATTGCACGATACCGGCGTTGCGGAGCCCGTCCACCATGAGTTCGAAATCGGCAGGGTTCTTGTAGGGCAAGACCTTGCGACGGTATTCCAGCGAATAGTCGGGATTGACGCGAAGCACCTCCTGCCATGCCGTGCGGGCCTCGGCGAAACGGCCCAGATGGCCGTAGCTGGCGGCCAGGAGCGCGCGAGAGACGTCGGTAACAGCGTTGCGAGCCAGCCGTTGCATCAAGAGGTCGACGGCCTCTTCGTACCTTCCCAGTTGAAACAAGGCCAAAGCCTGGAAGTGCAGAAGCACATCCGGAAAGTATGGATTCAAGGTCTTCCCCCGGCCGAAACTTTCGAGGGCCTCCTCGGATCTGCCCGAATAGTGCAGCGCCTCGCCGAGGATGACGTGCCCTTCGGCGAAGTTCGGATTGAGGACTATCGCGCGCTCGGCCTCGTCGATGGCCCCATCGTGCCGTCGTGTATAAAGCTTGACGATAGCCAGCGCCCAGTGCGCCCAGGGATCGCTGTCATCCAGCGCCACCGCTCGTGTTGCGGCCTCTTCCGCTTGCGCCATCGATTCCGGCGGCGACGCACCCCACCTGTTCAGGTAATCGAGCCCGTGCGTGAGGGCGAGGAAGGCGTGGGCAGAGGCAAAGCCCGGGTCCTGTTCGATGGCACGTTGCAAGAGGTCGCGGGCTGCGACGTTCGCCTCCTTCGTCAGCCGGTACCACAGCTCCCGGCCCCGCAGGAAACAGTCATACGCCTCCATGTTGCGTGGGCGCTCGGGCGCCAGCCGCTGACGGTCACCCTCAGTCAGATTGAGCGCCAGCGCAGCGACGATCCGCTGCGTCACGTCGTCCTGCACGGCGAATATGTCGGTCAGGTCGCGATCGAACCGCTCCGCCCAAAGATGGCCGCCCGAGGTTGCATCGATGAGCTGCGCGGTGATGCGCACCCTGTTCCCCGATTTGCGTACGCTGCCCTCAAGCACATGCCGCACGCCGAGTTTCGTGCCCACCTCCTGCACGCGGACGTTCTGGCCCTTGAAGGTGAACGACGAATTGCGTGCGATGACGAAGAGCTGCGACAGCTTGGACAGCGCGGTGATGATGTCTTCAGAGATGCCGTCGGCGAAGTAATCCTGTTCGGCGTCACCGCTCATGTTGGCGAACGGCAGGACGGCGATCGACAGTCTCGGCGGTGCTGCCGTCGCGGTTTCCGGGGGCGCGGCCGCCTTGGTCCCGGCGCCGACTTGCAGCGAATAGACCCGGATCGGCTCGGCGATGTTCTTGAGCTGTGTGCTGCCGAGATCGCTGACCGAGAGGTCGAGCCTGGCCTTGACCTGGCGATAGGCATCCTCGGACAGGCAGATGGCGCCGGGCGCCGCGACGCCCTCCAGACGCGAGGCGATGTTGACGCCGTCGCCCATCAGGTCGCCGTCGCTTTCTTCGACCACATCCCCCAGATGGATGCCGATCCTGAACTCGATGCGGCGGTCCTGCGGCACGCCGGCATTGCGCTCGATCATACCGTTTTGAACCTCAACGGCGCAGCGCACGGCATCCACCACACTGCGGAACTCAACCAGCGCCCCATCCCCGGTGCGCTTGATCACCCGCCCATGATGCACTTCGATGGTCGGATCGATCAGGTCGCTGCGCAGCGCCCGCAATCTCGCCAAAGTACGATCTTCGTCCGCGCCCGCGAGCCGGCTGTATCCGACCACATCGGCGGCCAGGATTGCGACCAGCTTACGATTCTCGCTCATGGGTGCGTCACCTCATCCCCACGATAGCAGGAGACGCAGGGTAAGAGGGAAATTTCGCAAACGACGGCCAAGCAGCCGCCCAAATCGGCAGCGCTCTGCCGCCGGACCCGCATGGATCGCTCGATGCCCATTTTGCGCTGCCGCTTGCTGGTCGACGGTTATGGGTTCATCCTTGTGAATATTGCGGCCGAGAAGTGCGTGGCGAGATGACGCCGTCACGGCCCAAGTGAGGTTGATCCATGGACTGCTCGGGCTGCGGTTTCGAGGTTGAGGGCGGTTACGCTTTCTGTCCGAAGTGTGGCAGGCGCCAGCCCGTGCCATGCGCCAACTGCGGCTACCTCTGCGCACCTGATTTCGAGTTCTGTCCGAAATGTGGGGCAAGCGTCGGTGCGCCCGCAAAAGCCGTCGAACGGCCCGCTCCGACACCAAGCCGGACCATTGTGCCGCCTTCTCGTACTCCGTCGCTGCTTCCGACCATCGAAAGCGAAGAAGGGCTGCATCCCGTCTCTGACGCCGATCGCCGGACGGTGACGGTCCTGTTCGCCGACCTTTGCGGCTTCACGACACTCAGCGAGCAGCTCGACCCCGAGGTCATGCAAGCGCTGCAGAACGAACTGTTCAAGGAATTGACGGCGGCCGTGCGAAGCTTTGGTGGTTTCGTCGACAAGTTCATCGGCGATGCACTGCTCGCTTTGTTCGGTGCGCCGGTCGCGCATGAGGACGATCCGGAACGTGCGCTTCGCGCCGCTCTCGACATGATCACCCGGACGGCGCGGCTCGGCGAAAACGCCCCCCACTCCGGATCGCCTCTGTTGCTCCACATCGGCATAAACACTGGTCCCGTCGTCACTGGCGGATTGGGCATCGGCACCGCCAAATCCTATTCCGTGACCGGCGACACGGTGAATACGGCGCAACGCCTGCAATCGCTGGCCGCACCGGGTGAGGTGCTGGTCGGCGAGCTCACTCACAGGCTGACCCGGCATGCCTTCTCTTACGAGCCGCTGGGTGATGTCGTGCTTCGCGGCAAGGCCGGCAGTGTTCTCGTCCATCGACTGGAGGCCCCGCTTGCGGCGCCGCGCGCAGCGCGCGGACTCGAGGCGCTCGGCCTCAGCGCACCGATGATAGGTCGTGGTGCGGAGCTCCAGAGAATGCTGGCGAGCCTTGACCAGGCGTGCAGCGGCTCGGCCCAACTTGTCCGCCTCGTCGGAGAAGCCGGTATCGGCAAATCGCGGCTGGTGAAGGAGTTCGTCGCCCGCGTCGGCGACGAGGATCGTTTTCGCAATGTCGCCGTGCGGCAGGCCACGTGCTCGCCATTGGGCGAGCAATCATTTGGCGCCTTGGGCGCAGTGGTGCGCAGCGCTGCCGGGATGATGCAAAACGACAATGGGGACGAAATGCGGGGGAAGCTCGCAGCCTTGCTTGCCGATCTCGGCCTGCAGGGCGAGGAGGCGCGGCGGCTGATGCCTTTGCTCTACCATGTGCTTGGCCTTGGCGACCCCGATGCCACCTTGCAGCATGTCGAGCCCGAGCAGCTGCGGCGGCAAATTCTCTACGCAGTCCGCACAATCGTCGAACGGCGGCTCGCGTTGTCGCCGCTGTTGATTGTCGTCGAAGACCTGCACTGGGCCGACGCCGTTTCGCTCGAGGCGCTACGATTCGTGATGGACAGGTTGGAACGCACGCGGTTGATGGTGCTGGTCACGCATCGGCCGGCGCCGGACAGTGGCCAGCTCGACTCAAGTCGGGTCAGTCACACGGCGCTCAGGCTTTCACCGCTCAACAGCGGTGACGGACGCAGCCTGCTGGCGGCGCTTTTCGGCGAGAACTGGGTAAAGTCCGCAGGAAAGCTTCCCGACCAGATCCTCGAGCGCGCGGGCGGCAACCCCCTTTTTATAGAGGAGATCGTTCGCGGCCTTATCGATCGCGGTGTACTGACGCGCGAGGGCCAGCGGTGGCGCACCGTGGCAGGCGATATCGCAACCGGCATTCCCGCCACGATCCAGGCAATGCTGCTTGCTCGCGTCGACCGGCTGCCCCAGGAGGTGCGCCGGTTGGCCCAGGAGGCCGCGGTGATCGGCCCGCGCTTCGATGCCGCACTTCTGAGAGCCGTGACAGCCGACCCCGGCCGGCTGGAAGCCGGCTGCGAGCTGCTTTGCGATGCCGAAATCATCGAGGAAGTCGCTGGATCAGGCTCGGTCTCGTCGCAAAGCTACCGCTTTACGCAAACATTGCTGCAGGACGTGATCTACCAGAATCTGCTCCTGCAACGCCGGACCGATATCCACGGGCGGGTCGGTGCCGCCTTGGAGCAATTGTACGGCGACAAGCCGGAGCGGCTCGAGGATTTGACCGTGCTCGGTCATCATTTCGCAGAGAGCGCCGAGCGGGAAAAGGGAGCGCAGTACCTGCAGGCGGCGGGCGATCGCGCGCGCATGATATACGCCAACGACGACGCCCTTCGTTTCTACGAGCGAGCATTGACCGCGTTGAGCGCGACCGGGCAAACGCCGCTCAAACTGGCAATCGCAGAGCGCATTGCCGATTTGAGCGGCCCGGTAGGCCGCCGCGAGATCGCGCACCACCACTACGAGACGGTGTTGCAGGCACACCGCGAGGCAGCCGATCGTGTCGCTGCGGCGCGGGTTTTGCGCAAGATCGGTCGGCTGCTCTGGGACGTCGGCAAGCGGGACGACGCAGAATCCCGCTACGCCGAAGCGGCAGCGCTCCTCGATGGAGCGGATGCCCCGATCGAGCAGGCGCATCTGTGGCAGGAACGTGGCCGACAGGCGTTCCGTAGCGGAGATCACGCTCTCGCGGCAAAATGGGCAGACGCGGCGCTGGATGGCGTACGCGCTCTGACAACGGAGCATGTCTCCGAGGTAGGGCGTGATGCCACTCTTGTGACCGCCGAGGCGCTCAACACCAAGGCTGTCGCGCTGGCTCGCCTTGGGCGCGACCTTGAAGCGGTGCGTCAGGTTGAGCGTAGCATTGAATTGGCCGAAGACGCCGGTCTGCTGGGCGCGGCCTGCCGCGGCTACACCAATCTCGGCGTGCTTTACACGACCATCAATCCGGCACAGGCCATAGAGGTCTGTCGGCGCGGTCTTGAAGTGGCGCGCCGTATTGGTGATTTGGGTTTCCAGGCGCGCCTCCTCGCCAATCTGGCGGTCGCTTGTTGTACCTTCACGGATCGCTGCCCAACGGAGGGCGTGCCTGCTGCCGAGAAGGCCATCGAGATCGACCGGGCGCTCGACCAGCGCGAGCACCTGCCGGTGCCATTGATCGTGCTTGGGCAGATCCACCAGTGCAACGGCCGTCCGGAACTGGCGGTTGGCTTGTTCCACGAAGCACTGGACGTGGCCCGCGAAACGGGCGAGCCCCAACTGCTGTTTCCGTGCTATGATGGTCTGGCAACGCTTAATCTCGACCTCGACAATCTGGCCGAGGCCGAACGCTACTTTTCCCTGGCGCAGGGTATATGCGCCCAGCACGGGCTCGACCCGGAAGCGCTTGTGGTGCTGCCTTTTCTCGACTAGCCGGGCGGGAGGTTGAAAATGTCCGCGCATATTGACTTGATGCCGCTTCAACCGGGCGACCGTGCGCCGAACGTGGTGCTCGACGCCATTACCCAGGAAGGCAAGATCGCGCTTGACGACTTTCGCGGACAAAAACCGGTTCTGGTCGGCCTGTTTCGAGGTCTGCATTGTGCGTTTTGCCGGCGCCATATCGCCGCCCAGGCGCGGCTTGATCCGGAGCTGCGCGAAAAGGGCGTGCAGAGCCTGACGGTGGTCAACACGCCGATCGAACGGGCGCGTCTCTATTTCCGCTACCACCCGATGCCGAATCTGCTTGCGGCCTCCGACCCTGAGCGCGCTTCACATCGTGCCTTTGGACTGCCCAATCTCGAATTCACCCAAGACGAGACGATCTGGCCGTACAAGGTCTCGATGGCAGCGGTGAAGGAGATGCGGATCGACATGCCAAGCGAGTTGCCCGGTCCCATGGATCCTTTTGCGGCCAGCGAATTCCTCGACAAGAAGGACAATTACGAAGTGACCGAAGTCGACGAGCAGATGATGGCAACGGGACACGGACAACTGATAGGTCAGTTCCTGCTGGACCGGCAGGGGATCGTCCGCTGGAGCTTCACGGAGGTTCCAGAGGGCGGGCGACACATGTTTGAGGCGGCAAACCCGCAGGAGTTGATGTCAGCCGTGTCCCAAGTCACCCAATAGACTTGCGAACGAGGTGACGGGCGGGACACGGAAGGAAAAGCGGGTCACAAATCTAGACGCGGCCTCGGCGAGCCGGAATATACGGTCCCGGCAATGACCCGCACGCTCGTGCCAGCTCGCACCCGGCCGACAAGTTCATCGTTCATTCGAGCACGGCCTCGACACGGGCAACAAAGTCGTCGAGCGAGCGATCCCCGCGAATCTCGATGCGCGGAAGGTCGATGGGATCGCAATCGAGGTCCGCCGGCCCATGTTTGCCGCCGAAGCCGATCCGATAGCCGCACTCCTTGGCCAGCCGGCCAAGCCGTCGATCAGTGACGGAGAAGGGTGCCGCGAACGCCGTGGTCGGCCGACCGGTCCACCGTTCGATGAACATACGGGAGCGCAGGAGCTCGGCGGCCAAGTCAGAACTCGACAGACCATCGATCGCGCGATGCGTCGCCAGATGGCTTCCGAAGAACGCACCTTCGCCGGCGAGGCGTCGCACTGTCCCGGCGTCCATAAGCTGCGTCGGCGGACCGCTGTCGGCGTCCCACTGTGCACTTTCACCCACCAGGTCCGTTACCAGGAACACTTCCGCGGTCAGGTCGTTCGCGCGCAAGATCGGCCAGGCATGGTCGGCAAAATTCTGGAAGCCGTCATCGAAGGTGATGAGCACCGGGCGGCCAGCGAAAGGTTGGCGGTTGGCGATGGACCATTCCAGCTGCTCGGACATGACCGCGTGAAAGCCATTGGCGCGCAGCCATTTCATCTGGCCTTCGAATGCGGCGGGCGTGAGCCGAAAACGGGCGAGGGCTGCCGGACCGTCGTCGGAGACACCGTGATACATGAGGACCGGGATACGCTGCCGCCGCTCGCTGCGTGCGACGTCGCGGCGCAAGGCCCGTGCCCCGCCCCAGACGATATTTCGCGCGACTCCAATACCGATGAGCGCGCGGATCGGCACATGATCAATCACCGGTTCCGCCACCACGTCGTCTGGCGACAGGCGGCGGAAGCGGTCGATGCGATAGAGCTCGGTCTGGATCGATTGCTCGAGGACGAGGCCTTCGGTCGCAGCCAGCGTCTGCGAGATCGCTTGTGCACCGAAAGTGTTCCAGTCGAAGCCCGTCCTTTCGACATTGTCACGGAGCACGAATGCGTGTGCGCTGACGAAACTGCCGCCAGGCGCCAACGCCGCAACAAATTTTTTGGCGATGCGACGCAACTCATCGAGATCATCCAGGTAGTAGAGCACTTCCGAACAGACGATCAGATCCATCTCGCCCGGAAGCGTGTCCGCGGAGAAATCCAGTACGCCGAACTCGACATTCGGCTGATCGCTGCATCGCGCGCGCGCCCGCCCAACGGCTACGCCGGAGATGTCGGTTGCGGTCAAATGGCCCACCCGCGGCGCCAGCTGCCGCGTGAAGTGACCCTCCGCGCAGGCCAGCTCAAGCGCCTGTTCGATGCGACCGGCAGGCAGAATTTCGAGCTGCCGCTCATACTTTTCCTGCTCATAGGGCGAACGATAGTTCCAGGGATCCTCGGTCGCGAAACGGCGATTCCAGAACGACGTACGATCATTGCCCTGCCCATCCGCGGCTCGTGCACGGCGCGGCACTGCAAAACGCTCTGCAGGTTCGGCGCTCGACCGAACCAGCCGCCGCGCCTCCGCGGCCAATCGCGCGAGTTTGCCGAAGTGGCTGTCCCGATCAGGCCAGCGTTCCGCTATGGACAACGATGCCTTGGCTGCAAACTTGTTTAACCTGTCGGCGCCGGCACCCGTTTGCGGTGCAAGCCGCTCAGGGGGCACGAAATTCAGGGCCAACTCAATCCAATGACGCTTTGTCACTTTCCCGAGTACGCCGAACTGCACGCGAGCCTCGATCTGGCCATCCATCATCAGATGGGCATAAATTCGATCGATTCCCTCCGGAAGTTCGGTCGGGGCCGGGTTTCGAGCGTCGACGCGAATTCCGAGTGTCCGCGCCAGCCTGCGCGGCGCGGCAAGGTCGTCGAAGTCAAGAAGCATTTGCTCAAGGTGATACTGGACGCGGCGACCCGCGACGGGATCGTTCCAGACTTTGCCGAGTTCAACGATCAACTCGGTAATGGAGCCGCCAAACCTGTCCCACCTGGCAGCCAATTGGGCTGGCGCCGACAGGCTTCCTGCCATAAGGCCATCGAAGGCCACCTTGGCGATCTCACGCGCCCACTTACGTCCTGCCGGGAGCGCGCGCAGGGACCACGGGTCGATCGAGCGCGGGCCGCGGCCGCAATCCGACGCGGCGTTCCACAACGCGAACCACGCGAGTGCCTCGGAAGCGGTGCCGCCATTCGCCTCGATCGCTCCATTGGCGTGAGCCGATGCCGGGTGTTTGACCCTGGGGTCACGAGAAAAGCCGCAGGCGATCACGATTTCCGCATCTGCCAGCATCTGCGTCGAATTGCGGGAGAGCGAGTTAGGGCTGATCCGATGGAAAGCGAGCGGCTCGTCGACCATCACCCAATTTTTGCCTAGCCGTGCGAGGCGTTGCCACAGATCCCAGTCCTCGCAGGTGCGCAGCGACACATCGAAACCGCCCAACTCGACAATCGTCTCCCGGTCGACCAGCAGCGCGTGAGTGCGAACGGCGCACTGGCGAGCGAAAGTTTCGAAGGGCTGGATCGCAACCTCCGTTGAGATGCTCGACGGGATGAGTTCGCCATCGGGCATCACGCGCCGAGAACCGCAATAGGCGGCCATCGCATCGGGAGCGGCTTTCAGTGCGGCCAGCATTTTCGCAAGGAAGCTGGCGTCCACCCAATCGTCAGCGTCCAGAAACATGAGCCATTGGCCGCGCGCTGTCGAAATCCCGCTATTGCGCGCGCCGGCGGCGCTATGCGCGCAAGAGCTCAACGTCCGAAATCGGGCATCGCGCTCCACATAACCGGCGATGATCGCGGGGGTGCGATCCGTGGAGGCGTCATCGACGACGATCGCCTCCCAATCCAATATTTCCTGATCGAGAAGGCAATCGAGCGCGCGCGCCAGCGTTGCTTCGGCATTGCGCGCCAGAACCACGATTGAAACCAAGGGATTGTGCGCCACGCCGTCTTACCCGCGCCTGGTTCGAAGGTAGAACGAGGATCCCGAAACACCTACGGTAGCATTGTCCTCGATCATCGAGCTTCCGTTTTCTTCGGCAAGAGTCGGCGGATGTCAAAACGGATCACGGCATCGGACGGCAGCACTGCCCTGTCAAGATCGGGACGAATTAGAGGCAGGCAAGAAGGACTTGAAGACAGGCTCGAATGGCAAGCGCTCAAGCCTGGCATGTGCCGCATGGCAGTCATTTCTAAGGTCCTGTCGATACATCGAAAGTAGACATCGCTAATGCAAGGGTCGCAGGCGGCCTTGCGCCAATAACAGCCGTTGCCCCTGCATTCTCGAACGGCCATTCTCCATCCGGAAGAAGACCTTTCTTTCGATGTTGGGCCCGCGTTGGGAGGTGACGGTTACAGTATGCAGGCCGGTGCTATAAAGTATCTACGTATCTAGATAATCGAATTGCAGTTAATCTAAAGATAATGCGAAATTTATTTACCAATCAGTAGATATATCCTCATAATACTACTTTCGTTGGTAGATTACAACGAATGACCAATTGGATTAGCTGGCTATTTCCGCCATAAAAATGAGATGCAAGGGGGCATCAATCGGATCTCGTGTATTGGTTGCTAGTCCAAGGGTCGAACAAGGATCGCGCGAATCAACTCAAGTCAAGAGGATTCCAGCTTGCGGGTCGGGTATTTGTCTGACATAATTTCTCGTTTCCGAGTTTTGCACTGGGCAATTGGGGCATAGTGATGGCTAAGGAATCTTCGAGTGCCGCTTCTTCAGCAAACAAAGCGGACGCAAATCTGATAGGGAATGCAGAGGGAAACGGACTGAACTTCATGGCGGGTCAAGCTCGCGAGAGCGGGGCCCCTGGCGACGCTGTAGGTGTCGACAAGATACGTGATCTGCTGTTCGGCAACCAGATGCAGGACTATGACCGCCGCTTTTCCAAGCTTGAAGAACGGGTCTTGCAGCGCTTCAAGGATGTCGAATCCGAGGCCAAGCGCAATCTTGAAACGTACGAGTCAAATGCGAAGAAGCAGGTTGATTCGCTTGCGACGCAATTGCGGCACGAAAAGGATGCGCGGGCCGAGGCCGACAAGGAGATTGACCGGAACCTTCGCGAGCAAAATCAGGCACTTGAAAAGCAGGTGCGCGCGTTGTCGGATCAATTGAGTGAGCTTGAGCGCGAAGTTGCGGACCGGATAAATCGAAACGATCATTTGCTGCGTGAGGAAATCAAGCACAAGAACGAAAGCGTTCAGATGCTGATAGAGAAAGTGTTTTCCGATCTCAGCAACGTCAAGACCGACCGAAATCTTTTGGCTGGCCTGTTTGTCGAGGTCGCAAAATGCCTGAATCAGGATCCCGTCGGCAGCAAGGGCAACTCGGAGCGTAATTGGAAAGTGAGTTGATCGGAACTTGACGTCGACCGTCGACCCAATCAGCCTTCCTCAAAGAGCTTCGAACGATACCGAGATTGATCGCGAGGCTCTCGCTCGCCTTTTGATCGAAATTGCCCGGAACGTTGATCCGGATCATCGTGCGCGTCTCGACGGCGTTCCAACCGCCGATCCTCGCATGGAAACGCTGCGCCAGTTGCTAGTCGGCCGCGAAATTTCGGAGCTTTCACGAGTTTCGCACCTGCTCGACGAACCCGAGCAGCTTGCGGCTGCGGTGGGGAGCGTTCTCCCCGATGCGGCCGCACTTGCTTCTCGTGCGCAACTCGGCGAGGCCCTTGCGCCGGCTGTCGAAAGGGCTGCGCAACGGTCCATCCAGAAGGACCCAAGCACGCTGACGGATATATTATATCCGGTGTTTCTGCCGGCTATTCGCAAGTCGATCGGCGAAAAAATCGACCAGACCTTTCAGTCGTTGAATGAATCTTTAAGACACATATTTACCTGGCATGGACTTAAGTGGAGATTTGAAGCCTGGAGAACGGGAGCAAGCTTTTCGGAAGTTGTCCTTAATCATTCTCTTGTCTATCGGGTGGAGCATGCCTTTCTCATTCACCGCGCCTCCGGGCTTTTGATTGCGCATGTAACGGCCGAAAACGCAACGAGCGAAGATCCGCAACTAATTTCTTCGATGCTTAGCGCAATTCAAGATTTTGTAAGGGACTCATTTAACGAGAAAGAACAGAGCGGCCTGGACACTATCCGTTTCGGGGAGCTTCGTCTCTGGTCGGAAGTTGGACCGTTTGCGACCTTGGTTGCGGTGATCCGGGGAAATCCGCCGGAGGAACTGCATGAGATAATTCGCGATGCATTGCTTCGCATCCATGAAGATTGCTCACAGGCTTTAGAGCAGTTTGACGGCGACAGTTCGCAGTTGGTCGGCGTAGAGACGCGGTTGCAGACCTGTGTTGAACTGAAGCATGAGGAAGCAAACCAGGGATTTCCGTGGCTGGTGGTGGCTGCAGTCCTGCTGGTTTTGATTCCGGCAGGCGGTTGGTTCTTTCTTTCCTGGCAATCCGGGCAGCGCTGGCAGGCCTATGTGTCGCGACTGGAGACCCAGCCGGGCATCATCGTTGCCGAACAAAAGGTGCGCGGTGGCCAATTCTATATTGCCGGCCTGAGAGACCCGCTTGCCGCCGACCCGCAGTCGCTGTTGTCCGGAACTGAGGTCGATCCCGCCAGCGTTCATTCGCAGTGGCAATTCTATCAGAGTCTCGAGCCGGAGTTCGTGTTGAAGCGGCTGACGGCGTCGCTGGCGCCGCCGGAATCGGTGCGACTCTCGGTCGTCGACAACCGCATCGTTGCCGAGGGCGAGGCCACCGCCGCGTGGATCAACCGGGCGCGGGCCGCCGCCCAGCAACTTTCGGCGGGGGGGCCGGCATTCGATGTCGCCGGGGTCCGCGAAGTGACGAGCCCGGAAGAACGCGAGGCGGGACGCTGGCAGGCTTATGTGTCGCGGCTGGGGACCCAGCCGGGCATCATCGTTGCCGAACAAAAGATACGCGACGGCCAATTCTATATTGCCGGCCTGAGAGACCCGCTTGCCGCCGACCCGCAGTCGCTGTTGTCCAGAACTGAGGTCGATCCCGCCCGCGTTCATTCGCAGTGGCAATTCTATCAGAGCCTCGAGCCGGAGTTCGTATTGAAGCGGCTGACGGCGTCGCTGTATCCGCCGGATACAGTACGACTTTCGATTGTCAATGGTCACATCGTTGCCGAGGGTGAGGCTCCCGACACCTGGATAGATCGGGCGCGCGCAGCGGCCCGACAGCTTTCGGCAGGCGGACCGGAATTCGACATCTCCATGGTTCATGATGTGAGCCCCGAAGCACGCGCGGCGGAGCATTGGCAGTATTATGTGTCGCGACTTGAGGCCCAACCGGGAATCATCGTTGCCCAACAAACGGCGAGGGGCGGACACTTCTACATTTCGGGCCTGAGAGACCCGCTTGCCACCGACCCGCAAGCTTTGCTGTCCGGAACGGAGGTTGATCCTGCCCGCGTTCATTCACAGTGGCAATTCTATCAGAGCCTTGATCCGAAGTTCGTGGTGAAGCGGCTGACGGCGTCGCTGACCCCGCCGAAATCGGTTCGGCTTTCGATCATCCAGGGTCGCATCGTTGTCGTGGGTGAGGCTCCTGCCGCCTGGATCAACCGGGCGCAGGCCGCCGCCGAACAACTTTCGGCGGACGGAGTGGTTCTGGATGTCTCGCAGCTGCGTGAGCTGAACCTTGCAGAACTTAACTATTTGAGAGAGGCCATCCAGGCGACCGATATTTTCTTCTCTTCCGGCAAAGTTGTGCCGGGATCAGAGCAGACGCCGGTGCTCGACAGATTGGCGGATCAGCTGAAGGAATTCGCCCAAAGTGCCCGCAAGTCAGGCGTAACGGCGCGGTTCATGTTAACCGGCCATTCGGACTCCACGGGCCGTGAGACGGCCAACGCGTCGATCAGCGCCGCCCGCGCCGAGACAGTTCGTGCGCTTCTCAACAAGCGCGGCGTCGCTCCGGAATTGCTGCTGGTTCGGGGCGCGGGCACCTTCGAGCCGGTAGTGCCCGAAAATAGTCGAACGGGGAGCTCCACTAATCGCCGGGTCTCGATTACTGTGAACCTGGAGTAGTGCGGAGCCCGGAATGCTGCAAAAAAAGATCTGCATGTTGGGCGGGTTCGCTGTCGGAAAGACGAGCCTGGTACGCAGGTTTGTCCAAAGCATCTTCTCGGAAAACTACCTGACGACGGTAGGCGTGAAAATCGACAAGAAGAGTGTCGTGCTCCCGGACAAAACCGTGGATCTGATTTTGTGGGATTTGGCCGGCGAAGACGATATCGGCTCATTCCGCGTCAGTTATGTGCGAGGTGCGACCGGGCTGGTGCTTGTCGTCGATGGAACCCGGCCCGCTACTCTTGCCGTGGCGCTCACGCTGCGCGAGCGGGCCGAGGCCGAATTCGGCGCCATGCCGTTCGTATTGCTGTTCAACAAATCCGATCTGGCCGACCGGTGGGCGATATCGGATGGTGAGATCGACGAACTGAAGCAACGTGGGTGGCAAATCTATCTGACAAGCGCGCTTTCGGGCGAACATGTCGACGATGCGTTTCATCAGCTTGCTTCGATGGTCGCCAAGTAGACCATGCCCAGGTTGCCGAAAGAAGTCAGAAGCTGGATATACGATTTCTTCTATAATGAGCGCTCTGCCGCATATCTGAAAATTGACGCCCGGCAATGCATAGCCGCGAAGGGCGGCAACGTTGAACATTACGGACTCTCGTCACTTCGCGTTGGCAAGCCTGTTGCCGATCAGCTTGAATTCATGGAAGGGCTGCTGCCTTGCCCGGAGCTGCCATATCATATGCCCATGATGGAGCTGCCCGGCGGGCGTGTCGCGAACCTTCACCTCTTTGGCGACGGCGGCTCGGTGTGGCTGCTCTTTCTCGACGCCACTCCCGAGCGCGACAACCAGCAGCGGCTTCAACAGAAGGCCTATGAAATGACGCTCCTGCAGGAGAGGGAGCGTCAACTCAATGCGAAGCTGCAATCGACGAACGAGGCATTGAAGGAGAGCCAGGAGGGTCTATCGCGCGAATACCGGCGCGCCGAATCCCTGCTCCTCAACATTCTTCCCGCGTCGATCGCGGAGCGGCTGAAAGCGGACGAGCAAATTGCAGACAACCACGCTGAGGTCAGTGTGCTTTTTGCCGACATCGTCGGTTTTACGGAAAGAGCGCGGAGCGTCGGAGCCGTGACGACGCTCGCTATTTTGAATTACTTCTTCAAGGCGGCGGATCTGCTCTCGGAACAACATGGCTGCGAAAAGATCAAGACCATCGGCGATTGCGTGATGGCGGTCGCTGGCCTGCCCACCGCGCGATCCGATCATGCAGAAGCCCTTGCGCACTATGCACTAGAGCTGCGGGAGGCGGCCAGGCGCGAGCGCTTTGCAGGCGAACCGCTAAGTCTCAGAATTGGAATTCACTCCGGACCGATCGTGGCGGGCGTCATAGGCAAAAGGCGGTTTGTCTATGACCTGTGGGGCGACACCGTCAATCTCGCCGCGCGCATTCAAAAGGCTGCCGAGCCCGATGAAATCCGTATTTCGGATGCAACTCACAAACTGCTTGGACCAAATTTTGGCTGCGACCCACTCGCGGAAACGGAGTTGCGCGGTACCGGTCGTGTGCGAATGTGGCGGCTCCTGGCCTGATGCCGCTTGGCCGTGCCGACCCTGGAGCGCACTGCATCTCAAGCTAGAGCATGTCTCCCGAAAGTGGGAACCGGTTTCGGGACGGACCGCGTCGAGAGGAGTCGCGTTCAGAGTTCCGGGTAGTCGAGCCCGATATCGAGGATCGGCGCGCTGTGTGTCAGCCAGCCGATGGAGATCAGGTCGACGCCGGTCGCGGCGATCATCGGCGCAGTCTCTGGCGTGATCCTGCCCGACGCCTCGGTGATCGCCCGGCCGGCAACCAATTTAACCGCCTGCCCCAGTTCGTCGGTCGACATGTTGTCAAGCAGGACGGCATCCGGGGCAAGCGCCAGGGCTTCGTCCAGCTGGGCCAGCGTGTCGACCTCAACTTCGATCTTGACGAGATGGCCGGCGCCGGTCCGCGCCCGTCCGATCGCCGGGCGGATTCCGCCGGCGATGGCGATGTGGTTGTCCTTGATCAGGATCGCGTCGTCGAGGCCGAAACGGTGATTGGAGCCCCCGCCGGCGCGCACGGCGTATTTTTCGAGCGCGCGCAATCCGGGTGTCGTCTTGCGCGTGCAGACGATTTGCGCCTTGTGCCCGCGAACGGCCTTCACGATCGATGCCGTCGCCGTGGCGATGCCGCTGAGATGGCACAGGAAATTGAGCGCCGTCCGCTCGGCCGTGAGAATGGCCCGTGCCGGGCCGCTCACCGATGCGATGACCTGACCTTGCGCGACCTCGCTGCCGTCAGGCGTGTGCACGACCACGTCCACATCCTGGTCGAGCAGCCGGAAGGCGAGCCTTGCGATATCGAGCCCGGCGACAGTTCCGCTCTGACGCGCCGCAAGGACGGTCGTGGCTCGGCAGTCCTTCGGAACGATAGCGTCCGTGGTCAGGTCGCCCGCCCGGCCGAGATCTTCGAAAAGAGCCGTCCGCACCAGCGCTTCGAACATGATTTCGGGAAGGGACGAGAGGTTTTTCATAGGGCCTCTTCAAGCCTCGGGGCGTGGTGGAGCTCACGCGCTGCCGCCAAGGCGGCGTCGAGCGTCATTCTGGAGCGTCGGGCGACGGCTGCATGTCCAGGAAAATCCGTGCGGAAGTGAGCGCCCCGGCTTTCCTGGCGCTGCAATGCCGCAATCGCAATCATCAGCCCGACCGCGGCGGGATCGGATGCCGCGTCGTTCCGCTGCGCCATCGGCAGCAAAGCGCTCGCCGCCGCCTTCAGCGCTTCGCCATCCCGCGCGACGCCGAGCGCGCGCGACAGGAGAGGGCGCGCAGGCCTTGGGTCGGGCGCGGCCCGGTCAGTTGCCGCGAACGGTGTTCGAAGGATGGTGTCGCACGAACCGGCCACGCTCTCGGCGACCCAGCGCGCGCAGACGACCCCTTCGGTCAGCGAGTTGCTGGCGAGCCGGTTGGCGCCGTGCAGCCCTGTCGAGGCGACTTCTCCGCACGCCCAAAGTCCAGGGACCGATGTGCGTCCTGCCAAGTCTACCGCGATACCGCCCATGTGGTAGTGCTGGGCCGGCCGGATGGGAATGAGGTCTTGCGCCGGATCAACGCCGGCGGCGCGGCAGGCGGATGCGATCGTTGGAAAACGCCGCGCGAATGCCGGGCCGGGCTTTTGGCGTGCGTCGAGGAAGACCTGATGGCCGCCTGCCAGATGTCTCCAGACTGCGCGCGCAACGATGTCGCGTGGCGCGAGTTCGGCGCCCGGCACGCCATCGAGGAAGCGCCGGCCTGTCTGATCGACGAGGATTGCCCCTTCGCCGCGAACCGCCTCGCTGACGAGCGGCATCGGACGGTCCGGTCCGTCGAGCGCGGTCGGGTGGAACTGAATGAATTCCATGTCGGCCAGAACGGCGCCTGCGCGTGCGGCGAGCGCCAGGCCCTGCCCAAAGCTGCCAAGCGGATTTGTCGAGTCATGGAAAAGTCCGCCGATACCGCCCGTGGCGAGGACGACCCGCCCTGTGGTGAGCAGCACCGGACCAGTTCTTGAACTGGCCTGCACACCGACGATCCAGCCATCCGCCACGGCCAGCCGGCGCGCCTCGACACCCTCAAGGACCGTTATCGTCGGGGTGGACCGCACGGCGGCCACAAGTCCGCGCATGACTTCCCGGCCGCTGCCGTCGCCGCTGGCATGAACGATGCGCCGGCAGCTATGGGCTGCCTCGAGACCTAGACGCAATGCTCCTTCGGGCGTGCGGTCGAAGCGAACTCCGAGCCGCGCCAAGTTTTCGATCGCGGACGGGGCGGCGTAAACGATGCGCCGAACGGCCTCCGCATCGCAAAGGCCATCGCCGGCGGCAAGCGTGTCGGCAAGATGGAGCGCCGGGTCGTCGTCACCGCCCAGGGCGGCGGCAAGCCCGCCTTGCGCCCATGCGCTGGAGGCATCCGCGCCAAGCGGCGAGCGCGACAGAAGAACCACCGGCTCGGGCGCCAGATGGAGTGCCGTCATCAGCCCGGCAATGCCGCCGCCGACGATAATCGGCCGGCCGGCGAGGTCGTGGACATCCAGGATCATACCGCCAGCATCCGTTCCACGGCGAGCCGCGCGCGGCTGGCCACTTCGTCAGCGATGGTCACGACATGGCGGTTCTGCTCCAGCGCCGCGCGGATGTTGGCGAGCGTGATGCGCTTCATGTGCGGACAGAGATTGCAGGGCCGAACGAAGTCGACCTCGGGATGCTCGACGGCGACGTTGTCGCTCATCGAACATTCGGTCATCAGCACGACGCGAGCCGGCTTGTGCCGTCCGACATAGTCGGACATCGCCGCCGTCGAACCCGCGAAATCCGCTTCCGCGACAACCTCCGGCGGGCACTCGGGATGGGCAAGCACCGTGACGCCGGGATGCGCCTCGCGCAGCTCGCGGATGTCGGCGGGCGTGAAGCGCTCATGCACTTCGCAGTGCCCCTTCCAGGCGATGATCTCGATCTTTGTCTGAGCCGCAATGTTTCGTGCCAGATATTCGTCGGGCAGCATGATGACCCGCGGCGCTCCCAGCGATTCCACCACCGCCAGCGCATTGCCAGACGTGCAACAGATGTCGGACTCGGCCTTCACGGCGGCCGAGGTGTTGACGTAGGTCACGACCGGCACGCCCGGATGGCGCTGCCGCATCAGGCGTACGTCCGAAGCCGTGATCGAGTCGGCCAGCGAGCAGCCCGCGTCCAGATCCGGAATGAGCACGGTCTTGTCGGGATTGAGCAGCTTGGCTGTCTCGGCCATGAAATGCACGCCGGCGAGCACGATGAGGTCTGCATCGACCGTGATTGCCTTGCGGGCCAGTGCCAGGCTGTCGCCGACGATGTCGGCCACGCAGTGGAAGATTTCCGGCGTCTGATAGTTGTGCGCCAGGATGACGGCGTTGCGCTCGCGCTTCAGCGCCAGGATAGCGTCGATGTCGTCGGTGAAGGCTGGCCATTCGATCGGCGGGATCACCCGCCGGACGCGATCATAGAGGGACGCGGCGGTCGAAAGCGAAACAGGCATCGGCGCTCCAATTATTCTCAATATGAGTATAATTGACGCATATACTCACTGTGAGAATAAAGGTTGTCAAGCCCGCGACAGCGGCAATTTCGTCCCCGCCACCGCCCGTTCGTCGAGAACGGCATGACGGAAGCGGAAAAGCTTGGCCGGCCGTCCGACCGTGTCGGCTGCCGTCTCTCCCGCTTCCTCGACCAGCTCCTGCTGTTCGATCAGGCGCCGGAAGTTCGGCTTGTGGACCAGCCTCCCGGCGAGCGCTTCCACGGTCCGCTGCAGCTGAAGCAGGGTGAAGACAGGCGGCATCAGCTCGAACACGACAGGCCGGTATTTGATCTTGGAGCGCAATCTGGCGATGCCGGTTGCCAGGATGCGCCGGTGATCCCCCGCCATCGACGGACCAGGGACCAATTGCTCGTCACTGCCCGCACCGCGATGCGCTTCCCCGACCAGTGCTGCCTCATAAAGCAGCTCGTAGCGTTGCAGCACCAGCTCCTCGTTCCAGCCGTGACCCTCAAGGCCGAAGGCAATGCCCATCCGCTGCCGGCGTTCGCCACGCATCGAGAGATTGTCCGCGGCGTCCGCCCAGGCGTTCAGCCGCGGGACGATCACCTGGTGCAATGCGGGCGGGACGCCGTGGCGTTGATCCTCCCACGGAAAGTAATCATACCAATCGCGCCATGTCGCCTTGCCGGCGGGCTCGGACTGTTCCTCTCGGGTGAGCGCGAGGTAGCTGATCGAAATGATCCGTTGCGACGCGTCGCCCACGCGGTCTCGGTCGGCGAAGGTATAGAGCTGCTCGATGTAGCCAAGGGGATGCCGAGTCTGCTGCTCGACCCAGTCCCTCAGGCCGGACTGCAACGAACGATGCGTAAGTTCGAACGGACCGGACGGCAGGGCCTTGCCACTATCGATGGTCATCACGCGCGGTTGACCATTTGTCACCGCGACCAGAACCGCGATCAGTTCCGCTGCAATGGAATGCCGCTGACCTTCTTTCTCCGGCTGTTGCGTCGTTGATAACACCCTGTCTTGCATCTCGTCTCAGTGAACCCTAGGCCCCAAGAGTGCAGGCGAACCGGATAGTTCCAGGAGATCAAGGTGAGTTGTACATCAGCGCTGCAGTTGCGCAACATATGTGACACCTTCCAGCCCTTCTGATTGTATTGATCGCGACTTTCAATTCTAGGCGCCGACCACAAGCGCCCCGCCGCTGAGCCCGGCGCCAGCCGCCGCCAGGAGCAGTTTCTCGCCGGGCCGGAACGGCTCGGCCTGATTGGCGAGCGATAGGGAGAGCGGAATCGTCGCGGCCGACGAGTTGCCGTATTCGGCGATCGTCTTGACGATTGCATGATCGGGAATGCCGAGGTTTCTACCGACCGCGTCGAAAATGCGGGCATTGGCCTGATGCGGCACGAAGCGGCTGATGTCTTGCGGTTTCAGTCGGGCCGCGCCCAGCGCCTCCTGCGAGCAGGCGGTCATCATCTCCACCGCCTTGCTGAACACTTCGCGGCCGTCGATGATCGTCATCCGGGTTTGTTCGATATCGAGACCATCGTGGAACGGTCTGTTGCTGCCGCCGGCCGGAATCTGGATCAGCCCGTAGCGCGAACCGTCCGAGTCGACCGAAGCGCCAAGGATGCCGCGATCGGCATCCTCGCACGGGCCGATCACGACTGCGCCGGCGGCATCGGCGAACAGCACGGCGCTGGCGCGTTCGGTCGGGTTGATGCGCCGGCTCAAAATGTTGGCGGCAATGACAAGGGCCGGTCTGCCGTGCAGGTGGGTGAATCCATCGGCGAACATCAGCGCATAGATGAAGCCGGCGCAGGCGCCGGTCAGATCGATCGCCCCGGCGCGGCCAAGTCTAAGCCGATGCGCAACCAGCGGCGCGCTGGGTGGCAGAAGATGGTCGGGGGTCGAGGTGGCCAGCAACAGCAGGCCGATGTCGCTCCGATCGATACCGGCATTCGCCAGCGCCATGTCGCCGGCCTGAGCGGCAAGGCCAGACAGGGTATCGTCGTCCGTTGCCCAGAAGCGCGACCGAATTCCGGTGCGCCGTTCGATCCAGCCCGGCTCAAGGCCGAGATTGTTCTCGATCTCGGCATTCGCAACCTTGCGCCCAGGCGCACAATGGCCAAGCCCGAGGATGCACGATGACCTGTTCATGGCCTCGAGCCGAAGCGTTCGCCGGCCTCCTCGATGGCGTCATAAAGCCGGTCGAGCTCGTCGCCGGTGATGCAATAGGGCGGAAGCAGATAGAGGACGTTGCCGAGCGGGCGTATGAGCAGTCCCTGCTCAAGGAAGAATGCCCGCAGCTTCGGCCCGATCTCGGCCAGATAGCCGCCAGAGCCTGTGCGCAGATCGAGCGCCGCGATCGTGCCGGTCATCCGGCAGTCGCTGAAGCAGGGATTTCCTCGAAAACGCTGAAGACCAGCGGCATGCAGCGCGCTCAAGGCCGTGATCCGCTCGGCGACCGGCTCGTCTTGCCAGATTTCGACATTGGCGAGTGCGGCCGCGCAAGCAATCGGGTTGGCGGTGTAGGAGCTCGAATGAAAGAAGGTCTTTTTCCGGTCCGTCGAATAATGGGCCTGGAAGATGGCGTCGGTCGCGAGCGTCGCGGCGAGCGGAATGGTGCCGCCGGTCAGACCCTTCGAGGTGCAGAGGATGTCGGGCGAGATGTTCGCCTGCTCGCAGGCGAACATGGTTCCGGTCCGTCCCCAGCCGGTCATCACCTCATCTGCGATCATTAGCGTGCCGGAGGTTTCCGCGATCTTCTTCAATTCGGCCACAACCCAGGCCGGATACATCAGCATGCCGCCGGCGCCGAGCACCAGCGGCTCGACAATCAGCGCGGCTGCGTGCCGGTCACGAGAAACTGCCTCGAACCGATCCAGCGTTTCCTGCTCGCGGCCGGGAGCGGGGAAGGGGATGGTATCCACCTCGAACAGCAGCGGCTCATAGGCGGCGTTGAACACGCCGCGGGCACCGACGCTCATCGTGCCGATCGTGTCGCCATGGTAGCTGTGCTCCATGACGACGATGCGCGAACGTGGCGAGCCGATGTTGCGGAAATAGCCGAGCGCCATCTTCAGCGCGACCTCGACCGAGGTCGAGCCGCTGTCGGAATAAAACACCCGGTCGAGTCCCGGCGGCGCAAGGTCGACAAGCGCGCTGGCGAGGCGTTCCGCCGGCTCGTGTGTGAAGCCCGCGAAGATGATCTGGTCAAGGCTCGCGGCAGTCGTCTCGATGGCCTTGATGATGCGGGGATGGCGGTGGCCATGGGTGACGACCCACCAGGAGGAGATGGCGTCGAGGATGCGCGTGCCGCCGGCCTTGTGGAGATAGGCGCCTTCCGTCCGGACGATTTCGGGGATCGCCGGCTCGAGCGCATGCTGGGTGAATGGGTGCCAGACGCGGGATTGCGACATCATTGACCCCGTGCAATCGGCGCGAGGTCGAAGCCGGCGATCATCGCTTCTCGCAACGTTTGTGGCGTCAACGGATCAAGGTAAGGCAGCCTGCCGAGTTGCCGCACATTGCCGAACTCCGCGATCGTGCTTTGGCTGTCCGCCATTTCCTCGCCGATGAAGGCGACCCCAATGAGGGGAACGGAGCGGGCCCGCAGGGCTTCGATCGACAAAAGCGTATGGTTGATAGTACCGAGCGCGGTGCGCGCGCAAAGAATGACGGGCAGTTGCCACTGCTCGAACACATCGATGAACCGCATCCGTCGGTTGAGCGGCACCATCAGGCCGCCGGCGCCCTCGATGACCAGCGGACCCGGCACGGCGGGAACGGCAAGGTTCGCCACCTCGATCGAGACCCCGTCGATTTCGGCCGAACGATGCGGCGACAACGGGCTCTTCAACCGGTAGGTTTCGGGCAGGACGCGTCCCGGCGGTAGACCGGACAACCGGGCAACGACATCGCTGTCGGTCTCACCGTCGAGGCCCGATTGCACCGGTTTCCAATAGAAGCCGTCGAGCAGGCCGGCGAGCCCGGCCGAAAACACCGTCTTGCCGATGCCGGTGTCCGTTCCGGTGATGACGATGCCTCTGATCATGTCACCTCGGGTCATGTCTGGGCCAACACCTCGGCCAGCGCCTCGATCATGGCGCAAATGTCGGCTTCGTCGACGTTAAGCGTCAGCGATATGCGCAGGCGCGACGTCCCTTCCGGCACGGTCGGCGGACGAATGCCGCGTATGTCGAAGCCGCGTCCCTGCAGTGCCGACGCCGCCGCCATGGTGCGCCGGTTATCGCCGATCAAGACCGGCTGGATCTGCGAGCCGCTGGGCGTCACGCCGCAGCGCTCGGCCAAGCACTGGCCCGCAAATGCAACGCGCTCGTGCAGCTGGACGCGGCGCGTCGGCTCGTCGGACAGCATGGCGAGCGCCTCGCGCGCGGCCACGGCCATCAGCGGCGACGGCGCGGTGGCGTAGATGAACGGCCGGCAGCGGTTGATGAGATAGTCGCACAATGTCCTTGGGCCGGTGACGAGCGCGCCGGAAGCGCCGAGCGCCTTCCCGCATGTATGAAGCGCGACGATGTTGTCGCGACCCTCGAACGCAGCGGCGAGGCCGCGGCCGTCCGATCCCCAGACGCCGGTAGCGTGCGCCTCGTCGACAACGATGAACGCCTCGTGCCGATCGGCGAGCGCGATCAGGCGCTCCAGCGGTGCGCGGTCGCCATCCATGCTGTAGAGGCTTTCCACCGCGATCCAGACCCGCCCAACGCCGCCGCCGGCGCGCCAGCGCTTGATCGCATCCTCAAAAGCGTCGACGTCGTTATGCGCGGCCAACACGAAATCCGCGCGGCCGGCGCGGGCGCCTTCATGCATGCTGGCATGGGCGAGGTCATCGAGAATAAGCAGGTCGCTCTTCTGCGGCAGCGCGGTCAGGAGAGCGAAATTGGCGATGTAGCCGCCACCAAAGAATAGCGCGCGCTCGGCGCCGAAGAACGCAGCCGCGTCGGCCTCCAGTTCCTCATGCTCCGGCGCGTTGCCGCGCAGCAGCCGGGACCCTGTGGCGCCGACCGGCGTGCCGCTGGCAATCGCGGCCGCAACCGCATCGCCAAGCCGCTTGCAGCCGGCAAGCCCGAGATAGTCGTTCGACGAGAAGTCGAGGCCGGCACGTGGCGACAGCGTTCGCAGCCGGTCCTTGCGCGCCAGCCCCTGCAGGGTCGCGTCATAGCGGGCGAGGGTCGCTCCGTTCATTGCGCCTCGAGGTCCATCGGCTCGATGCCGAGGCGCCGGAACAGCAGCGTATCCTTGTCCTCGCCGGGATTGTCCGCCGTCAGCAGCGTGTCGCCGACGAAGATCGAATTGGCGCCGGCAAAAAAGCACAGCGCCTGCATCTCGTCGGTCATGGCGGTGCGGCCGGCGGAAAGGCGGACATGCGATTTCGGCATCATGATGCGCGCCAGCGCGATCACGCGCACGAACTCGATCGGCTCGATCGGCCTGGCTTCGGCAAGCGGCGTGCCGGCGATCGGGATGAGCATGTTGATCGGAACGCTTTCGGGATGTTCCGGCAGGTTGGCAAGGGTGACGAGCATGTCGATCCGGTCCACCGGCTCCTCGCCCATGCCGACAATGCCGCCGCAGCAGACCTTGATGCCCGATTGGCGGACGTTCTTCAGCGTATCGAGCCGATCGGCAAAGCTGCGTGTGCTGATGACCTCGCTGTAATAGCGTTCCGACGTGTCGATGTTGTGGTTGTAATAGTCGAGGCCCGCCTGCTTCAGTCGCGCTGCCTGGTCGAGGTCGAGCATGCCGAGCGTCATGCAGGTCTCCATGCCGAGCGCCTTGACGCCTTCGACCATGGCCACCACCGCATCCATGTCGCGCGGCTTGGGGTTGCGCCAGGCAGCACCCATGCAATAGCGGGTGGCGCCGGCGTCTCGCGCCTTGGTCGCTTCGGCGATGACGCGCCGGACTTCCATCAGCTTCGAAGCCTTCAGGCCGGTTTCGTGATGCGCCGACTGGCTGCAATAGCCGCAATCCTCCGGGCAGCCGCCGGTCTTGATGCTGAGAAGCCGGCTGAGCTGGACCTTGTTGGGATCGAAATTCTGGCGGTGAATGGTCTGCGCCTGAAACAAAAGGTCATTGAAAGGCGCGTCGTGAAGAGCCCGAGCGTCTTCCAGGGTCCATGTTCGGCGGTCACTGGCGGCTTGAACTTCAGGCACAGTCTTTTCCAAACTCGCTATTTGCATTCCCTGTTCCTTGCAGTGTAGCGACATGGGCCCGCTTTGAATGGGCGGACCGCGTCGAGAGGAGTCGCGATCAGAGTTCCCGATAGTCGAGCCCGATATCGAGGATGGGCGCGCTGTGAGTCAACCAGCCGATGGAAATCAGGTCGACACCGGTTGCGGCGATCGCCGGTGCCGTCACCGCGGTTACTCGGCCGGAAGCCTCGGTAATAGCGCGGCCCGCGACCATGGTCACCGAAAGACTCATACTCAGGGCCGAGGCGGCTTCTCGTCATGGGAATAGAAGGCATGGTCCACGAAACCCCCGACCGCATAAAAGTCCTTTTGTTCCTGCCGACCCATGGCGACAGTCGCTATCTTGGCACCTCGGAAGGCGGCAGGGCGGTCGATCTCGACTACCTGACCCAGGTGGCGCAGGCGGCAGACACGCTTGGCTATTACGGCGTGCTCCTGCCGACGGGCAGGTCCTGCGAGGATTCCTGGGTGATCGCGTCGGCCCTGGCGCCGCTGACAGAGCGGTTGCGTTTCCTGGTCGCGGTGCGGCCTGGCCTGCAGTCGCCGACGCTTGCGGCGCGCATGACGGCGACGCTCGACCGCATCTCGAACGGACGGCTGCTGATCAACGTCGTCACCGGCGGCGACCCGCTGGAGAACAAGAGCGACGGCATCTTCCTATCCCATGCCGAGCGCTATGAGGTGACGCAGGAATTCCTGCAGGTCTACAAGCGCGTGCTGAGCGGCGAGACGGTCGAGCATCAGGGCAAGCATTTCCGCATCGAGGATGGCCGCCTGCTGTTCCCGCCGGTGCAGACGCCCCATCCCCCGCTCTATTTCGGCGGCTCTTCCAATGCGGGATCGACCGTGGCGGCACAGGAGATCGACAAATATCTGACCTGGGGCGAGCCGCCCGCAGATGTCGCGCGCAAGCTCGACGCCGTGCGCGCGTTGGCGGAAAAGGCTGGCCGCAAGCTCTCTTTCGGCATCCGGCTGCATGTCATAGCCCGGGAGACCACCGAGGAAGCCTGGGCCGCCGCCGACCGGCTGATCAGCCGGCTCGACGACGCGACCATCGCTTCGGCGCAGAAGGTCTTCGCGCGCATGGACTCGGTCGGCCAGGCGCGGATGAGCGCATTGCATGGCGGCGACCGGTCCAAGCTTGAGATCGCGCCGAACCTGTGGGCCGGCGTCGGCCTGGTGCGCGGCGGCGCCGGCACGGCGCTGGTCGGCGATCCGGCCACGATCGCCGAGCGCATCGACGAATATAGGCGGCTCGGCATCGATACCTTCATTCTGTCTGGCTACCCTCATCTCGAGGAGGCTTACCGCTTCGGCGAACTGGTGCTGCCGCATCTGCCGACCGAGCATCCGGTCAAGACGCTTGGCTCGTCCGTCAACACCGGTCCGTTCGGCGAAACGATCGCCGGCGACCATCGTCCGAAATCGCTCGCCAGCGCCTCGTGAACGCGCTGCCGCCCCAGCCACGAAGCCATGTCGTCATTCTCGGCGGCGGCTTCACTGGAGCTGCCTTGGCCTGGCACCTTGCCCGGCTGCCGGCGCGCCCCTCGATCAGCGTGATCGATCCGCGCGCCTTGCTGGGCGGAGGGCTGGCCTATTCCAGCGAAGAGCCGTCGCACCGGGTCAACGTGCCGGCGGCCAGGATGAGCCTGGCGCCGGACGACCCGGAACACTTCCTACGCTGGCTGGGCTCCAGCGGCGAGGTCGAGCACGACCCGGATGCGGTCTGGCGCAATGAGGACATCTATCCAAGGCGACGGGTGTTCGGCCGTTATGTCGCCGAGCATCTGGAACCCTTCATCGCGGCTGGCGCGATCGACCATGTCCGCGACAGCGCCACCGGTGTGACGCGAGCCGCCGACGGTCGAGGCTGGGTCGTCCGGACGCCCGAGCGGCGGATCCTGGCCGATATCGTCGTGCTTGCCATGACGCATCCCTTGCCGGATGTTCCGGCCGCGCTGGCGCCGATCGCGGACGCCGCCGGCTTCATCGCCGATCCTTATGCCGCCGGCGCGCTCGCCGCGATCTATCCCCGCGCATCCGTGCTGATCGTCGGGTCGGGGCTGACTTCGGCCGACACGGTGGCGGAGCTCGACCGCCGCGGCCATCGCGGCCGCATCCTGGCGGTGTCTCGTCACGGACTTCGCTCGCGTGGACACCCGGATATGCGCGGCGCGCCTTTCGGCGATTTTGTTTCGACGCCGGCGAGCACCGCGCTCGGCCTGCTCGCAAACATCCGCTCGACCTTGGCGGCGGCGAAGGCCGCCGATGTCAATTGGCAGTCGGTCTTCGACCAGTTGCGGCTGCAAGGTCCCTTGCTGTGGTCGGCTCTCGGCCTCGATGAGCGAACGCGACTGGTGCGGCGGCTGCGCGCCTTCTGGGACGTGCACCGCTTCAGGATAGCGCCGCAGGTCGAGGCCGTACTCGATCGTCGCCACGCCGAAGGCACATTCGACAACATCGCGGCAAGGCCCACGGGATCGCGCCTCGAAGGAGACGTCCTGACCGTCAGCCTGCGGCGGCGCGGCCAAAGGCAAGCCGAGACCAGGCGTTTCGATGTCGTCATCAACACCACGGGCCCCGCGCATGGCAGGGCGCTGCAAAGCAATCCCGCCTTGCGCTCGCTTGCCGATGCCGGCCTGATCCGGGTGGATCGCCATGGGCTCGGCATCGAAACCGGGCACGACGGCCATGCCATCGGCCCGGACGGCCAAGCGCTTGCCGGGCTGTTCATCGCCGGTCCGCTGGCGCGCGGCACGTTCGGGGAACTGATGGGCCTGCCGGAAGTCGCCCGCCATGCGCAGGCCGTCGCGTCCGGGATCGGCAGCCAGCTTGGCGCCTGTGCTGCGACCGAAGTCCCGAGCTGATCGGATCAGCCCGCCGGGACTTCGCGGTCCGGCACAAAGCTTTTTCGCCAAGAGGCGGCCCGCCGGGGCCGCCCAGTTCTCAATCCGAAACACCCTCGGAGTCCCGTTCCATGTCCAGCCCAGCAATCGTCGGCTTTTCCGGTAACATCACCCGCCCGTCGAAGACGCGCGCCTTCGTCGACCTCGTCGTCCATGACATCGCCACACGCCATGGCCCGTGCTTTTAACGGCGACCGGGGAAGGCGAGCGCCATGCCTTGATTGTCGAGCATCAGCTTAGGCCACTGTTCGGTTTCTTCGAGGCCTTTGCACTTCCCACGGCGGTCTATGCGACCGACAACGACTTCACTGATGGCGTGCGGAGGTCTGAGCCGATCCTGAACGGTCCAAGTCGGCGAACGGGTTGCCGGCAGTTGGCTCTCACGCATACGAGGCAAGGTACCGCTCCCCTATGTCGGGCAGGACGGCCACGAGCAGTGGGGTGTTCCCGATGAGATCCGTGATGCTGTCGTAAATCCTGGGCATTCCGTCACCTGTTGCATTGAGGCGCCTGACCGACCGATTTTCCCGGCTTGGCCATTATTCGGCTGCCGAAGCCGCCGCCTTCGGGTATCGTCGCCAGCCGAGCGCCGGCGCGATGAGGTCGATGAAGTCCGTGATGATCTGTTCGTATTCGTGCTGCTCGAAGTCGTAAGGCAGCTCGAGCCGCAGCTCCCGCACCCCGGCAAGAATTGGGTCCTTGGACAATTGCTCCAGGATCTGCTCCGAGGTGCCGACGATGTCGCTGGCGAAAAGCGTGCGGCGCTCGCCATGGGCTCGCAAGGTGCGATCGTGACGTCCGGCGGCGTAATCGGCGTAGCGCTTCCGGGTCGAAGCGTCGGCGCTGTCGAAAGGGACGATGACCCGTCCCAACGCCACCCGTCCTGGCTTGCCGTTGTGCTGCGCGGCGAAGGTCTCGAGCTGATGCAACTGAGCCTCGAAAAAGTTGTCGGTCCCTTCGCCGGAGGTGACGTTGCTGAGGAGCAGGTTGAGGCCGTTGCGGCCCGCCCATTCGGCCGATCTCAACGAGCCGCCGCCGTACCAGATACGGTCCGGCAAACCCGGAGCATGCGGCTGGAGCCGGGGCCGTACGCGGCCGCCGGGGAATTCAATGACGGCGCCGGGTTCGCCGAGCAGTTCGCCGCGCAAATTGTCGACGAGGCGAAGGACGCGCGCGTGCGAGAAATCGAAATTGCGCCAGTCGCCGTCGAAGACGAGCGGTCCGAGAATAGTGGCATGCAGCGGGAAGCCGGCGCTGACGCCGACATTCAGCCGGCCGCGCGAAAGCACATCGACCGTCGAAAGATCCTCGGCCAGCCGGTAAGGGCTTTCGTAGCCGATGGGGATCACGGCCGTGCCGAGCTCGATCCTGCTGGTACGCTGCGTGGCCGCGGCGAGGAAGGCGGCGGCCGATGAGATGCCCGGCTCGAGGTGTCGCTGCCGCACCCAGGCGCCGTCGTAACCCAGGCGTTCGCCGAGCTCGAACAGCTCCAGCGTCTTTTCGAGGCCCGAGTGGGGATCGCCATGCGGGTAGTTGCCAGGCGTGAGGAAAGCCAGTCGATCGATCGAAACCGGGGTCGGCGCCATTGCGTTTTGCTCTTCTGAAACTGCCAGCCTGAACGTGCGGACTGGTGCCCAAAACGGAGGCGCCAGTCCAAAGGGCCAAGCTGGCTCAGCTATTGGGCTTCGGCAGGCCGGGCGGATTGGTGCGCGACTGGTCGATGGCTTCGGCGGTGAGGCTCCATTTTTTCAGCACTTCGCCATATTTGCCGCTCGCGATCAGCTCGTTGATGGCGAGCGTGATGGCGTTGGCCAGGCCGCTGTCTTTTCTGGTGGCGACAGCGATCTCGGCGGTCAGCGGCCAGCCGCCGCTGACGATGCCGACCAGCTTGGTCTTGCCGTTGACCGCGGCGGCATAGGCGAGCGTGGCGTTCGGGTTGAATTCGGCGTCCGCGCGTCCCGACTGCAGGGCCAACTGGCTGGCCGCGGAATCATCATAATACTGTACTTCGACCGGCTTCAGGCCGGCCGCGACATTCTCGCGATCCCATTCCAGTAGGATCTTTTCCTGGTTGGTGCCGGCGCCGGTGATGACCTTGAGGCCGGCAACGTCCTTCGGCTCCTTGATCGAGGTGATCTTGCTGTCGGATTTCACGTAGAAGCCGAGCACGTCCTGGCGGTAGGTCGAGAAGTCGAACTTCTCCTTGCGTTCCTCCGTCACCGTCACGTTGCTGATGACGGCGTCATATTTGCCGGAGGCGAGGCCAAGCGGCCAGTCGGCCCAGGCGACCGGCACCAGGTCGAGCTTCAGTCCGAGCGTCTCGGCGATCAGCACGGTGATGTCGGGATCGGTGCCGACCACGGTCTTGGCATCGGTTGCGTAAGTGCCGACCGGCGGATCCCAAGGGCTGGTGGCGACGGTGAGGTAGCCTTCCTTGGCGAATTTGAAATTCGCCGGAATCGCGGCGACTGGCTTTTCGCTCTTTTCGGTGTGGATGCGCCCGGGCTGTTCCGGTGTCAGGTCGAATTCCGCCGCCGAGGCGATGGACACCAGGGCGACGGTCGAAAGGACCGCGCCGAAGGCAAGCGATATGCGCTTTCTGTGGAATGTCATGGATCTCTCCTTGCATGACGAATGTGCGGTCTTCACTTCCGGCGCGGAGCCTGGAAAGGTCGGCGGTTCGCACATGCCGCCATGCCGAATGTGTGAGAAGGCCTGTGGCCGCTAGAGAACCTTGGCGAGGAACTCGCGCGTGCGCTGATGGGCCGGCGCCGTGAACACCCTGGCCGGCGGTTCCGACCTCGAGGATTCTTCCGGCCTCCATGAAGACGATGGTGTCGGCGACCTCGCGGGCGAAGCCGATCTCGTGCGTGACGATCACCATCGTCGTGCCGGAGGTCGCGAGCTCCTTGATGACGTCCAAGACCTCGCCCACGAGCTCTGGATCGAGCGCTGAAGTGGGCTCGTCGAACAGGAGGACCTTTGGCTTCAGGGCGAGCGCCCTGGCAATGGCGACGCGCTGCTGCTGGCCGCCGGACAGATGGCGCGGATAGGCATCCGCCTTCTCGGGCAAGCCGATGCGGGCCAACAGATCCTTCGCCAACTCGATCGCGTCGGCGCGCGGAACGCCCTGCACGGACACCGGCGCTTCGATGACGTTCTCCAGCACGGTCAGATGCGGGAACAGGTTGAAGTTCTGGAAGACCATGCCGATCGCGGCGCGGCGCCGGCGGATCGCTGCTTCCTTGAGTTCGTAGAGCGTGTGCCCGTCGCGATGGTAGCCGACCAGTTCGTCGTCGATGGTGACGAAGCCGGTGTCCGTCCGTTCGAGATGATTGATGGTGCGCAGCAGCGTCGACTTGCCGGCGCCGGACGGGCCGATGATTGCCGTCACCGAACCCGGCTGGAGGTCGAGATCGATGCCGTCGAGCACGGTCAAAGAGCCGAAGCGCTTCGAGACACCACGGATTTCGATGCGTCCGACGCCGCGACGCGCAAGCCTTTCGGCCGTCGTCACCAGAGGCTTGCGACCCACATCGCTGGAGGTGGCCGTGGCAAGCGCGGAGTGAACTCGCGGCGTAGAATTGCCTCCCGACAGGAAGGCGAGGGGATTGCGAAGAAGCGGGCCGCTTGCCGTGCGCAGGGCGCCACGCGAGAAGTGCCGCTCGATGCCGAGCTGGATCACCGAGAGCACGCTCATGATGATGAGGTACCAGATGGTCGCGACCATCAGCAGCGGGATGATCTCGAGGTTCCGCTTGTAGATGACCTGCACGGTGTAGAAGAGCTCAGGCAAGGCGAGGACATAGACCATGGAGGTGGATTTCGCCAGACCGATGATCTCGTTGAAGCCGCTCGGCAGGATCGCCCGCATCGCTTGCGGCAGCACGATTCCCAGCGCCTGCCGGCGGCGCGACAGGCCAAGCGCGGCGGCGGCCTCATGCTGGCCCTGGTCGACCGACAGGATGCCGCCGCGGATGATCTCGGCCGAGAAGGCGGCCTGGTTGAGGCTGAGACCGACCACGCCCACCCAGAACGGGCTGAACACCTCGACGGTGTTGTATTGCGCGAACAACTGGCCGGTGAAAGGCAGGCCCAAATCGATGGTCGGATAGAGATAGCCGAGATTGTTGAGGACCAGCAGCAGCACGATGAGCGGGATGGAGCGCAGCAGCCAGATATAGGCCCATGATACGCCCGCCAGCAGCAGCGTTCGGCCGAGGCCGACCAGTATGGGCTCGGACAGGAAGAACCTTGCAAAGACGTCCCAGCCCCATCTCGGATTGGTCAGGATCGAGCGCAGCGTGAAGAAGATGAGCAGGATGGCGACGACCGTGCCGACCACTCGCCAGGGGTGCCTCGCGGGGATCACCCTATATCCCTGGCTGTCCCCTGGTAGCACCGCGCTCGGGAGGGTTGCCGCTTCCCCTACATCCGCTGCCGTCATTTATCGTCGCTGCTCCAATGTTAAGGGAAATACTTCAGAAATAAAGTATGTCCATATAACACTAGCTGCTCGGAGAACTATATCATGACAATTTCTTTTATATTTTGAACGTTGCTTAGTTATTTTCCCTAAGTATTTCCATTTTTGTGAACGCATTGATTTGGATGATCAAAGCCGGTCAGCTCGCCTTTCGTTCGAGCAAGGGCGACCCGATCCTCAGCGCGAGGGCGCTGATGTCCTTTTCAAACGGCAAGGTGCCATGAATTTCCGGATCGACGTTGGTGTCGAAAAGCGCGGTGTAGCCATTGTTGAGGTAGAGCCCGGCGGCTTCCGGCTGACGGAATCCCGTGGTCAAATAGAGGCGGCTGTAGCCTTGGCGCGCCGCCTGAAGCTCAAGTTCGGCCAAGACTTTTCGGGCAAGACCCTGTCGGCGCAGATCGATATGCGTCCACACTCGTTTCAGCTCGGCGGTCTGTTCGTCGTAGCGTTTAAAGGCGCCGCCGGCGATCGCCGTGCCGTTGCGGGTCAAAAGCAGGAAATTCCCGTGCGGCGGAGCGAAGAGCTCGGCGGGATAGCGCCGCATCTCTTCGCCCGGCTCGCCGAAATAGTCGCCGTAGCGGGTCGTGTATTCCCAGGTCAGCGCTTCGATGAGCGGGGCTGCGCGCGGATCGACCGGCGTAGTGTAGAGAAAGCTGTCTGTCATGGCGTGGGCCCTGTTGCCGGCTCGTTCGTCCGCGGAGCCTCATTCGCGGCGAGGTAGTCCTGCACTAGGGCCACCCAGTAGCGGGCCGCGTCGGGCAGGATGTCGTCGTTGAAGTCGTAGTTGGGACTGTGCAGGTCGGCGCTGTCGCCATTGCCGATGAAGAGATAGCTGCCCGGACGCGCTTCGAGCATGAAGGCGAAGTCCTCGCTGGCGGTGATCAGGCGGAAGTCCGAATGGATCCGTTCGGCGCCGAAATGGCGAAGCGCGACCTGTCTCGCGAACTCGGTTTCGTCGGCGTGATTGATGAGTGCCGGATAGCCGCGTGGATAGGCGACTTCCGCGGTGGCGCCATAGCTTTGCGCGTGTGTCTCGGCGAGCGCGATGATGCGCGTCCTGATCTGCTCGCGGACAGCCTCGCTGAAGGTCCTGACGGTGACCTTCAATTCGACGCTGTCGGGGATGACATTGGCGGCGATGCCGCCATGGATGGTGCCGACGGTGACGACCGCCGTTTCCAGCGGGTCGACATTGCGCGAGACGATCGTCTGCAGCGCCATGATAAGCGAGGCGGCGGCGACTATGGGATCCACGGCATGGCTCGGCCGCGCGCCGTGACCGCCCTTGCCGACGATCTTGATGATGGCGAGATCGACGGACGCCATGGCGGGGCCGCTGAGGAAAGCGAACTGTCCGGCCGGCACGCCAGGCCAATTGTGCAGGCCGAAGACGGCGTCGACGGGAAGGCGTTCGAACAGCCCGTCGGCGATCATCGCCTTGGCGCCGGCGCCGCCTTCCTCGGCGGGCTGGAAAATCAGCCGAACCGTTCCCGAGAAATCTCGTGTCTCGGCGAGATGCCTGGCGGCGGCAAGCAGGATCGAAGTATGCCCGTCATGCCCGCAGGCATGCATCACGCCTGGCTTGGTGCTGGCGTAGGGCAAGCCTGTCGCCTCGACGATCGGCAATGCGTCCATGTCGGCGCGGATGCCGATGGACTTCTCACCGTTGCCGTTGCGAAGCGTTCCGACGACACCGGTGCCGCCTATGTTTTGGGCGACCTCATAGCCCCAGGATTGCAGTCGCTCGGCAACCAGCGCGCTGGTCTTTTTCTCCTGGTAGGCCAATTCCGGTTCGCTGTGCAGCTTGCGGCGCAGAGCGACGAACTCGTCGGCGCTGTCCAGGATCGCTTCGGCGATCGCCGCCGAAGGTGGAGCGGGCCGGACCGTCATCAGGCTGCTTCCTCGGTGGTCGTCGTGGAAGAAGCATGCTGCGTGTAACGGCTTTCCTTGAACGGCAGTTCGAGATGATCGCGCAATGTCGTGCCGATCTGGTCGCGCACGTGGCGGCCACGCCTTTCCAAGATGGGCAGGACATGCTTCTCGAAATCGTCGAGCCCGGCTGGGATGACCTGGAAGCCCAGCACGAAACCGTCCGCCGCTCCGCCGTCCACCCAGCGGATCAGCTCGTCGGCGATCTTCTCCGGCGTGCCGATGAAGGCACTGCGCGTGGTGGCGGCGTCCAGCGCGACCTCGCGCAGCGTCAGCTTCTTTTCCCTGGCGACGCGCTTGATGCGATCGGTGGTGGAGCGGAAATTGTTCTTGCCGATGTCGCCGAGTTCCGGGAACGGCTCGTCGACGGGATAGGCGGTGAAGTCGTGATGGTCGAAGAAGCGCCCGAGATAGAGCAGCGCTTCATGAACCGTGACCAGGTCGCGTATCTCGCGATACTTGCGCTCGGCCTCTTCCTCCGTCGAACCGACGATCGGCGCGATGCCGGGGAAGATCTTGATATGGTCGGCGCTGCGGCCATGCGCCACCGCGCTTTCCTTGAGCCGCCGCGACAGCTCGCGGTTCTCCTCGAAGGAGGCGGCGTTGGCGAAGACGGCATCGGCATGCCGACCGCCAAGCGAGATGCCGTCGTCCGAGCCGCCGGCCTGGAAGAGAACCGGCTGCCCTTGCGGCGAGCGGCCGAGATTGAGCGGCCCTTCGGCTGAATGGAAGCGGCCCTTGAAATTCAGCCGGTGCATCTTCGAGAAATCGGCATAGCGGCCGCTCTGCCGGTCGCGCACAAAGGCGTCGTCGTCCCAGGAATCCCACAGGCCCTTGACGATCTCGATATGTTCGGCGGCGATCTGATAGCGCAGCGCGTGCTCGGGATGCTTATCGCGGCCGTAGTTTTTCGCGGAGCCTTCGAGTGGCGAAGTGACCGCGTTCCAGCCGGCGCGTCCGCCGCTCACCACATCGATCGAACCGAATTGCCGGGCGACGGTGAAGGGGTCGCTGTATGAGGTCGATAGCGTGCCGACCAGTCCGATGCTCTTGGTCGCCGCCGCAAGCGCCGAAAGCAGCACGATCGGC
Organism: Mesorhizobium sp. LEGMi-168a; assembly: GCF_058312955.1. Lineage (NCBI taxonomy): Bacteria > Pseudomonadati > Pseudomonadota > Alphaproteobacteria > Hyphomicrobiales > Phyllobacteriaceae > Mesorhizobium > Mesorhizobium sp. LEGMi-168a. The sequence continues at coordinate 128,619 of NZ_JBZEGV010000010.1, forward strand.
TCGAAGCGATTGAGGAAGTGCGGGATCGACTGTTCGTTGATGTAGAGGCCGTCGGCGACGAAGGCAAAGGCTATGCCCGCCGCTTCAGCCTGGCGCGCGATACCGACGTAATAATCGAAATTGATGCTTGCGTCGGCGGGTACGCTCGGATGCTTCCAGGCGTTCATGTGCCCGCCGGGGCCTTGCAGCATGATACCGAAGGGAATTCGCTGGCTGCTCATGACAGCTCCTTGGTCTGATCGTTCAAGCGGCGGCGGCGGGCCGTTGCCGCACCAGCGCCTCTATGGTTGCAAGGCGCCACAGCCCACCGACGGCGGGCTCGACGATGAACTCTCCGGTTCCGGAGCGGGCATGCAGGCGGTCGAGCTCGGAACGGACCTGATCCGGCGTGCCCGCAATCACGCTCGGCTGCTTGGGTTCGATGCGGTATTCGTTCGCCCCCAGCTGGCGCGCGTAATCCTTGGCTTGCTCTTCGCTGCCGACGGTGACGCTTTGCGCGCCTGGAACATGGACCTTGAACAGCTTCGTCTTCGAGGCTTCGGCCTCGGCTTCCCCAGCGTGGTCGGAGACTATCACCGAGACCGCGACGATCGGCACGCGCCCGGTCGCCTCGCGATAGGCCGAGACCGTTTCGTCAAGCAAAGTATCGTCGCCGTTGAGGTGACGGGCGAAGACGAACTCCCATCCATGCGCCGCGGCAAGCTCAGCGCTCTCGACGCTCGCGCCCAGCAGGAAGCGCTGCGGCGCGATGGAGGGACGAGGCGTCGCCCTCAGCCCGGCTATCGGTCCGGTGGCGTCGAGATGGGCGCCGAGCTCTGCGACCTGCTGGCCGAAATCGGGCTTTTTCGCAGGATCGCGATCACCCTGCAGGGCTCGTGTCGACAACGGCAGGCCGCCGGGCGCCTTGCCGATGCCCAGATCGACACGGCCCGGCGCGAGCGAGGCCAGCAGATTGAAATTCTCGGCAACCTTGTAGGCGCTGTAGTGCTGCAGCATCACGCCGCCCGAACCGATCCGGATGCGGCTGGTGAGCGCCAGCAAATGCGCGATCAGCACTTCGGGCGAGGAGCTTGCCAGTTCCGCGACGTTGTGATGCTCGGCCACCCAAAAGCGGCGGTAGCCAAGTTTCTCGGCCAGTTGCGCCAGCGCTATTGTGCGCTTGAGCGCATCGGTCGCACTTTCGCCCTTGGCCAGGGGACTCTTGTCGAGGAGGCTTAGAGCATATGCCATGAGATCTCCGCATCGCGGGCCGAAAGACGATATGGCCGTTGGCTGCAGAGATTAGTCTATTTAATCTACAAACTTTATAGACTGTATGCCGAATTTCACGGCGCGAGAGAAAAACCCTTGCTCATCCCATGCCGGGTTTGAAACGTTCCGCCCGGCAACTCCGCGCGTTTCCGCGTGCCAGGCCTCACGGGTGGGGCGGCGGGATCAGCCGGTCTTCGACAAGAGCGTCGATGATGCGCTCCGCTCCGGAGACGAACTGTCGGCCATTGGCTTCGCCGCTGGCATGGGCCGAGGACTGACCGGCAGGAAGGATCAGCACCGGGAGCGCCTGGTTGGCCTCGCCGATGAGCTCGATCACTTGCCCGCGCGGGCGAGGAAAGGCGATCCGGTGAACATCGATCGTCTCGAGGAGTTTCGGGAAGGAGGCGAGCACGCCTTCCACCAGAGCACAGTGCCGGCAGAAAAAGCGCTGGCCCGGAAACTTGGCGTCCTCGAAGTCGGGGGCAAGCAGGAAGAGTGTGGCTTTGTCTGTATTGGCTGAGGTCAATGGAGCTTCCACTTCGAGCGAGATGTCACTGCGGCTGAAGCCTATCCTCGCGAGTGGTTTTGCTAGAAGGCGGGGATTTTCGAAGCAGACGCCTGCTTGGACAATAATCGTCTCCTCAACCGTACCCGCCCCGAAAGCCGATGCTACCGCCGAAGCCGGCCCAGGCCGACCTCGGCGGCTGCAAATGGGTCCGCCTATCGGATGGCACCGAAGGCGCGCAGCTTGTCGACGCACAGCGAGCGAAGAATGAGAGCGGCATCGGCGTAAGTGGCCGGCCTGTCGCCGTTTGAGATCGATGTGTCGCCGACGATCGACGAGACGTCGCCCTCGATGCGCCATGGAAGGATGTCCGTGCAAGTCCGCATGCGGCCGAAGACGGAACTGATCGGCACCAGCCGGCCCTCGAATTCCACTTGAGGCTCGTCCGCCCCCGGCGCCCAGTCCTGATAGGCCTCCAGCGCCTCGTCGAACGCTCCATGCAGCAGGACGGGCGCATGACCCTCATGCAGCGAAGGCAATTGGCGTGTGGTCATAAGGTCTCCTCCTCGAAGCGGCAGCTCCACACCTCGTTCTGATATTGCGTGCGATCAGGGTCAAAGTCTATAAGTTTTATAGAATTAACAAAAATTCGCCTCCGCGGGCGCGTCCGCGATACGCGAATTCTTCCGGCCCTGTCTGAAAAGGTCGGCATTTTCTTTGTTTCCCATGTTGGCGGTGCAAGGCTTTCGTCCTCAGAGAAAGAGGATGGAAATGAGCAAGGCCGCCGACGCGAGAACAATCCCGGTGCTGGACTTTTCCGGCTACAATTCCGATCCGGACTCCCGCAGGCGGTTCCTCGAAGAACTGCGGCGCGCGGCGCGCGATGTGGGGTTCTTCTATCTCTCCGGCCACGGAATTCCGCAGTCATTGATCGATGACGTGCTGGGCGCCTCGCGCCGCTTCTTCGCTTTGCCGGATGAGGACAAGCTCGAGATCGAGATGGTCAACTCGCCGCATTTCCGCGGCTACAACCGCGTCGGCCAGGAATTGACGAAGGGGCAGAGGGACTGGCGCGAGCAGGTCGATATCGGCTCGGAGGCGCCGGCACTGTCGCGCGATGCGGGACAGCCCGCATGGCGGCGACTGCAGGGGCCGAACCAGTGGCCAAACGCTTTACCGGAGTTGAAGCCCCTGCTGCTGGAGTGGCAGGAGCGCCTGACCGAGCTGTCGACCAAGGTGCTCAAGGCATTCGCCACCATCCTCGAGCAGGATGAGAACGCCTTCGAAGCGATCTACGCCGGTACGCCCAATCATCTCATCAAGATCATCCGCTACCCGGGGCGCGACTCCACCGAGAGCGAGCAGGGTGTCGGCGCGCATAAGGACAGCGGCTTCCTCACCCTCCTGCTGCAGGAGCGGCAGAGGGGCTTGCAGGTCGAGGCCGCCGACGGCAGCTGGATCGACGCCGAGCCGCGCGCTGGAACCTTCGTGGTCAATATCGGCGAACTCCTTGAGATGGCGACCGATGGCTACCTCAAAGCGACGGTCCACCGGGTGGTGACGCCGCCGGCCGGCATCGACCGGCTGTCCGTCGCCTTTTTCCTGGGTGCGCCGTTCGACGCCGAGATCCCGTTGCTGGACCTCACCCCGCATTTGAAGGCGCAGGCCAACGGCGTCACGCGCGATCCGCAAAATCCGCTTTATCGCAACTCCGGCCAGAACGCGCTGAAGAGCCGCCTGCGCTCGCACCCCGACGTCGCGCAGCGACACCATGCCGACCTGCTCGCCGCCCAGGCCCGGGCCGAAGTCGCACCGTTTGCCTGATCGCAGGGCTCAAACAGGAGGAAGTCACATGACGCTGGAAAATCTATCCCCCGAGACTCTCGCCCTGCACGGCGGCAATTGGCGCGCCGACCCGGTTAGCGGCGCCGTCGCGGTGCCGATTTATCAGACTACGTCCTATCAGTTTCAGGATACGTCTCATGCTGATCGGCTGTTCGCACTGGACGAGATCGGCCACATCTACACGCGTGTTTCCAATCCGACGCAGGACGTGCTGGAAACCCGCATCGCCGCATTGGAGGGAGGTGCTGCGGCGCTTCTGCTCTCCTCCGGCCAGGCGGCTTCGGCCTATTCGGTCCTGAACCTTGCCGGCGCCGGCGACAACATCGTCTCCTCCACGGACCTCTATGGCGGCACCTGGGCGCTGTTTGCGGCGACACTCAAACATCTCGGCGTCGAAGTGCGCTTCGTCGATCCGGCCGATCCGGAGAATTTCCGGCGCGCAACCGACGCGCGCACCCGCGCCTATTACGCCGAATCCTTGCCCAACCCGAAGCTTCAGGTGTTCCCGATCAAGGAGGTCGCCGATATCGGTCGTTCGCTGGGCGTGCCGCTGATCGTCGACAACACGGCCGCGCCGCTCAGCATCCGGCCTTTCGATCATGGCGCCGCGGTGGTCGTCTATTCGGCGACCAAATATATCGGCGGCCACGGCACCTCGATCGGCGGCATCGTCATCGACGGCGGCAACTTCCCCTGGGAAGAGCATGCCGAGCGATTCCCGACGCTCAATCAGCCCGATCCGAGCTATCACGGCAAGGTCTGGGTGGAAGCAGCCAAGCCGCTCGGGCCGGTGGCCTATGTGCTGCGCGTCCGCACCGTTCTGCTGCGCGATGTCGGCGCCGCCATCAGCCCGTTCAATGCCTTCCAGTTGTTGCAGGGTCTGGAAACGCTGCCTTTGCGCATTCGCCAGCACAATGAGAATGCCATCAAGGTGGCGGAATATCTCAAAGGTCACCCGAAGATCTCGAACGTCATCTTCCCGCGCTATCAGACCGGCGAGAACAAGCGCCGCGCCGACGCCTATTTCCGGTCCGGCAGCTATGGCGCACTGGTCGGGTTCGAACTGAAGGACGGCCGCGAGGCGGGCCGTTCCTTTATCAACGGGCTGAAGCTGCTCTATCACGTGGCGAATATCGGCGATGCGCGCTCGCTGGCGATCCATCCGTCGACCACGACCCATTCGCAGCTCTCCCCCGAGGAGCAGCTGGCGACCGGAGTCACGCCTGGCTATGTCCGGCTTTCCATCGGCATCGAGCATCCCGACGACATCATCCGCGATCTCGAACAGGCGCTCGATCAGGTCGCCGGCGACCGCGAGCTGAAGGCTGCGTGAGGCATCCGCCGGCAAACGTCGGCTTCAAATCCAAAGAGGAGAGGGCAATGGGTTCCAGCAACGACATTGGAAGCTCGAAAATCTCCCGGCGCGGCGTGCTGAAGACCGCCGGTGCGCTGGGCATCGGCGCCGCCGCGGTCGGCCTGCTTGCGAGACCGACCAGCTATGCCATCGCAGGCAACGCGACAAAGGTCAGGCTATCCTGGACCGAATTCGCTGCCTGCCACTCGCCGATCGCATTTGCGCTGTCGAAGGGCATCTACGCCAAGCATGACCTCGACATCGAGCTTTACTACCAGGGCGCCAGCGGGCTGACGCTGATCCAGTCGATCGCCACCAACAAGACCGACGCCGGCGCCGGCCTGCTTTACGACTGGGTCAAGCCGCTCGAACAGGGGCTCGACGTAAAGCTGTTCGCCGGCTCGCATGGCGGCTGCACCAGGCTGCTCGCGTCGAAGGCTTCCGGGGTCAAGAAGCTGGAGGACCTGAAGGGCAAGACGATCGTTTCCTACGACGTTGCCAGCCCGCCCAAGCATTCGTTCCAGGTGGCGCTGGCCAAGGCCGGGCTCGATCCGAACAACGACGTCAACTGGACCAACGTGCCGTTCGACCTCGTCGGCGAGACCGTGGGCAAGGGGCAGGCGGATGCGCTCGCCCATCTCGATCCCTGGGCCTATGCGCAGAAGAAGAAGTTCGACCTTGTCGAGGTCGCCAACACCCAGACGGGCGTCTTCGAAGGCACGGTCTGCTGCGTACTCGGCGTCAATTCCGCGTTCCTCGACGCAAACAAGGACGCCATCCGGCGCCTTGCGGAAGCCGACATCGAAATCCACGAATACGCCTCGCAGCATCCGGACGAGGTGGCGAAGTGGTTCGTCGACAATCTCAATCCCGGCTTCCCCGTCGAGGACATCCACGACGAGATCGCGTCCTGGGCCCTGCACACGCATCCGGTCGGCAAGGACCTGGAAGCGCAGGTCAAGCGCTCGGCGGAAGATCTGGCGCTGATCAAGGTGCTGGATCCGACCACCGTGCCCGCGGAACTCGCCTCGCGCGTCACCGTCGATATCCTGGCCTAGGCGCAGCACATGAGTGTGGCGGCCGACAAGCAAGAGGACGGCGCAGTGCTGGCTTCCGTGCTTGGCGGCGCCATCTGGAAACACGGTCTGATCGCGGCTGCGGCCTGGATTGCCGCCGCGATCGTCACCACGGCGCTACCCGATGTCGTTCCGTGGGGAAGCCGCGACCTTTTCGCGGGACTGCTGCTGGCCGGCGCGGCGATCCTTGCAGTGCTTGCCGTCACCATCGGCCGGCTTGGCCGGCTCGGCCCCTGGCTGATCCACTACGGCCCCTGGTTCATCGTGCTCGGTGTCTGGTTTGGTCTTTGGGAACTGACCACGGCAAAGCTCGGCTGGCTGCCGAAGCCGTTCTTTTCGCCGCCGCATGGGCTGCTGCATGTCTATATCGTAGACTGGCAACGCCTGCTGATCTGTGTCGCCTACACGGCACGCCTATGGTCGATCGGGTTCGGCAGCGGCATCGTCCTGGGCTTCATCGGCGGTGTCGCGCTCGGCTGGTCGAAGACCTTCTCCTACTGGGGCATGCCGGTCCTCAAATTGATCGGGCCCGTGCCGGCAAGCGCCTGGATACCGGCAACCTTCTTCCTGTTTCCCACGACCTTTCAGGCCAGCATCTTTCTCGTGGCGCTGGCGTCCGGCATTCCGGTCGCGATCCTCACCGCCTCCGGCGTCAACACCGTCAACCGCGCCTATTACGATGTTGCGCGCACGCTTGGAGCCGACAGCCGCTTTCTGGTGCTGTGCGTCGCGATCCCGGCGGCGCTGCCTAGCGTATTCGTCGGTCTGTTCATGGGCCTTTACTATTCCTTTGCGGTGCTGGTGGTCGCGGAAATGCTCGGCGCCAAATACGGTCTCGGCTGGTACCTTCAGTTCCAGACGGCCTATTCGGCCTATGCCAACGTCTATGCCGCTCTGATCGTCATGGCGTTGATCTGCTCTGGGCTGGTGAAGCTTCTGTTCGTCGTCCGCGACAGGCTGCTCTCCTGGCAAAAGGGAGTGGTGCAGTGGTAGCGGCAGCGGCAACGGTCAGGCGGGACGCTGACGGCTTGCATTCAGCGATCGATTTCCGCAGTGTTTCGCATCGCTATGAACTCGACGGCCAGGCGCTTCCGGTGCTTCACGACATAAGCCTCACGGTCGCTCCTGGCGAATTCGTCGCGCTGGTCGGCCCCTCCGGCTGCGGGAAATCGACGTTGCTGCGGCTGGCCGCCGGGCTCGATCGGCCTTCGCGGGGGGCGGTGCTGACGGCGGGAGCGCCGGTCCATAAGCCGGACCCGTCGCGTGTGCTCGTCTTTCAGGATCCGACACTGTTTCCGTGGCGCACGGTTCGCGACAATGTCGCGCTCGGTCCCCAGGCTCAGGGGCGTCTGGCGACGAGCGGCACTCGTATCGACGAGACCCTGAAACTGGTCAAGCTCGAGGGCTTTGCCGGCGCATATCCGCACCAGCTTTCCGGCGGCATGGCGCAGCGCGCAGCGCTGGCGCGCGCCCTGGTCAACAATCCGCGCGTGCTTCTGCTCGACGAGCCGCTGGGCCGCCTGGATTCCCTGACCCGGCTATCGATGCAGCAGGAGCTGCTCTCGCTCTGGCGCCAAGCCGGTCATGCCGTCATCCTCGTCACGCATGATGTCGAGGAGGCCTTGCTGCTTTCGCAGCGTGTGGTCGTTCTTTCTCCGCGTCCGGCCAGCATCAAGGCTATCGTCGAAGTCGATCTGCCCTATCCCCGGCACCGCGACGACAGCCGCGTCGTGAAGTTGCGGCAGCAGGTGCTCGAAATTTTGGGGTTCGGCGAATGACCGCGCCAGCGCTCGATCGCCGAGACCGCGTCACGCGGTGGCTCGAGATAGCCAGCACCTCGCTGATCGCGATCGCTGTCGTGTGGTGGGTGATCGTCTATGCCCAGGTGATGCGGAACACCAATTTCCCGGTCGAGCGGACGCTGCCTTGTCTTCTCTACACCTCGGACCGCTGCTCGCTGGCGATGGCGCTGTGCAGCAACTGGCATTTCCTGGGGATACGACGCTATTCGGAAGAGCTGCTTTGGGTGGGAGCATTCCTTTCAGCGCTGACATTGCTGTCCGGTTATCTGCCAACACATTCCAAACCGACACGGGACTAGTTCACGGCATTGACCTTCGACTCACGGGGGAGCGGTCGGTTGCTTCGTCAAAGTTTCATCTGATTCCGAAGTTAGACAATTGTCACAAGAATATTCCGGCTTCCGGTTGAGCTTTGGAATTGTCTTCGTGGAAGGTCGATTAGATTTAAGCCATAAGGAGGATGTTCAATGGTTTCCTCCCAAGCTTCTGGACTGTGTTCCCTCTGAAGGTTTGACCCTTCTTTTGGCCGGGCCGTATTCGGGCCCGGCTTTTTTCTTTTTCAGGCTGCAGAACTCGCCGCGGCTTCCATCTCAAAGGCCTCGGGTGAAATCCCCGCTTGTGCGCGCCGGCGAGGCAATCTGCTTCCCGAAGAGGCAGAAAATTGGATTGCCGTTCCTTAGTCTATAAAAATTGTAGAGTTAAGTTCACGCCAGGTCGAGAGGCGGGGGACGTTCCGCGGTCGACTGGCAACATCGAGAATCTCAGGAGTTGACTGACATGACAGTAGCAAAGCGTTCCGGCGCGCTGTGGAAGGCCGCGCTGGCGACAACGCTGGTGGTGGCGGCCGGGTTGTTCTCAACGGCGGGCCAGGCGGGGCCGACCCTCGACAAGATCAAGGAGCGGGGCCTGATCAAGGTTGGGGTCGGAACGACGCCCGGCTTCTTCTCGCCCGACAGCAATGGCCGCTGGCAGGGGTTCTTCGCCGACTATGGTCGGGCGCTGGCGATCACCGTCTTCGGTGATCCGGAAAAGGTCGAATTCACCAACTCCTCGCCGCAGCAGCGCTTGCCGGCGCTGCAGTCCGGCGAGTTCGACATCCTCTTGTCGGGCGTGACGGTGACGATCACGCGAGCTTTTCAGCTCGGCTTCCATTTCGGCCCGACCATCTTCTATGACGGCCAGGGCATCCTGGTCCGCAAGGATCTCGGCGTGACCAAGGCGGCCGATCTCGACGGCGCGACGATCGGCGTCCAGAGCGGAACCACGGGTGAGCTGAACATTGCCGACTTCTTCCGCAAGACCGGCAAGAAGTTCACGCCGGTGACTATCGAGGACACCGGTCAGTTCATCGACGCGCTGGAGACTGGACGCGTCGACGCGATCACGCAGGACTCGTCCGACCTTGTCGGCAAGCGTACTCAACTGAAGAAACCTGACGACTACATCATCTTGCCCGAGCGCTTGTCCAAGGAGCCGCTTGCGCCGGCGATTGCCGGCGGCGACGACCGCTGGCTCGAGATCGTCAACTGGACGGTCAACGCCACCATCCAGGCCGAGGAGTGGGGCATCACCAGCAAGAACATCGACGAATTCCTCGAATCGCCGGATCCCGCGATCCAGCGCTTCCTCGGCGTCGACCCGTCGCTATCGCAGGCCATCGGGCTCGATCCCAAATGGGCCTACAACATCATCAAGACCGTCGGCAACTACGGCGAAATCTACGAGCGCAACCTGAAGCCGCTCGGCTGGGAGCGCGGCTATAACAGCCTGTGGACCAACGGCGGGCTTCTCTATTCGCCGCCGTTCCGCTGAGCACCGATGGCATTGACGCTTGATCCCGTGCCGGGCCCGCAAGGGCCCGGCATCTTGCGTCGGATCTCCCGCTGGTGGGGAGACTGGCCGCTCACGCAGCTTGCCGTGATCTTGACGGTTATCGCGCTGTTCTGGCTGTTTGGCCACAACACGGCCGCGACGATGGCCCGCGTCGGCATCACGCCGGGCTTCGATTTCCTGGCGCGCCCGGCGAATTTCGAGATCGGCGAAGCGCCGATCGCGTTTGCCGCCGGCGATCCTTACGCGCGGGCGATCCTCGCAGGCTTCCTCAACACCATACGGGTCGCGGTGCTTGGCTGTGTCTTCGCAACGCTATTGGGCGTCCTCCTTGGCATCGCCGGCCTGTCCGGCAATTTGCTGCTGGCAGTGCTGGTGCGGTGGTATGTCGAGGTCATCCGCAACACGCCGCTGCTCCTGCAGCTCTTCTTCTGGATCGCGCTTGCCAAGTCGTTTCCGCCGCCAAGGCAGGCGGTCTCGGCTTTCCATTCGTTCTTCCTGAGCAACCGGGGCGTCTTCCTTCCGGGTCTCGTCCTTCATGATGCGACCGCGATCACCTGGTCGGCCACCATCGGCCTGGTCCTCGTCTTCGGCGTTGGATCCTGGCTCTTGTGGCGAGGCGGGCAACTGACGGTGAAGCGCTTCAGCGTGGGCATTCTTGCGTTGGCTATCGGCATCGTCGCGATTTTTGCGCTCACGGGCGCCCGTGCCGGGATCGAGCTTCCGGTCATGGCCGGCTTCAACATCCGCGGCGGTTACAATCTGACACCGGAATTCGCGGCACTGCTGACCGGGCTTGTCGTCAAGTTCTCGGCCGCTATCGCCGAGATCGTGCGAGCGGGCATCCTGTCGGTCAATCGCGGCCAGTGGGAGGCAGCCCGGGCGTTGGGTCTGCGCAACGGACAGATCATGCGTTTGATCGTGCTGCCCCAGGCTTTGCGCATCATCGCGCCACTGACGACCTCATCCTATCTCGATCTGATCAAGGATTCGAGCCTGGCGGTGGCCATCGGCTATCCGGACCTCGTCAGCATCGTCGGCACGACAGCGAACACCACCGGGCAATCGTTCGAAGCGCTGGCCATCCTGATTGCCATCTATCTGGCCATCAACCTTTCGGTGTCGGCAGCCATGAATGTCTACAACCGGCGCGTGGCGCTGCGGGGCACGGTGCGCGCATGAGCATCTCGGAAGCACTTCTTGCCTTGCCCGCCCGCCGGAGGGCTTCGTTGGATGCCTTGAAGACCGGGCTCTTCGGCACGCCGCTCAATTCCGCGCTCACCGTGCTCACGACGGCCTTCCTGATCTGGCTCGTGCCGCCGTTCCTGCGCTGGGCGATTGTCGAGGCCACCTGGACCGGGAGCGCTGCAGATTGTTCGTCTGGGTCCGGCGCCTGCTGGGCGTTCGTGTCGGCAAAATTCCGCTTCATCCTGTTCGCCTTCTATCCGCCCGAGCTGCAGTGGCGGCCATTGCTCGCCATGGTGCTCATCGTCGTGCTTCTCGCCACGACCGCGTTGCCGCGCTTCTGGCGCCGCGAATTGCTGATCGCCTGGCTGCTGGTGATCGGGACAATCTGGACGCTGATGTCGGGAACGCTCTTCCCGCCGATCGTGCCGTCCAACCAGTGGGGCGGCTTGCCGATAACCTTGTTGGTATGGGCGGTGTGTTTCGCCGGCGCCGCGCCGCTGGCCATCCTCCTTGCATTGGCCCGGCAATCGAAGCTGGGCGGCCTGCGCACACTCGCTGTCGTCTTCATCGAGCTGATGCGCGGCACGCCGATGGTGGCGATCCTCTATGTCGCCATGCTGATCATTCCGATGGCGATCCCCGGCGGCCAGCTCATCGACAAGACCGTTCGGGCCATCGTCATGGTGACGCTGTTCTGGTCCGCCTATCTGGCCGAGGTCGTACGCGCCGGCCTGCAAGCCATTCCGCCCGGCCAGACAGAGGCTGCCGCATCGCTGGGCCTTGGTTACTGGCGGACCATGCAGCTCGTCGTCCTGCCACAGGCGCTGCGCCTGGTCATCCCGGGCATGGTCAACCTGGCGATCGGCTTCCTGCTCGCCACATCGCTGCTTGCCGTGATCGGCATTTTCGATCTTCTCAACGCGGCGAAATCCTCCGCCTCCGATCCGAAGTGGCTGGGTTTCTACAACGAGGCCTATCTGCTCGCCGCGGTGATCTATTTTGTCCTGTGTTTCGGCGGTTCGCGCTACAGTCTGTGGCTCGAACGATATCTGCGTGGCTCGGAACGGCATTGAACCTCAAGGCCGGCCGAGGATTGCTCGAGTCCATTTCAAAGGAGACGCCAATGCCGGTCGGGACGAATACCCGAGTCGTGCTCGCTGCAAGACCTAAGGGGCAGCCGAAGCCCGGCGATTTCAGGATCGAAACGGTAGAGCTGCCGGAGCCCGGCGAGGGGGAGCTGCTGCTGCAGGTCCTCTATCTGTCGCTCGATCCCTATATGCGTGGCCGCATGGATGCCGCCAAGTCCTACGCCAAGCCGGTCGAGATCGATGGCGTCATGGAAGGCGGCACCGTCGCCCGCGTCGTAAGCTCCCGTCTTGACGGTTTTGTTGAAGGAGACATCGTTCTTTCCCATTCGGGCTGGCAGAGCTTTGCCGTTTCTGACGGCACCGGGTTGCGCAAGCTCGATCCGCGAGCGGCTCCCATCACGACCGCCCTTGGGGTTCTCGGCATGCCCGGCTTCACAGCCTATGCCGGCCTGCAGACCATCGGCCGGCCGAAGCCAGGCGAGACCGTCGTGGTGGCTGCGGCAAGCGGCGCGGTGGGTTCGGTCGTCGGTCAGATCGCGCGCATCAAGGGCGCCCGCGCCGTCGGCATCGCCGGTGGGGCCGACAAATGCGCGTTCGTGCGCGACCAGCTCGGCTTCGACGCGGTCGTCGATCATCGCGCAAGCGACTTCGAGGCGCGGTTGAGGGCTGCCTGCCCGGAAGGCATCGACGTCTATTTCGAGAATGTCGGTGGCCATGTCTGGGACGCCGTATTCCCCTTGCTCAACGACTTTGCCCGCGTCCCGGTATGCGGGCTGATCGCGCAGTACAGCGAGTTGGCGACTTCCGGTCCGGATCGTCTCCCATCGGTGATGCGTGACGTGCTGCGCCGCAGCCTGACGATCAGAGGCTTCATCCAGCGCGAGTTCGTGGAACAGCGCCCGGTCTTCTATGAAGCGATGGCCGGCTGGATTGCTTCGGGGCAGGTTCGGTACAAGGAAGATATCGTCGATGGGCTGCCGAATGCCCCGGATGCCTTCCTCGGCCTCCTGCAAGGACGCAATTTCGGCAAGCTGATCGTGCGCGTCTCGTCCTGATCGATGGCAACCGTCATTCGCCTGATCAATGGAAAAATTGTTCGGGGAGGGGCCCTCGAAAAGCGGATCGTTCCTTCTAAGGCATGCCACAGTCTATAAAAATTATAGACATTAGATCCAGCGTCGGCATATCGAGGAAGTGAGCATGCCCAACCCAACCGTTGTCGGTTTCTCCGGAAATTTCACCCGGCCGTCGAAGACACGTGGGTTTGTCGAGCAGGTTGTCAGGGACATCGCCGCCCGCAACACTTTGTCCGCGAGCACCTTCGACATCGAAGACGTCGGCGCCTCGCTCGGCAGCGCCAAATGGGCGCGCGATCTCGACCAGCAGGGCCGCGATGTTCTCGACAAGGTCGTCAACGCCGATGTGCTGGTGGTCGGCTCGCCGACCTACAAGGGCAGTTACACCGGTCTGTTCAAACACTTCTTCGACCTGCTCGATCCGGCCTCGCTGAGGGGCAAGCCGGTGCTGCTGCTTGCAACGGGCGGCGGCGAGCGACATGCGCTGATCGTCGAGCATCAGCTGCGGCCGCTGTTCGGCTTCTTCGAAGCGCTTGCCTTGCCGACGGCGGTCTATGCGACGGACAAGGATTTCACCGACGGCGTCCTGGTGTCCGAGGCAATCCGAAAGCGCGTTGCGCAGGCGGTCGACGAGGCAGGCTATGCGCTCTCGCGCCGCGCCGCCGGCCAGCGGATCGCGGCGGAATAGCCGAAGCGCCCGGCGACAATTCGACTGCACGCTCCGGAAGGTCGGAACCATGAGCGCCATTCTCGAGACGCCGCCGCTTCGTCGGAAAGCGAGCGTTGCCTTAGGCCTTCGGATTCCCGTGGCTGTACGCAGGCTCATTTCCGGCGCCGTAACCGTCGCCTTGGTCCTTGTCGGTCTGTTGTTCATCGTCTTCGCGATCGGACGGATTCTTCCCGTCGATCCCGTGCTCGCCGTGATTGGCGACCGGGCGCCGCAGGGGCTCTATGACGAGACGTTCCGGGCGATGCGCCTTGACCGTCCGCTGATCGAGCAGTTCGCATTGTTCTCGCTCGACATGCTGCGGGGCGATTTCGGCAGGTCGACCACGACGGGCAACCCTGTCGCCTCCGACCTTGCCCGGTTCTTTCCGGCCACACTGGAACTCGCCACCTTTGCCATCCTGTTCGGTGTCGCGGCCGGCCTGCCGCTTGGCGTCTGCTCGGCGCGCTTTGTGCGCCGCTGGCCGGATCATCTTGCTCGGATATTCTCCCTGCTAGGCCACTCCGTTCCCGTTTTCTGGCTGGGTCTCGTCGGCCTGCTGGTCTTCTACGCGCGCCTCGGCTGGGTCGGCGGTCCAGGGCGTATAGATATCGCCTATCAGTACACGGTGCCGGACGTGACGGGGCTTGTGCTTGTCGACACCGCCATCAGCGGCGATTGGAGTGCGTTCGCCGATGCGGTCTCGCACATCGTGCTCCCCGGCGCGCTGCTCAGCCTGATCGCGGTCGGCTATATCGCGCGCATGACACGCAGCTTCCTGCTTTGGCAGATGCGCCAGGATTATGTGAACGTTGCTCGCCTCAAGGGTCTCTCCGAAACCGCGATCCTCTGGCGGCATGCGCTGCCCAACGCAATCGGACCCATACTCGCGGTCGTCGCCTGGACCTATGCCTATCTTCTCGAAGGCGCGGTGCTGACCGAAACCGTGTTCGCCTGGCCCGGGCTCGGCCTCTATATCACGCAGTCGCTGTTCGCCGCCGATCTGCCCGCGGTACTGGCCGGCACGCTGATCGTCGGCGTTCTGTTCATGCTGCTGAACATGATTGCGGAGGTCGCCCAGTCCGCGCTCGATCCTCGCGCGAGGGCGCGATGATCGTGCTGAACGCCGCAGCCGCCTGGCTGGTCAGCGATGAGCCAGGTTCGCGCCTGCAGGCGCGGCTTGGCGCCGTCTATGCGGGTGTGGTTCGCCTTCTGAGCGATCCTGTCGGTGTGGCGGGATCATTCATCGTTTGCGTGGCGATCGCCACCGCGCTCGCAGCGCCGTATCTGCCGCTTTACAATCCCGATCTGCAGGTGCTGGCCGAGCGGCTCCAGCCACCGTCGGCCACGCACTGGTTTGGCACCGACACACTGGGACGCGATATTTTCGCTCGGCTGATCTTCGGCGCGCGGCCGACGCTCGCCATCGTGGCGCTGGTGCTCCTGTCGGCGGTGCCGCTTGGCGTCGTCGCCGGCGCCGCGGCCGGCCTCAATCCGTCCCTGGACAAGGTCATCATGCGGGCATGCGATGTCTTCATGGCGTTTCCGCGCCTGATCCTCGCCATCGCCGTCGCCGCAACGCTCGGAGCAGGCATGTCCACCGCCGTCATCGCCATAGCGGTGACCGGCTGGCCGCCCTATGCCCGTATCGCGCGGGCGGAGGCCATCGCCTATCGGCGCGCCGAGTTCATCCAGGCGGCGGAGACGCTCGGTGCCTCGAAGTCCAGGCTTCTGTTCCGCCATATCCTGCCGCTTTGCCTGCCGTCGGCGATCGTGCGCGCGGCGCTCGACGCGGCCGGCATCATCCTCATCACCTCCGGCCTCGGCTTCCTCGGATTGAGCCTGCCTCCGCCGCAGGCTGAGTGGGGTGCCATGGTCGCCGACGGCCGGACGGTCATCTTTGAGGCATGGTGGGTTTCGACCATCCCGGGTTTTGGAATATTGCTGCTCAGTCTCGGCTTCAACATGCTGGGGGATGCCTTGCGCGACGTCCTCGATCCGCGGTCGAGGTGAGCGATGGCCGTCGAACCGCTGCCCATTGAACCGCTGCCCGTCGAACCGTTGCTTGTCGTCGAAGGCCTCAATGTGCGTTTTTCCACGCCTTCCGGCCCGGTGGACGTCGTGCGCGGCCTAGGTTTCGAACTCGGGCGCGAGCGCCTGGCCATTGTCGGCGAATCCGGTTCGGGCAAGTCCATGACGGTCAGGGCTCTGCTCGGGCTGGCCGCGCCGGCGATCGTGACCGCGCGACAGGCGCGGTTTCTTGGGTATGATCTGTTGTCGCTTTCGCCCCGCGCGCTGCGCGCCATCCGCGGCCGTCGCATCGGCATGATCGTCCAGGACTCGCGCCAGGGGCTGAACCCGGTCAAGACCGTCGAGCATCAGGTCGCCGAGATGTTGCGCCTGCACCGGGGATTGTCGCAGCGCGAAGCCCGTCGGCGGGTGCCGGAACTCCTCGACGAGGTGCACATCGCCGACCCGAGACGCGTCGCCGGGCTCCATCCGCATGAGGTGTCGGGGGGCATGGCGCAGCGGATCATGATCGCCATGATGCTGGCCGGCGAGCCGGAAGTGTTGATCGCCGACGAATCGACCTCGGCGCTCGACGCGGTCGTCCAGCACGGCATCCTAGAGCTCATCGACGAGCAGGTCAGGCTGCGCGGCATGGGCCTGATCCTTATCAGCCATGACCTCGATCTTGTCGCCGGCTATGCCGATCGCGTGCTGGTGATGTATGGCGGACAGGTGCTCGAGACACTGGCGTCGGAGCAGGGTTACGACGCCGCGCGCCATCCTTACACCAGAGGCCTGCTGGCATGCCGGCCCTCGCTGGTGCATCCCGGCGGCCGTCTGCCGGTGCTGGCGCGCGACCCGGCCTGGCTGCAATGAACGGTCTGCCGATTGCGATCCGCGGTCTCTCCGTCGCATTCGGCGGCACGACGATCGTCGACGATGTCTCGCTGACGGTCGGCGCCGGCGAGAGCGTCGGCATCGTCGGCGAGTCCGGCTGCGGCAAGAGCACGCTTCTCAAATGCGTCGCCGGAATCCACAAGCATTGGAGCGGTGCGATCAGCGTGTTTGGTTCGCCGCTTTCACCAACCCGTTCGCTCGCTGAGCGGCGCTTGCTGCAGATCGTCTTTCAGGATCCGGCCGCCGCGCTCAATCCGGCGCATACTATCGACGACATATTGCGGGAACCGCTGGTCATTCACGGGATCGCCGATCGCGAGCGCAGGATCGCCGAGGCGCTCGATGCCGTCGCACTGCCGCGAAGCGCTCGCTTTCGTTTCCCTGGCCAGCTTTCCGGCGGCCAGCGTCAGCGTATCTGCATAGCCCGCGCCCTGCTGGTGGAACCGCGCATCCTTCTCCTCGACGAGCCCACCTCGGCGCTCGACGTTTCGGTCCAGGCGGAGGTCCTCAACCTGCTGACGCGGCTGCGCGAGGAGCGCGACATCAATTTCGTGCTGGTCAGCCACGATCTCGCCGTCGTCGCGCATATGTGCGAGCGGATCGTCGTCATGACGAACGGAAAGATTGCCGGAACGACGTCGCGGACGGAGCTTGCCGGCCGCTCGGCCAACGAGGCCTATCGAGCGCTTCTTGATTCCGCGCATCACGGCGCCGCCTGACGTCCGAACGCGCCGGTGCAGTGCCACGGCCCGCGATTTGAAATCAAAAACCCCGGCCGTTCCAAACTTTGGAAATCCATAACACTACAATGTCTATCAACTTAATAGATTGATTTTGCCGGCGCGGCTTGGCCGTTGCCTTGCCGCCGAGACCGGGGGACCGGGCAAGCCCGGGTTGTCTGCAA
Organism: Mesorhizobium sp. LEGMi-168a; assembly: GCF_058312955.1. NCBI lineage: Bacteria > Pseudomonadati > Pseudomonadota > Alphaproteobacteria > Hyphomicrobiales > Phyllobacteriaceae > Mesorhizobium > Mesorhizobium sp. LEGMi-168a. The sequence goes on from NZ_JBZEGV010000010.1 coordinate 146,151, forward strand.
CAGGGATTTTCTCAGGAGAGTGGGACATGAGCGCCCGTAAGAGCAATATATCAGCGTCACCAAGCCGGCGGTCGGTTCTGAAGTCGAGCCTCGCCGGGCTGCTCCTGGCCGCGTCGGCCATGACCTTCACGTTCTCACAGACCGTTCATGCCGCGACACCGCCCGATACGCTGGTGATCGCCAAGAACATCGACGACATCATCACGCTCGATCCGGCCGAGGTTTATGAGCTTAGCGGCGGCGAGGTGGTCAACAACATTTACGATCGCCTGCTGACCTTCGATCCAGGCGACTTCACCAAGCTGATCGGCGGCGCGGTGGAATCGTGGAAGATCTCCGACGACGGCCTGAACTTCACGTTCAAGATCCGCGACGGGCTTGTCTTCTCGTCAGGCCATGCGCTGACCGCTCAGGACGCCGTGTTCTCGCTGCAGCGCGTCGTCGCCCTGGGCAAGACGCCGGCCTTCATCCTGACCCAGTTCGGGTGGACCAAGGACAACGTCAAGGACCAGATCACCGCGCCCGACGACAAGACCCTGGTGGTCAAGCTCGACAAGCCCTATGCGCCGGAACTCTTCCTGAAGGCGCTATCGTCGGCTGTCGCTGCCGTGGTCGACAAGCAGGAGGCGCTGACGCACCAGGAGGGCGATGACCTTGGCTACGGCTGGCTGAAGACCCATTCCGCAGGCTCCGGCCCATACCAGCTCGTCACCTGGAAGCCGAACGAGGTGGTCGTGCTTTCCGCCAACCCGAACTACAAGCGCGAAGCCGTGCCGCTGAAGAACGTCATCGTGCGGCATGTGCCCGAGGCCGCTACGCAGCGATTGCTGGTCGAGAAGGGCGATGTGGATATCGCCCGCAACCTCAATGCCGACCAGATCAAGGCGCTGTCGACCAATGCCGACATCAAGCTGGTCTCCTCGCCGAAGACCAACATCCGCTATCTCGCGCTCAACCAGGCGATCGAGCCGCTCAAGAACCCGAAGGTGCAGCAGGCGATCCGCTGGGCGATCGATTACGAAGGCATCACCAGCAACATCCTCAAGGGCCAGTTCTTCGTCCACCAGAGTTTTTGGGGCAAGGGCTCCGGCGGGTCGCTCGATGAAACGCCCTATCACCTCGACATCGCCAAGGCGAAAGCTCTGCTGGCCGAGGCCGGCTACAAGGACGGTTTTTCGCTGAAGATCGACGCCTACAACTCGTCGCCCGACAAGGAAGCGGCGCAAGCCATCCAGGCGACGTTGGAGCAGGCCGGCATCAAGGTCGAGCTGAATGCCATCGATCGCGGACAGGTGACGTCGCGCTATCGCGCGCGCCAGCACGAGGCTGTCATCTCGGTCTGGTCCCCGGACTATCTCGACGTGCATTCGAGCGCCGAGTTCTTCACCGTCAACACTGACGATTCCGACAAAGCTTCCGCCAAGAACGCCGCCTGGCGCAACCATTGGCTGATCCCCGAATTGAGTGAAAAGACCCATTCGGGCCTGTTGGAAAGCGATCCCGCAAAGCGAACCGAAATCTACGCATCGCTCCAGAAGGAAGTGCGGGACAACTCGCCGATCATCGTCCTCTACCAGGAAGTCGAGCAGGCGCCGACGCGCGCCAATGTCAACGGCTTCGTCCTTGGCCCGAGCTGGGACACGCCGGTCTACTGGCGTACCGCCAAGAATTAATTCGCCGGCCCCGGCCTGCCCCAAGGCAGGCCGGTTTCCTTCCGGCGAAGCCAGGCCGATCCAGGAAACGACAATGGTATCCAGTTAATGAAACGCTTGCTTTCGTCCTTTGCCGCAGCCTTGGCGATGATCCTGCTTGCCGTTGGCCCGCTACGGGCCGCGCAGGCCGGCGGCACGCTGAACCTCATCGTCCAGCCCGAGCCGCCGACGCTGAATATCGGCGTGAACCGGCTGGGCCGACGACCTATGTCGGCAACAAGATCTATGAAAGCCTGCTCGACTATTCCCCCGACTTGAAGCCGCTGCCGCGGCTTGCCGAGAGCTGGACGATCTCGGACGACGGGCTGGTCTACACCTTCAAGCTGCGGAAGAACGTGAAGTGGCACGATGGCGAGCCGTTCACCGCCAAGGATGTGGTCTTCAGCTTCCGGAAATTCCTGCCGGCGCTGCAGGCGCGTTCACGTCTCAATCTCGCCGAGGTCAAGGACATCGCAACGCCGGACGACCATACGGTCGTGTTCACGCTGAAGCAGCCCTATCCGGCCTTCCTCTATGTCCACAACACGGCCGTTCTGCCGGCACATCTCTACGAAGGTGTGACCGACTATCGCAACGCCGCGGCCAATGCGAAGTTCATCGGCACCGGCCCGTTCAAATTCGTCGAATGGAACAAGGGGTCCTTCATCCATCTCGCCAAGAACCCGGATTACTGGGATGCGGGCAAGCCCTATCTCGACGATATCTATTTCCATGTCATCCCCGACGCCAACAGCCGCGCCGTCGCATTCGAAACCGGAAAGGTGGATGTGCTGAGGGCCGGCGATGTCGAGAATTTCGACATAAGGCGTCTGGCGCAGAATGACGGCGTCGAGCTGACCGAGGCCGGCTGGGAATTCCTGCAGCCGGTCGGCTATATCCACCTCAACAACCGCCATAAGCCGCTCGACGATGTCAGGGTGCGCCAGGCGATCGCCCACGCCATCGACCGGCAGTTCATCATCGACACGATCTTTGCCGGCTTCGGCCATGAGATCAACGGGCCGATCTCGCGCCTGTCGCGATTCAAGGACAGCTCCGTCGAGACGAAATACGAGTACGATCCGGCCAAGGCGAACGCGATCCTCGACGAGGTCGGGCTCAAGCCTGACGCCAATGGCGTTCGCTTCGAGGTGAAACTTGTCCCGCTGCCTTACGGCGAGCTGTGGCAGCGTCAGGCCGAGTACACGCGCGAGGCACTGGCCGCGATCGGCATCAAGGTCGACATCGTTACCACAGACGTGCCGGGCTGGTTCAAGCGCCTGACGACGTTCGACTACGATCTCGGGCAGAACTTCGTCTATACCACGCCCGATCCGGCGATCGGCATCAGCTATGCCTATACGACGATCCAGGGCGACAATGCCGGCACCACCGGCGGCAACGTCCACGGCTATTCCAACCCCGAGGTCGACCGGCTGCTCACCGACGCCAGCCACGAGAACGACATCGCCGAACGCAAGGCGCTCTATTCGCAGGCGCAGAAGATCATTTCGGCGGACGTGCCGCTCATCTGGACACACGACATCGTATTCCCGACGCTCTATCGCAAGACGGTGCACGATCTGATCACCTCGGGGCTCGGCACCGACGACAACTTCGCCGTCGTCTGGATCGATCATTGACCGGGGGCGGGAGAGTGGATCGCCTTGGTTTCTTGTTGGGACGAGCCGCCAAGGCGATCCTCATCCTCGCCGGCGTGATCGTCGTGAACTTCGTACTGCTCAGGCTGGCGCCGGGCGATCCGGCGTCGGTGCTGGCCGGCGACCAGGGCGCGGCCGATCCCGCCTTCGTCGAGGAGCTGCGCCACGATCTCGGTCTCGACCGGTCGATCCCCGAGCAATTGTGGATCTATGGCAAATCGCTGGCGCGCTTCGACTTCGGCCGGTCCTATCGCGACCAGCGGCCGGTGATCGACATCGTGGCGGAACGCCTGCCGGCGACCTTGCTGCTCACCTTGTCCGCCTTCGCCTTCGCGCTGCTCTCAGGCGTGCTGCTCGGCGCGGTCGCGGCCCGACGCGTCGGCAGCCTGCTCGACAGCCTGCTGACGACGCTAGCCCTGGTGTTCTTCGCCATGCCGCTGTTCTGGATCGGCCTGATGTCGATCCTGATCTTCTCGGTATGGCTGAACTGGCTGCCGTCCTACGGCATGCTCACTGTCGGCGCCGGCCATTCCGGACCGGCACTGGTCGCCGACGTCGCGCTCCATCTGCTGCTGCCGGCCCTGACGCTCGGCCTGTTCTACATGGCGATCTACATGCGGGTGACTCGCACGGCGGTGATCGAGGTGCTCGACCGGGATTTCGTGCGCACCGCCCGCTCGAAGGGGTTGCGTCCAGGCGCGATCTGGCGGCGCCATGTGCTGCGCAACGCGCTGCTGCCGATCATCACCTTCGCCTCGCTGCAGGCCGGCAATCTGATCGGCGGCTCCATCCTCATCGAAACCGTGTTCGGTTGGCCCGGTATCGGCCGACTGGCCTTCGACGCGCTGCTGCAGCGCGACTACAATCTGCTTCTGGCGATCTTCTTCGTCTCCGCGGCGATCGTCGTCGCCATCAACCTGGTCGCCGACATCCTCTACGTCGCGGCCGATCCGCGTATCGAGCTGGGCGCATAAACCGTGGCGGCGCGAAACCCGCTCCTCCAGCATCCCGGGGCTGTCGCGGGCGCCCTGGTGCTTGCCGCGATTGTCTTCACGGCGCTGTTTGCGAACCAGATCTATCCGGGCGATCCCTGGCGCATGGTGGCGCGGCCCAACCTGCCGCCGTTCAGCCCCGGCTACCCGCTGGGCACCGACATGCTGGGCAGGGACCTTGCCGCCGGCATCGTCCACGGCGCCCGCGTGACGCTTTTGATCGCGCTGTCGGTGACGGCGCTGTCGGTCGCCTTCGGCACGCTCGTCGGGTCGGTCGCCGGCTATTTCGGCGGGATGGCCGACGACGTCGCGATGCGCTTCACGGAGTTCTTCCAGACGATCCCGAGCTTTCTGCTCACCGTCGTGATCGTGGCCATCGTCGCGCCGACGCCGAGCTCGATCATCGTCGCGATCTCCGTCGTCAGTTGGCCGCAGATAGCGCGGCTGGTGCGGGCGCAAGTGCTGGCCAGCACAAACCTGGACTACGTCAAGGCCGCGCGGGTCGGCGGTCTTTCCAATCTGCGCATCGTCACCGGCCATATTCTGCCTAACGTGCTGTCGCCGGTGATCGTGGCGGCGTCGCTGATGATCGCGACGGTCATCCTGATCGAATCCGGCATCAGCTTCCTTGGCCTCGGCAATCGCGATGCCGTGACATGGGGTTTCCTTCTCGGCACCGGCCGGTCCGCCTTTCGCGTCAACTGGTGGCTCTCCACCTTCCCCGGCATCGCGATCTTCCTGACGGTGCTCTCGCTCAACCTTGTCGGTGACGGCCTCAACCACTGGCTCAATCCACGCAACCGAAGCCGGGGGCGGCGATGAGCGCGCTGGTCGAAGTCAATGCGCTGTCAATCGCTCTGCCCGAAGGAGCCGACCGCGACCTGGCGCTTGATCAAGTTTCGCTGTCGGTCGATCGCGGCGAAGTGGTTTGCCTGGTCGGAGAATCCGGCTCCGGCAAGTCGGTCCTCGGCGCGGCGATTGCGGGTCTCATGCCTCGCGACGAGCTGCGTTTCATCGGAGGCACCATCGGCTTCGACGGTACCGATATCAGCCAATTGCCTGAAGCGTCCTTCAGGCAATTGCGGGGAAAGCGCATCGGCTTCGTCTTCCAGGAACCGATGTCGGCGCTCAATCCGGTTCTGACCGTCGGCGAGCAGATCGAGGAAGCTCTCGTCGCGCATGGCTATGGCAATCGCGACAGGCGGCGCGCCCGCGTTCTGGAGCTGATCCGCGCGACCCGGCTGCCGGATCCCGAGGCGATCGCTCGGCGGTATGCGCATCAGCTTTCCGGCGGGCAGCGGCAACGCGTCATGATCGCGGTCGCCATCGCAAACGAGCCCGAGCTGCTGATCGCCGATGAGCCGACGACGGCGCTGGACGTGACCACCCAGGCAGAAATCCTGCGCCTCATCCTCGATATCCGCGACCGGCTCGGCCTTGCCGTATTGTTCATCACCCATGACTTCGGCGTGGTCGCCGAAATCGCCGACAAGGTGGTGGTGCTGAAGGAAGGCAAGGTGGTGGAGGCGGGGACGACCTCTGCCGTCCTCGATGCGCCCGCCGATCCTTACACGCGCGAGCTTCTCAGCGCGGTTCCAGTGCTGTCGCCCGGACCGGCGAAGGTGTCCGCAACGCCGCCGTTGCTCGAGGTGAAACAACTGTCGAAAACCTATCGCGCGCGCCGAAAACTGTTCGGCGCGACTGTTGCGTCGGTGGCTGCGGTCGATAATGTCGATCTCGTTGTCGGTCGGGGTGAGACCGTGGCGCTTGTCGGCGAGTCGGGCTCGGGAAAGACGACGCTTGGCCATTGCATCGCCGGCCTATTGCGCCGCGACGATGGATCGATCCGCTTTGAGGGCCGGGACATTGGCGAACTGAAACGGGACCGCGCGCTGCGGAGCCGGATCCAGATGGTGTTCCAGGACCCGTTCGCCTCGCTCAATCCGCGCCATCGTGTTCGCCGCATCGTCACCGAGGCTGCAATCGTCAACGGGTTGGACAAAGCCACCGCGGAAGAACGCATGCTGCATCTGCTTGAACGGGTCGGCCTCCCACCCTCCGCGGCGGATCGTTTTCCGCATGCGTTCTCGGGCGGCCAGCGTCAACGCATCGGTGTGGCGCGGGCGCTGATGCTGCAGCCCGACCTTCTTGTCGCCGACGAACCGGTCTCCGCGCTCGATGTTTCGGTTCAGGCACAGGTCCTGCAGCTGCTCGGCGACATCCGGCGCGAGATGGGGCTGGCCATGTTGTTCATCACCCACGACCTGCGCGTCGCGGCCGCGATCGCCGACCGCATCGCGGTGATGAGAAGCGGTCGTATCGTCGAGAGCGGGAGCCCCGCCGATATCCTGTCCGCGCCCAAATCGGACTACGCGAAAGCCCTGCTCGCCGCGATTCCCGGTCAGGCCTGGGAGAAGGGTCGCAAGGACGGCGAGACGCGCGCGGCGGCGGAGTGAAGGCGCAAGATCAGAACATCGTGCCGGAATGCGGCAGCTCCGGCACTCTAAACAACGCGTCGAGCTTGGCGATCGTCGCGGGGCGTTCCGCTTTCACCTGACCGGCCTGGGCCAGTTGCCACCATCTCGTTCCCCCGAGATAGGCAGCAGCCAGCGCCGATACGTCTACACTGGCCTCCGCCCTTTCGTTGGTTGCCGCAGCGCCCTTCGCCGACAGGCGGATGGTGCCATTGTTCTCGGGCAGCAGGCGATCGGCGATATCGATGACCACGGTCTCGTCGGCGCCATAGGTTCTCGCATCGAGGGCGGCCACGACATCGACCAGCCGAAGCCAGGTTTCGTCCCGAACCGAGGTGATAGCGACGCAGCGGCGATCTTCGAACAGCAATGGCAGCGCGTCGTCCAGCGGGCGGCTCCAGAACACGATCCGATGCGCGAGATCGACCGTCAGCAGATAGGAAACCAGTGCGATATAGGTCTGCGGCGTGGCGGCGACGATGTCATCGACGACGATGGTCCGCTGCGAACTGGTGAACCAACTGTCCAGCCCGACCGGGTGATAGCGCACGAAGCCATCTTCGTTCCCTGCGGCTCCGTGCACGGCGACATAGGTGGGAGCCGAGGACAGCGATTGCTTGAATTTCTGGAATTCCCACCAATAGGTCGACCGGTCGATGACGCCGGGCCGCCGCCACCCATGCTCGGCATAGATTTGCGCGAGCAGATCCCAGGCGCTACCGGCATCGGCAAGCCGGACATCGCCGTGACGCGCAACGCCGGGCCGCAGCCGGGCACGTTCCCTGTCGACCTCGAACGTCGCCGACGAGTTCGCGACGCCATAGCCGAAATGGCCGTAGATGCGAGCATCCGATGCCCTGAGCGAGGCGATGGTCTCGCCGCGATCGCGCGCGTCTTTCAGCTGCCGCGCCGCAAGCGCCGTCGCTATGCCACGGCGCGTGTGGGTCGGCAGCACGCCGACATGGGTGACGGCAGCCTGCGGCAGGCGGGCGCCACCGGGGGCGAGCAGGCCTCCCGAATAGGAGTCCGTCGTTCCGACCAGCTCGCCGCCTATGAAGGCGCCATAGGCGCGTCCCGGCTCGAAGATCGCCGCAACGTCATCTGCTTTGATAGGAGGCAGAGGCAGGCCAACCATGGCAGCGCGGAATACCTCCCCGGCGCGCAGCAGGTCGTCATGCCGGTCGAGGATGCGGATGTCGGCCATCGTTCTATTCCGCGGCGATTTTTGCCGCTTTGGTGTTGGGCGGCGGCGCGTAGACGCGCGGCTGGGGCAGCTTGCCGGTCAGCACATGGACGCCGACTTCCTTCGCGCGATAGGAGACCGGATCGTGCACCGTGTGCGTCCTCACATTGCGCCAATAGATGTCGAGACCGTATTTGTTGGCGGTCGAGCGGGCGCCGGTCACCTCGTAGATGCGCGACGTGACCTCAAGCGAGATGTCGTTGGCAACGATCTTGGCCTGATCGGTGATGAGAGCGAGCTCGCCCCATTGCTCGGCGGTGAGACCGGGACCGGCGGCGAGCGCATGCTGGTAGAGTGCGGCCGCCTTGTCGGCAAGCGCCACGCCGGCGGCAATGCCGGCCGACAGGCGGCCGAGCGTCAAATGGTAGTAGGGATCGTCGACTGCCTTATCCAGGCCAGACTCCGGCCATGGCCTGCCGTCCTTGCGGACATAGGCGGCGGCCGCGGCAAGGGCGCCCTCGGCAATGCCGAGATAGAAATTCACGAAAATGAGCTGGCTGAACAACACGCGCAGCCCGTCGCGGCGTTCGACATCGCCTTCGTAGTGATCAAGTCCGGTCAACAGCTCGTCCGGGAAAGCCTCGACCTTATCGAAGGTGATGCTGCCGCTGGCCGTCAGCCTCTGGCCGAGATTGTCCCAATCACCGCCGAAACTGATGCCGGCGCGACCGGGCGGGATCTGGAAATGGGCGCGCCTGTCGCCGTCCCACAGCGAGACGGTGATCACCTGCGACACGGACGCGCCCGTCGCGAAGGTCCGCTTGCCGTTGACCAGATAGTGATCCTTGACGCGCTCGAGATCGGCCCATTGGTCGCGCGGGTTGCTGACGCCGCCCTGGAACCAGCCTTGTTCGCCGACCCCGCGCGCGGTCTTTTCCCATTGCTCCGGCGTCCCCAGTATGTAGGTCCAGACGCCGTTCGAATAATGATAGGCGATGAGCTGGCCGATCGATCCGTCGGCGGCCGCGATGATGCGGCTGAGCTGAAGCGCCTGGACCAGATTGCCGCCCGCGCCGCCGAATTCGCGCGGCGCGGCAAAGCCCAGCAGCCCGGCCTCGCGCAGCCAGGACAGTTCCTCATGCGGGTCTTTGTTGGCGCGGTCGCGCTCGAGCGCCGTTGCGGCCAGCCGGTCGGCTACAGAGCGCGCGATCTTCTGCCATTCGGCGAATTCCTTGTCGCCGACCCCAACATAGTTCTCGACTGCCGCCATCTGTAAATTCTCCTGCTATTAGTGGCCTGATCACGCAGCTTGCGCAGCGATCAGTCTTTTGCTCTTGAGGATCGCGGCCGCGCCTTCGGCGAAGAAATAGGCCTCTTCGACATGCGGCTGACCCGAAAGGATGAAGTGGTCGAAGCCGAGCGCGTGATACTCCTCGATGCGCTCCGCGATCTGCTCGTGGCTGCCGACCAGCGCGGTGCCGGCGCCGCCGCGCACCAGCGCGTAACCGGCCCAGAGATTGGGCGCGATTTCGAGGTCGCGCGCCGTCCCGCCGGTCACCGCCGCCAGCCCGGATTGCTGTTGAAGCGCGGTCATCCTGCGCTGTCCGATCGACTCGGTGCGCGCGAGGACCGCCTGGGCGCTCTGGACCCGCTCCGGCGTTATCTTTTCCAGCAGCCGGGCCGCCTCGCTCCAGGCGAGCGCCTCGGTGTCGCGGCTGATCACATGCAGGCGGATGCCGAAGGAAAGCTTGCGGCCATTCGCATCCGCCAGCGCGCGCATGCGGGCGATGCGCTCGCGCACCTGGTCCGGCGGCTCGCCCCAGGCCAGATAGGTATCGACGTGTCGCGCCGCGACTTGCTCGGCGGCCGGGCTCGCGCCGCCGAAGAATATTTCGGGGAAGGGCCAGGGTCCGAAATCGATCCGCGCGCCCTCGATCCGGTAATGCTCGCCATTGAAGTCGAAAGCCGGCTCGCCGGGCTGGCGTGCAACACCGCGCATCACATCGAGAAATTGGCCGGTGCGCTGATAGCGCTGGTCGTGATCGAGCCAATCGCCGAAGCGGCGCTGCTCGAGCGGGTCGCCGCCGGTGACGATGTTGATCAACAGGCGCCCGCCGGAAATGCGCTGGAAGGTCGCCGCCTGGTGCGCGGCCAGCGTCGGCGTCACCAGCCCAGGCCGGAAGGCGACAAGGAACTTCAGTCGCTTCGTGACCTGGCTGAGTGCCGCGGTGGTGATCCAGGCGTCTTCGCACCAGGTTCCGGTCGGGGTCAGCACCGCCTCGTAACCAAGCAGCTCGGCCGTTCGCGAAATCTCGCCAAGATAGTCGATGGTCGGCTTGCGGAAGCTCGACGGCCCTCCGATCACATGCGAGTCGTCGCCCGAGCCGACGATCTCGCGGCTGTCGCCATTGGTCGGCAGATACCAGTGCAGATGTAGGCTCATTCCGCCGCCGTCCGTGTTTGACTGCCCGCGTCAAGCGCCGAAAGATCGCGATAGCGGGCGCCGGGATGATCCTCGCGAAGGCGCCGCTGGCCGCTTCCCTGGAATCGCTCGCGGATTGTCGCGGGCTGGCTTGGCCGCCCGCGAATGCGCCCGCGTCGCCTGAGCTCGGGCACCACGAACTCGATGAAATCCTCGAAGGATCCCGGGCTGATCGCATAGGCGATGTTGAAGCCGTCGACGCCGGTCTCGTCGGCCAGCCGTTCGAGTTGGTCGGCGACCGTTGTCGGCGAGCCGACGAGCTTGGGGTGAATGCCGCCGATGCCGATATATTCGGCGATGTCGCCGACCGTCCAACGCCTTGCCGCGTCGACCGCGGTGAGTCCGGCAAGAGCCGAGCGTCCGGCATTGGTCTCGATGTATTCGAGCGGATGGTCGAGCGGGTAAGTCGACCAGTCGACGCCGGTCCAGGCTGAGAAGAGGGCGAGCGCTGCCTCGATGCTGGTGTAGGACAGGTAGTCCTTGTACTTGGCTTGCGCCTCTTCGTCGGTGGCCGCCGGGATGACACTCACCGCCGTGATGAATTTGATGGCGTCGGGCGCGCGGCCGAGCTCGACGGCGCGCGAGCGGATCGCCTCTATCGAGCGGCGAATCGCGGCATGGTTGGTGCCGCCCAGGAAGACGACCTCGGCGTTGCGCGCGGCGAATTCTCTGCCGCGCGGCGAGGTTCCGGCCTGGTAGAGCAGCGGGGTGCGCTGCGGGCTCGGCTCGGAGAGATGCGCGTCGGGGACCCGGTAATATTGGCCGTGATGGTTGATCGGGTGGACTTTCGCCGGATCGGTGTAGATGCCGCGCTCGCGGTCGCGCACCACCGCGCCGTCCTCCCAGGAGCCTTCCCAGAGCTTGTAGGCGACGTCGAGAAATTCCTGGGCGCGGTCATAGCGTTCGTCATGGTCGATCTGCCGCTCGAGGCCGAGGTTCCTGGCGGCCGATTCCAGCACCGAGGTGACGATGTTCCAGGCGATGCGGCCCTTGGTCAGATGGTCGAGGGTCGTGAACTTGCGCGCCAAAAGATAGGGCTGCTCGTAGGTCGTCGAAACGGTGATGCCGAAACCGAGATGCCTGGTCGCCGCCGCCATGGCGGATACGAGCAGCAAGGGATCGTTGACCGGCGATTGGGCGGCGGTGCGCAGCGATGCGTCCGGCGTGCCGGCAAAGACATCGAGATGGCCGAGCGCGTCGGCCAGGAACAGTCCGTCGAACCCGCCATCGTCGAGCAGCCTGGCGAGCGAGGTCCAGTATTCGAGGCTGGTGTAGGTGTCGGCCTTATCACGAGGATGACGCCAAAGGCCCGCCGAGACATGGCCGACCACGGTCATGCCGAAGCCGTTCAGGATCAGCGGCTTCTTGCCGGCCGGAGTCGATGTCTGGGTCATTGCTTGCCTGTCATGAATAGTAGGTGGGAAGAGGAGGACGGCCGTTGAGCGCGTAGTCGCCGACTTCCAAAACCTTGTAGTGAACCGGGTCGTGCAGGCTGATGGTGCGAGCGTTGCGCCAGTAGCGATCGAGACCGAGGCCGCGCGACGTCGAGCGGGCGCCGGTCAGCTCGAAGACGCGGGACGTCACTTCGAGAGCGACCTCGGTCGAATGCACTTTCGATTGGTAGGCGATGGCCGCGGCCGCGCCGCGGTCCTCCTCGGTTAGACGGTCGCCTTTTTCCACGGCTCGCTGCAGCACGCGTCCAGCCTCGTCGGCGAGCGCGACGGCCGAGGCGAGCGCGATCGAAAGCCGGCCGTAACGCTCGACGATCAGCGTGTCCTCGCCGGCCGTCTTCGCGGGCGAGGTCAGCCAGGGCCGTGAGCGCTCGCGCGTATAGGCGGCTGCTTCCTCGAACGCGCCGAGCGCCGTGCCGAGAAGGAGTTCTCCGAAGGCCTGCTGGCCGATGACGACATGCAACGTTTGCGCCGGCGTCTGGACGGCGTCTTCAGCCCGGTGGCCTACAAGATCCTCCTCGGAGACGAAGACATTTTCGAGCGTCGCGCTGCCGCTGACCGTCAGCCGCTGGCCGATATTGTTCCAGTCGTTGCCGAAGCTGAGACCCGGACTTGGATTGGCCACGATGAACTGGGCGATATGGCTGCCGACATCTTCATCGCCGATCCGCGTTGCAGCGGCGAAACGCACCCATACCTGCAGCGTGTCGGCCACCGCCGCGCCGCTGGCAAAAGGTTTTGCGCCATTGAGAACGAAGCCGCCGCCGGACCGGCTGGCGGTGATCAAGGGCTCGTAAGCCGCCTGGGCGATGCCGGCATGGAACCAGCCATGCCGCAGAAAGCCATCGACACGCTTGCGGATGAGCGCCTCGTTGCTGCCGGCGAGCCCGATCGCCGAGCCGAACAGATGCAGCATCGCGAGCTGGGCGACCGACGTGTCGCCCTTGGCGATGATGCGGACGATCTGCAGCACCTGCGCGGCTGTCGCGCCGCCACCGCCGAATTTCTTCGGCACGAAGATCGTCAGCAGGCCGGCGCTGCGCAGCAGGTCGATCTCGGCGCGCGGTTCGAGGCCGGCGAGATCGCGTTCGGCGCCGGTGCGCCTGAGTTCCCGCGCCACTTCTTCCGCTCTGGCTATCCAGGACTGGAAGAGGTTCGCTTCTATCGATCCCTGGTGCACGGTCATAGTCCGGCCTCCCCGGCCGATTGCGATCCAGGCTGGAAAGCAAATTTAGCCGCTGGATGCGTCAGGTCCGGCCGGCCATCCGGCGTGCCGAACAAGCGCTCGCGCAAGGTGCCTCTGGCGTTCTCGCGTACGCGGCCACGCCTGGACAGCTCCGGCACCACGTGGTTGGCGAAGTCGATGAAACTGCCGGGGTTGACGATGTGGATGAGGTTGATCCCGTCCGTGTCTGTTTCCTCGAGCCATTGTTCGAGCTGGTCGGCGACCGCGACCGGGCCGCCCACCAGGGCCTTGCCTCGCCCAAAACCGCCCGCGGGCGCGAGCGCGTCACGCAGCGTCCACGTCCTGCCGGACGCCGGATCGTCGAACATCTTCAGCAGCGACCGGTTGGAATTGGTTTCCTGGTAGCGAAGCGGTGCGTCCAGATCCTGGTCGGCGTAATCGATGCCGGTGCTGGCGGAATAATGGGTCAGGGCGCCGCGCACGTCATAGTAGGCGCGGTAGTCGGCAAATTTTGCCTGCGCGCCGCTGTCCGTCTCATCGGTGACAACAGAGAGCGCGCTGACGAACTTGATCGTGTCCGGATCCCGTCCGGCTTTCCCCGCCAGCGCCTTGATCTCGGCGACGTTGCGGCGGATGCCGCCGGCATCGGCGCCAGCGACAAAAACGACTTCGGCGTGGCGCGCGGCGAAGCGCTGGCCGCGTGGCGAGCCGCCGGCCTGGAAGATGACGGGCACGCGCTGCGGGCTCGGCTCGGAAAGGTGGCGGCCAGGCACCGAGTAATACCGGCCATGATGGCCGATCGGATGCACCTTGGCCGGATCGGTATAGAGGCCATGCGGATTGGCCTCGCTGCCCCGATCGCGCACGATCGCGTCGTCTTCCCACGAGCCTTGCCAGAGCTTGTAGGCGACCTCCAGGAATTCGTCGGCGCGGTCGTAGCGCTCGTCGTGCGGAAGCTGCTTTTCCAGCCCGAGATTGCGCGCCGCACTGTCGAGTTGCGAGGTCACAACGTTCCAGGCGACGCGCCCCTCGCTGATATGGTCGAGCGTAGTGAATTTTCGCGCCAGCAGATATGGCTGCTCATAGGTCGTCGAGACGGTGATGCCAAACCCCAACCGCTTTGTGGCGCCGGCGAGCGCTCCGACAAGAAGCAGGGGATCGTTGACGGGCGACTGCACACCACCGCTCAGAGACGCCGCCGGACCGCCGCCATAGACGTCGAGCAGACCCAACGCGTCGGCGATGAACAGGCAGTCGAAGCCGCCGGCATCGAGGATTTGCGCCAACTCGATCCAGTGATCGAGATCGGTATAGCGGAACGTCCGATCGTCAGGATGCCGCCAGAGGCCATAATTGACGTGGGAGACGGCATTCATTGTGAAGCCGTTGAGGATAATGGATCTGCTTGTCATGTCCTGCCTGTCCGCGAAACAGCGACGTGCACGGCAACTGCGTTTCGTCGAGCCGTTTCGAGTATGGTCGCAAGAACGAAGAGTCGACGAGAGCTTCGAGCGAAGCGAGCAAAAACAATCTAATCTATAGTCTTAGTAGAGAATTTGCGGTGCAGTCGCTTCGAGCGATGTGCGACCTGGACAGCTGGATTTTGTCGGGAGAAGAGGGGATGGTGCCCAGAGGCGGAATCCAAGTGATGGAAATCTGCCTTTGTTTCCAGATAATTGAACGTTAATTACTGATAATTCTACCCAACAAAAATACCAACAGAATATTCCTGTGGATGCTTCGGATCCCCGAATTTTAGTTATCCGTCCGAAGGCAGCCCAATCGCGCGACCGATCGCCGGCTTGGAACACGCCACCACGGCAGTCCGTATTGACGATTGCGGAAATTGTCCATAGCGCCCCCTGCAGGCAAGATCCTGAATGACTGCTTGGCGCCTCATGTCAGCCGGGAGGTAACTTTTGCCACACGCCGGGAAAGTAGACATCTGGGTGACGATGCTACCGGTCGCGTTGATGGCAGCGCAGTTGCCTCGAAAGCGTAGATGTCACAGCATTCTCCTCGGCGGAGACGACAAACCGCCTTGATGCGTCGACTGTTTTGTCGCGGTTCACCTGAATGGCTTCACGGCCGCCGCCAGGAGGAAAACATTCTACAAACGCTTCCAAAGCGCGACTCGGAAGGTGACCCGTCAAAAACGCCTTGAAGCTCAATTGGTCTTCAGAGGGCCTGCTCGGTTTTCGGCAATCCACCGTGCAGCCAGCACCAATGCCCCCATGCTGAAATCCTTGCCATGCTTGGCCACCATCTCTTCCGACAATTTGGCGAGGCGTTCGAAAAAATCGTCCTTGCTCTTCTCTTCGGCTGTGAGTTCGGTCTGCATTCCATCCTCCTGCTTGATGCGGATCGCTTCGACTATTTGAAAAGCATTGCCGGGAAGGTGACGATTGCCGCTGTGCCATCCGCCATGCCTGCCGCCAGATGCCGTCCGTCGCCGGACCAGGCCAGCGCGGTAATCGTGCTGCCGGAAGTCTTCACGACAAGTTCGTCGCGCGACCCGATCTGGGCGACAGTGATCCAGCCGTTGGCGTAGCCTGCGGCAATGAGCTTCCTCTCCGGGTGCGCCGCCAACGTCTCGACAGAAACCAGCCCAGCCCTACCCGTTTCCAACGCGCCGGAAGTCGCTTCGTCAAACGGCGGGGCTGCCATCGACCAGCCCGCGATGCGGAACGCGCCCGACGCAAACAGCGCATTCCCTGGCGTGCTCCAGCACACTGTCCGGACCGGCGAAGGAAATCCCCCGACGATGCCTGAGCGGCCATCCGCCAGGCAGAACAGGGCAAAGCCTCCTGTTTCAAGTCCGCATGCCAGCCATGAGCCGTCGTAACTCCAGCGGATGGAAGTCGGGCGTGAGGGAGTGGAAAATTCATGTATCGGCACGGGATTGCCGTCGACCATCCAGATTGACGTCCCGTTGCCGGAATTGAAGGCGAGCCGTTTCCCGTCCGGCGAAAACGCGACTGCGTCCGTCGACGAAGACGCTTGTTGCAGCTTCACCACTTCATCGCGGGCGCGCGACAGGAAGACATCATGTCCATCGCTGATGGCCGTCATGGCTGTCGGGGTGCTGTGGGCGATAGCGACGATCGGTCCTTCGATCTTGATGGATGGTTGCGAGACTTGGCCGTCGGCCCGCAGGTGTGTTATCTCGCCGGTTGCAGTGCCGACCAGGAAGTCGGAGCGAAGATAGCTGGTGATCGGTGCGTCACCGTCTCCCAACACTTGAGTGGCGATTAGTGGAGCCGGCTGCCTCTCGCGTGGTCGGATCGTCGTCTGTCCGAGGTCGCCGCTGACCCTGACCCGCGATTCCGGTGGTTCCTGATCAGCCGTCTGGCCGATTGCGACGGATCCGTCCACGGACGCGAATGCGACAGTTGAGCCGTCGGCGCTGAAACACACATCGGCAACCGCCTCCGGGCGCCGCCAGCTTCGTGCCAGGAGGTCGAACGGCGTCAGGTTTTGC
The DNA here is from genome assembly GCF_058312955.1 of Mesorhizobium sp. LEGMi-168a. Taxonomy (NCBI): domain Bacteria; kingdom Pseudomonadati; phylum Pseudomonadota; class Alphaproteobacteria; order Hyphomicrobiales; family Phyllobacteriaceae; genus Mesorhizobium; species Mesorhizobium sp. LEGMi-168a. The sequence goes on from NZ_JBZEGV010000010.1 coordinate 162,752, forward strand.
ATTGCTTGCTGGTTCACGGCTTGTCTCCACCACTGCCGCCCGTCGCTTGCGCAAGCGCGCGGTCCACATCCGCGACCTCGCCCTCGACTGCCACGATGCGGTCCTCGCTCTTCAGGCATGCCTGCCTCGCGGCCGCGGCACTCTCTTCAGCGTCATGCAAATCCTGCACCAGTTCAGTGCTGCCGCCATGTCTGCCGATCTCGAGCTGCAGGCGCAGCACCTCCATCTCGATACCGGAGAGCTTCTGATTGAGCCGCTGTGCTTCGGCGGTGAGCGCCGAGACTTCGGCGACGAGAGCCAATCGGCGAGCGACCAGCGCGGCCAGTCCAGCGTCGTGTCTCGTGTCGCCGCTCATCACTTTTTCTCTGTCGGTTTTTCGAACGCGGACAGCAATCCCGGCAGACCATCAACCTGTGTCCGGAACTGCTTTTCGGCGGTTTCGATATGGCTCTTGAGTTGGTCCCAGATGTCGACGCGGATCATGGACGTGGTGTCGCCGGTAAGATGCTCAATCTCGGCGATGCGGAACTGGCGCGACAGCGAAACGCCGGAAAACACGAAGTCGCGCAACAGGATCGCGTGGCTTTCGATGAACAGATGGATCATCGGATGCGTCTCGGCGGTCACGCCGCTGGCGGCAAGCTCGGCCCGGATGAAATCCTGGAAATGGCTTTGCAGACGGTGCTGGCTCTCGCCCATGAACCGCATCACGAAAACGAGGTCGCGCGGCATCAGCCTGACGAGCTCGGCGGTCACGTCGTCCGACTGGTTGGGCCGGGGAAGGCCCGGGCTGTCATTGTCGCTCGGCATCGTCTTTCTCGGCACTGCCTCTCGCCCGAGATCGGTCATCAAATAATGTATGAAATGACTGAAATGAATAGAGGTCGATTATTTTATTTATATCGCAGTCGCTAAAAGTATATATTGCATCGCACAAAAGACATACAAATATTACATATGTAATATACAACTGTAAAATATCGTTACAGTCGTCCGGGAATTCGCCGGCTAAACCAGTGGCGGCCTCCGCCAAAGAGCGCCCGCAGGCTCAAAATTCAAACTGGCACGGGGCTTGCTTTACCTATTCGCATAAGAAGCCCATCGCGTTCCGACGCGGTGCCAAAAGAACGAAGGACCGGAGGAAGCAGCAGCACACGCGCTTCGATACGCCCATCGCAAGATGCGACTGGGGTGTCGCAGTGCCCGCAGCCCACCTCGAGAACCTTTGCCGCGATCCACTTGAATGGTTGGACCCTGTGTCGCGCCTGAGGGCGCAACCCTTTGTCATGCCGTTCGCAAACTCACTGGCGGCGTTGTGTGCCGTCTCATGCCCTGGATCGAGGGATCCATGGCTCAACCTGGTGGAGGCTTATGACGATGTCGTCGTTGACACTTAACAAGATTACCTCGCAGCGCGGTATTTCCGTGGGCGAGGCGACCAAGAAGATTTCCGACCTCGGTTGGAACCCGACCTATGTCCAGGAAGCGATGACGTTTCCGACCGACTACAAGATCGCCAAGGCGCCGCGCGATCCGATGAAGCAGGTGCTGCGCTCCTATTTCCCCATGCAGGAGGAAAAGGACAATCGCGTCTACGGCGCGCTCGACGCCGCTCTTCGCGGCGACATGTTCCGCAATGTCGAGCCGCGCTGGGTGGAGTGGATGAAGCTCTTCCTCGCCATCATTCCCTTCCCGGAAATTTCCGCCGCACGCTCGATGGCGATGGTGGCGCGGCTGGCGCCCGGCGAGGACCTCAGAACCGGCTTCACCATGCAGATGGTCGATGAGTTCCGCCACTCCACCATCCAGATGAATCTGAAGAAGTGGTACATGGAGAACTATATCGACCCGGCGGGCTTCGACATCACCGAGGAAGCCTTCGGCAAATGCTATGCGACCACGATCGGCCGCCAGTTCGGTGAAGGCTTCATCACCGGCGACACCATGACGGCCGCCTGCATGTATCTGACCGTCGTCGCCGAGACGGCGTTCACCAACACTCTCTTCGTAGCCATGCCTTCGGAAGCCGCGCGCAACGGCGACTATGCGCTGCCGACCGTCTTCCTGTCGGTGCAGTCCGACGAGAGCCGGCACATCGGCAACGGCCACTCGCTGCTGATGGCAGCGCTGAAGGAGCCGGAGAATCACCTGCTGCTCGAGCGCGACATGCGCTACGCCTTCTGGCAGAACCACGCCATCGTCGACGCCGCGATCGGCACCTTCATCGAATACGGCACCACCAACCGCGACAAGTCGAAGGAATCCTACGCGGAGATGTGGCACCGCTGGATCTACGAGGATTACTACCGCACCTACATGCTGCCGCTCGAGAAATACGGCATCAAGATCCATCATGACGACGTCCAGGCCGCCTGGGAGCGCATCACCAAGAAGAACTACGTCCACAAGGTCGGCCAGTTCTTCGCGGTCGGCTGGCCGGTCAACTTCTGGCGCATCGAGGCGCAGACCGACAAGGACTTCGAGTGGTTCGAGCACAAATATCCAGGCTGGTACGCCGAGTTCGGCGATTTCTGGAAATGGTACGCCAAGCTCAGCCACAAGGGCGAGAAGGTGCTGCTGTTCAACAGCGATGTCGGCTACGTCTATCCGCACCGCTGCTGGTCATGCCTGGTGCCTTGCTTGATCCGCGAGGACATGGTGGTCGATGAGATCGACGGGCAGCTGCACACCTTCGCCCACGAGCTCGACCGCTGGACCGCCGTCGAAGCCTTCGCCGACGAGTATCAGGGCCGTCCGACACCCGCGATGGGCCGCTTCAGCGGCAAGCGCGAATGGGAGACGCTCTATGACGGCTGGGACCTCGCGGACGCCATCAAGGACCTCAACTTCGTCCGCTCCGACGGCAAGACGCTGATCCCGCAGCCGCACCTGCGCTTCGGCGCCGACGAGCAGTGGACGCTCGACGACGTGCGCGGCAACATCCTCGGATCGCCGCTCAAGGCGCTCCGCGCCATGTCGCCGGCGGACCGTGAGAAGCATCTCGCTGAGTACCGGGCGGGCTTCACCATCACGCCCTTCAACTGACCATCCGTGCGCGGGGGCCGGATCTCCGACCCCCGCGACATTCCGGAGCAAAGCCACTTCCCGCCCCGCAGGGCGGGAACGGAGAGGAATTGGGAGGTTATCGATGACTGGTGCTCATACGGTGCGCCTGGAGCCGGTCGGCGTCGAGTTCGAGGTCGAAAACGGCGAAACGGTCCTGAATGCGGCTTTCCGCCAGGGCATCGCGCTGCCGCATGGCTGCAAGGAAGGGCAATGCTCGGCCTGCAAATGCGTGCTGCTCGAAGGCGAAGTCGACATGCTGAAATACTCGACCTTCGCGCTCAACGACATGGAGAAGGAGAGCGGCCACGTCTTGTTGTGCCGGTCGATCGCCTATTCCGACATGCAGGTCGAGCTCCTCAACTACGACGAGGAGGTCCTGGCGAAATCGATCGCGGTGAAGACGTTCAAGGGCCGGATCTCCAAGTTCGAGCATCTGACCCACGACATCCGCGGCATCGAGATCGAACTCGGCTCGCCGATAAAATTCTGGGCTGGGCAATATGTCGACATCACAGTCACCACGCAAAAAGGGGAGACGATTACGCGCTCGTTCTCCATGGCAAATACGCCGGACCAAACCCAAAAGCTCTCCTTCATCATCAAGAAATACCCCGAAGGAAAGTTCTCCGGAGAGCTCGATTCCGGAGGCATCCGCGTCGGAGCCGAGGTCACCGTCGTCGGGCCCTATGGAACCTGTTTCCGACGTGAAGAGCGGCAAGGTCCCCTGATCCTGGTCGGCGCCGGCTCCGGCATGTCGCCGGTCTGGTCGATCCTCAACGATCACCTGAAGAGCGGCGAGAAGCGGGAGGTCTATTTCTTCTACGGCGCGCGCACGCCCGCCGACCTGTTCTATCTCGACAGGATCGCCGAGCTTGCCGGCCGCCACCCGGAGCTGAACTTCATCCCCGTTCTCTCGCACGTCAACGGCGAGACCTGGGACGGCGAGCGCGGTTTCGTGCACCAGAGCGTCGACGCCAAGCTCAAGCAGCTCGCGGTCGACGGGCAGGGCGACGTCTATGCCTGCGGTCCGCCGCCGATGATCGATGCGCTGCAGCCGGTGCTGTTCATGAACGGCTTCGAGACCGAACGCATCTTCTTCGACCGGTTCACCACATCGTCCAACGCCACCCCGGCCCATTGAGGCGGGCCGGAGCCGACGACATCAGAGCAACTGCAACAAAGGGAGTGAAGACAATGGTAGCAACGTCGAGTTCAGTAGGATCGGGAGCCGCGGGAGCCGCGATCTTCGCCGATTCGGACAGCCGCAAGTATCGGTACTTCGATCCGAAAGGTCAGCGCGCCACCCATTACGAGGATGTCACGGTCGACGTGCAGCCCGACCCCGAGCGCTACCTGATCCAGGACTGGATCATCAACTTCTCGAACGGCAAGGGCGCCTACGTCAAGGACAACACGGCCGCCAGGAGCTCGAACTGGCATGCGTTCCGCGCTCCCGACCAGGAATGGGAACGCACGCACTACCAGCGCCAGTCGAAGATCGAGACGATGGTGCAGAGCGTCATTACCAACGCCCGCCGGGCCGGCGCTCCGAAGACGTTCGACAAGGTCTGGGCCAAGCTCCTGCAGGCGCATCTCGGGGCATGGAAGCACGCCGAGTTCGGTCTGGGCACGTCGCTCATGCAGGCGCAGCGCTATGGCTACACGCAGATGATCAACAACGCGACGCTGACCAACTCCTCCTACAAGCTGCGTCTCGCGCAGGACATAACGCTCTATCTCGCCGAGATCGGCATGGACATCGCCGGCTGGGACGACGAGCTCGGCAAGAAGCACTGGCTCGAGGATGGCGTGTGGCAAGGCACGCGCGAAGCGGTCGAGACCATCATGGGCACGACCGACTATCTCGAGCAGTACTTCGCCATCAACATCGTCTTCGAGCCGCTGGTCGGCGAGTTGTTCCGCTCCGGCTTCCTCATGCAGGCGGCTGCGGCCAACCACGATTTCATCACGCCGCCGGTGATTTCGGCCGCCGAAGCCGACTACGAGCGCAACCTCGCCAACACCATCGACCTGATCTACCTGCTCGCCCACGACGAGAAGCACGGGGCGGCGAACAGGAAGCTGTTCCAGGGTTGGGTGAACAAGCACGGCGTGCTCGCCGACAAGGCAGCCACCGGCCTCCAGCCGATCTGGTCGATGCCGCATTCCAAGCCGGTTTCCTTCACCGACGTTCGCGCCCAATCCGAAGAACGGATCGGCCGGATCCTCGGCGAACTCGGCCTCAAGCGCTGAACAGGGGAGAAAAGATCATGTCAGTAGCAGCACGCGACGCCTCGCAGTCCAACATCTTCAAGTCGATGAAGGACATCACCTTCGAGCAGACGATCTCGCACCAATGCGGCGTCACCATGAACGACTCCGTCGAGGCCCGCGCCATCGCCGAATTCATGGGCAAGAAGCCGGGGGTCATCGTCACCTACCAGCCGGCCATGATCCGCATCGACGGCAACGGCAAGCTGATCTTCAAGATGGACGAGATCAGCGAATATCTCGGCCGCGAGATGACGGCCGAGATCTTCGAGGTCAACACCTCCACCCACTACGGCCGCATGGTGCGCATCGACGACAACACCGTGATCCTGTTCGGGAACATGGATGAGGTCTTCGAATACATCTGAGGAAGTCCCGGCGCGCTGCCTGGACGCGGCGCGCCGGCCCCCCGTCAACACGGCGCCCAATAAGACAACGACTGCGGAGGCAGAAATGTACAGGACACCTGAAGGCAAGGATATCTTCGTGGTCGACGGCCACACCCATTTCTGGGACGGCAGCCCGGAAAACCAGAAGAACATCCACGGCAAGCAGTTCATCGACTGCTTCTATGCCTATCACACGGGCCTGAGCCCGAAAGAGCAGCTCTGGGAGAAGGGCAAGTTCGAGAAATACAGCGCCGACGATCTCTACCGCGACCTGTTCATCGACGGCCCGGACGACGTGGCGATCGTCCAGTCGACCTATCTGAAGGATTTCTACAAGAACGGCTTCAACACGATCGAGCGCAACGCCGAGGTCGCCAAGCGCTATCCGGAGCGCTTCATCGTCAACGGCGCCTTCGATCCGCGCGATGGTGAGAAGGCGCTGGAATACATCCACTTCATGAAGGAGACCTACGACATCAAGGGCGTGAAGATGTACACGGCCGAGTGGAACGGCGCCTCCAAGGGCTGGAGGCTGACCGATCCCGATGCCTACAAATGCTTCGAGCTGTGCCAGAAGCTCGGCATCAGGAATATCCACGTCCATAAGGGTCCGACGATCATCCCGCTCAGCAAGGACGCCTTCGACGTGCATGACGTCGACCATGCGGCGACCGATTTCCAGGGTCTCAACTGGGTCGTCGAGCATTGCGGGCTGCCGCGCCTTGACGATTTCTGCTGGATCGCGACGCAGGAAACCAACGTCTATGGCGGCCTGGCGGTGGCGCTTCCCTTCATCCACTCGCGCCCCCGCTATTTCGCCGAGGTCATCGCCGAGCTGCTGTTCTGGATCGGACCCGAGAAGATCCTGTTCGGCTCCGATTACGCGATCTGGACGCCGCGCTGGCTGGTCGAGCGCTTCTGGGCCTTCGAGCTGCCGGAAGACATCAAGAAGGAGCGGGGCGTCGATCTCACGCCGGAGACCAAGGAGAAGATCCTCGGCCTCAATGCCGCGCGCCTCTACAACATCGACATCGATGCCAAGAAGAAGGCGCTCGCAAGCTCGCCCTTCAGCATCGCAGCGGAGTAGGGACCATGGCAACCGCCAGCGTTTCCGGCAGCCGCGAGAAGGAGCTCTGGCGGCGACTCGGCGAGGTCAACGACCCGGAGCTCGACGAACCGGTCACCGAGATGGGCTTCGTCGAGCGGGCCGAGGTCACGGGCGAGGGCAGCGTCGAGGTCGACTTCCGCCTGCCGACCTATTGGTGCTCGCCCAATTTCGCCTTCCTCATGCTCGACGGCGTGCGCCAGGCGCTCGACCAGCTCTCCTGGTCGCCCGCCTATCGCGTCAAGCTGCACGACCACATGTTCGCGGAAGAGGTCAATCGCGGCATCGAGGCCGGCAAGACTTTTGGCGAAATATTCGCCGGGCTTGCCGGAGACCAGGATATCGGCGCGTTGCGCGAGACCTTCAGCAAGAAGGCGTTCAAGCGGCGTCAGGAAGCCGTGCTGCTTGGTCTGAGGAAGCAAGGGCTGACGGATTGCGAGATCCTCGGCATGGACCTGGGAGCGTATGACGTCGCCCGTCTCGGGGCCGGCGACGTCAACCAGAAAGCGAGATACCGGGCAGCGCTTGTCGAGCGCTTTCCGGAGCGCAGGCAGGGCGATCCCGTCTTCGTCACCTGGGAGGGGCAGCAAATTCCGTCCGAGGCCCTCGATGCCTATCTCGCGGAGTTGCGCGCCGTGCGCATCAACATGGAGTTCAACGGCGCGCTTTGCCGTGGGCTCAAGCAGGCAAGATACAAGGAACTGGATGTGATCGACGGGGAGCCGACGCTGGTCGACTTCATCATGGATCGCGTGCCGGAGCGAAGCGCGCCGGTCGCTTAAGCAGAACCGAAAGCAACGGCCTCCTTCGCACGAGGCCCCCAACCAACAAACCGCCCGTAAGGCGGAAGGAGGAGTCATGCCCAAAATTATGCTTCACAATTCAGAGGCCCGTCGTGCCCTTGCCCGTGGCGTTTTTCGACTGGCGACGGCTGTCGAGCCTACGCTCGGTCCCAAAGGCATGAATGCCATGATCGACCGGCCGATCGGGACACCGATGGTGACCCGCGACGGCGTCAGCATCGCCTCTGAGATCGAGCTCCACGATCGCTTCGAGAACATGGGCGCGCAGGTCGTCCGAGAAGTGTCGATGCAGACCAACGAGGTCGCCGGCGACGGCACCACGACCGCCATCGTGCTTGCCAACGCGCTGATCCAGGGCGGCATCGAGGCGAATGAACGCGGCGCCAAATCCGTCGATCTGTGCAAGGGCATCGAGCTTGCCGTAGGAGCGGTGGTCTCAGCCCTCAAGGCTTCGGCCAAGCCTGCCAAAGGCAATGGCGTCCTCACCTCGGTCGCCAACATCGCCGCGACCGATGCCAGGCTCGGCGCGCTCGTGGCGGAAGCGCATCAGCGCGTCGGCGCCGAAGGCGTCATCACCACCGACTTCAGCATAACCACAGAAACCACGCTCGACGTGGTCGAGGGCATGTCTTTCGATCGCGGCTACCTCTCGCATCACATGGTCACCGACCAGGAGAAGATGGAGGCCGTGCTCGAACGGCCCTTCATCCTGATGACGGATCTCAAGATCAAGGAGCCTCAAGCGCTCGAGGCTGCGCGTCGCATCGCCGACGAGGCCGGGCGGCCGCTCCTGATCGTGTCGGAGGAAGTGTCGCCGGAAGTTGTCGTCACACTGCTCGGCAAGCAGGGGCCTGGCAAATACCTCGTCGTCCATCCGCCGGAATACGGCCATTGGCGCAAGGCGATGATGGAGGATCTGGCGATCATTACCGGCGGCAAGGTGATTGCCCGCGATCTCGGCGGCCGGATCGAGGACATCACGGTCGACGATCTCGGGACCGCTGACCGGGTGAAGACCAGTTCGTCCTACACTACGATCATTCGCGGCGGCGGCGACCATGACGCGATCGCGTCACGGCGCGCGCAGGTGCAGCGGCAATATGAGGCCGCGCCGCCGAACATCGAGCAGGACAAGCTGCGCGAGCGCCTGGCCAAGCTCTCGGGCGGCACCGCGATCCTCTACGCCGGCGGCGTCACGCCGGTCGAGCAGAAGCGGACGATCCAGCTGATCGAGGATTCGCTGAATGCGGTGCGCGCGGCTTCCGAGGAGGGCGTGGTCGCCGGCGGTGGTTCGGCACTTGCCCAGATCGCGCCGCTACTCGACAAGGTGACGGCCGGTGTCGATGGCGACGTCGCCGAAGGGGTGCGCCTGGTCCGCTCTGTGCTGACACGGCCGCTATGGCGCATCGCCGCCAATGCGGGCGCCGATCCCGAGGCCGTGGTGGCCGAGGTGACGCGCATCAATGGCGGCTACGGCTACAACGCATCCGCCGGCAGCTACCAGAACATGTTCGAAGCCGGGATCGTCGACCCCGTCCGCGTCACCTATACGGCGCTCGCCAACGCGGCTTCCGTGGCGACGCTGATCCTGACCACCGAAACGTTGATCGGCGACCTCGCCGAGGACGAGGACCCGACCGCCGGGCCGGCGCTCGGCGGCGGCGCCGAAAAGCTTGGCCGCGCCTGACGCGGCATTCACCGAACGATTTGAAAGGACACGACGATGAAAGCCGCCAGACTTTACGAATACGACCCGAAAATGAACGTCAAGCTCAAGATCGAGGACGTCGCCGCACCGACGATCACCGCACCGGACGAGGTGATCGTGCGCGTCGGCGCCGCCGGCTTGTGCCGCACCGACCTCCATATCATCGAAGGGGTGTGGAAGCCGACCATGGACCCCGACGGCAGTCTTTTGCCCTACATCATGGGGCACGAAAATGCCGGTTGGGTCGAGGAGGTCGGCAGCGGCGTCAGATCGGTCAAGCGCGGCGATGCCGTGATCTGCCATCCGTTCCGCTCCTGTGGCATCTGCCTCAACTGCCGCCACGGCGAGGACATGTACTGCGACAATGGCCAGTTCCCGGGCCTCGGCATGAATGGCGGCTTCGCCGAATACTTCATCACCAGCGAACGCTCGCTGATCAAGCTCAACGCCAATGTCACGCCGATCGAGGTGGCGCCGCTGGCCGATGCCGGCATAACCGCCTATCGCGCCGCCAAGCGGGCCGCCAAACTCCTGCGACCCGGAAGCTACTGCGTCCTGCTCGGTATCGGCGGGCTCGGTCATATCGCGCTGCAATCGCTGCATGCGATTTCGGGTTGCCGGATAATCGCAGTCGATCGCGAGCCTGCGGCGCGCGTGCTGGCCAAGGATCTTGGCGCCGACTTCGTGCTCGATGGCGGGCCGAATGTCATCGAGGAAGTGAAGGCGATCACCGGCGGCGGCGCCCATGTGGTCATCGACTTCGTCGGCGAGCTCGGCGTCGAGAATATCTGCTGGAAGATGGTGCGCAAGGGCGGCCAGTTGTTCGTCGTCGGTTACGGCGGCGCCGTCAACGTGCCGACGGCGCATCTGGTCATCGAGGAGATCAACATCGGCGGCAGCCTGGTCGGCAACTTCACCGAGCTTGTCGAGCTGATGGAGCTGAACGCCGACGGCAAGGTGAAGATGCACTACACCGAGTACAATCTCGCCAGCATCAACACCGCGCTCGACGACTTCAAGAACCGGCGGTTCACCGGCCGCGGCGTCATCGTGCCCTGAAAAACTCTGGACCGGACGCCGTGCGAAAAGGCGCGGCGTCCGGTCCAGACCATCACAAATCTGGAGAGGAAAAAGTGAACAAATACATCTGTGAATTCGTCGGAACCTTCGCGCTGGTCTTCTTCGGTTGCGCGACGGTTCTCTTCATGCGCGCCGAGGTCGGACTGCTTGGCGTCGCAATGGCCTTTGGACTGGCGGTAATTGCGATGGCTTATTCCATCGGGCCGATTTCAGGCGCGCATCTCAATCCGGCAGTAAGCTTGGGCGTCTTCGTTGCCGGCCGGATGAAACCCGGCGATCTGGTCGGCTACGTCGTGGCGCAATGCGTGGGTGCGATCATCGCGTCGGCCGTGCTCTACGTGATCGCGCAAGGCAAGGGCGCCGGCTATGACGTGGCGGCGAACGGGTTTGCCCAGAACGGCTGGTCGGCTTATTCGGCGACTTCGGCGTTCCTGTTCGAGGCGGTTGCCACGTTCCTGTTCCTGCTGGTGATCCTGCGTGCCACGGCGGAAGGCGGCGCAGGTCCTCTGGCCGGGCTGGCGATCGGGCTGACGCTGGTCATGATCCATCTTGCCGGCATTGCGGTGTCCGGATCTTCGGTCAATCCAGCCCGTTCGCTCGGCCCGGCGCTATTTGCCGGCGGGACGGCGCTGTCGCAGCTCTGGCTCTATATCGTTGCGCCGTGTCTCGGTGCGGCCGCCGCGGGCCTTGCATTGCGCGCCGGCATGGTCGGCGCGGGCGAACCTGCGCCGCAGGCCGCCTGATCAACGCCCTTGCGGCCGGCTCGATCTGCAGGTCGGCATTTCCCTAAACCCATGGCGCAAATGCCATGGGTTTTCTCTTTGCCAGATGTCAGACGAAGCCGCGTCGGATGCCGTATTGCTCGAGCTTGCGATAAAGCGTCGGCCGCGAGATGCCGAGTCTCAGTGCGACCTTGCTGAGGTTCCCGTTCTCCGCGGCAAGCGCGTTCCTGATCGCCTGGCGTTCGGCATCCTCGAACGTGCACACCGGCGCCTCGAGCATGGCCGCGGGATGGTCGCCGTGCATGGTCGCGTCGTTGCGATTGCCGGCGGTGATTTCCCACGGGAGGTCCTGGAGGTCGATGGTGCTGTTTCGCGCCAGGATGTGCAGGCGCTCCATCAGGTTTTTCAGCTCGCGCACGTTGCCCGGCCAGCGATGGGCAAGCAGGGCTTCGAGCGCGCGGCTTGAAAACTGCAGCGGATCGCTGCCGGCCTTGTCTGCGATCTGGCGATTGAAATGCTCGACCAGCAACAGCACGTCCTCGCCACGTTCGCGCAGGGCGGGGACACGGATCGAGACGGCCCCTATGCGGTAGTAGAGGTCGCTGCGGAAGCGCCCGGCCGCGACTTCCTGCTTGAGGTCGCGGTTGGTCGAGGCGACCAGGCGGACGTCCACCGGCCGCCCCCTGCTGTCGCCGATGCGGTGGACGACGCGCTCTTCCAGGACGCGCAACAGGAACGGCTGGATCTCGAGCGGCAATTCGCCGATCTCGTCGAGGCTGAGCACGCCGCCATTGGCCTGCTCGAAAACGCCCGCCTTGCCTTCACGCGAGGCGCCGGTGAAGGCGCCGGCCACGTGGCCGAACAACTCGCTGCCGAACAGCTCCTTGGTGATGGCGCCGCAATTCATGGCGATGAACGGATCATTCTCCGTGCGGCGGCTGCCGGCATGGACTAGCCGCGCGAACAGCTCCTTGCCCACACCCGTCTCACCTTCGATTAGCAGCGATGTTACGCTGCTCGACCGCGCCACGCGGCAGGCGACATCGACAGCGGCCAGCAGCTTTTCGCTTTCGCCGACGATCATCGACGTCGCTGCCTGCAACTGTTTGTTCGCCTCCCTGTTGATCACCGCTACGCCCGAAACGACCGGCGCGGCCGGGAACACCAGTGCAGCGCCGCTGAGATTGCCGTCCAGCTTCAGCGGCGTGACATGGCACGACCGCAGGTGCGCCGGCAGCGCCTTGGCGAGATCGCTGTCGGAGCCGGACGCGGGCAGGTTCATGAGCCAGCGACCGCGGCCCGGCTCCATCGGGCCGTCGGTCATCTCCGTCGTGTCGCCATTGGGCACGTTGTTGCAGAAGATCGCCCGGCCGCGGTGATCGACGATCACCAGGCCGTCTTTTCCGCGGTAGCCGGGTGCGGAGGAAATGAAGGCTTCGAGCAGTCGGGTGCGCTGCTCCTGCTGCTGCTCCGCCAATGCTTTTTCGATCTGCCTGGCGGTGGCGGCGACAAGCGCGGTGTTGTGGGGGCGGAAGATCGGCGAATAGCCCGACAGGTCGACGACGCCGATGATCTTTCCATCCAACGGGTCGCGGATCGGCGCGCCGGCGCAGGTCCAGCCTTTGATGCCGGCGCAGAAATGCTCGGCCGCGTGGACGAAGATCGTTTCGCCGGTCCAGAGCGCGGTGCCGATGCCGTTGGTCCCGACGGCGCCCTCATTCCATTTGCCGCCGATGGCGAGATGAATATCCATGCCATCATGCAGGGTCTTCTTGTCGCCGATGGCTTCGATCAGTACGCCGTCGCTGTCGGCGAGCACCAGCATCGCTCCCGTCCCTTCGAGCAGCGGGCCAAGGGAGGCGAACGGCCGCCGCGCCGCCGAAAGCAGCTCGGCGTTGGCGCGGGTCAGATACTCGATCTCGTCGCGGTTGCTGTTGAGGGGCGCCTCGACGCCCTGCGCGTTGATCCCGCCTGTGGCGCTGCGGTACCAGGAATCGTGAATCAGCGAACGGACCTGGACCGGATCGCGCGCGCATTTCGGCGCGTCGGACAGAAAGTTTTCCCAGGCGCGCATTGTGGCCCGCTCGTCATAGTCGATGGTGTCCAATACCAGTTGTCCGGTGGCCATCGGCGAGCGCGCCGGAAGAACACCGGTCTTCATCTGGGTGGTATCGATCCCGCGTTTCATTCAGTCATCACAGAACCTTTGGGGGCACGGTATTTCTGTATGCTGTCGGGCTTGAGTTTCGCGAGTTATGCGTCACTACGATTGTTCGCGATGTACGCTAGGCGATGCCGAGTTTCACTCCAATGTCGGCGGCAAGCTGCTCTTCGGTGTAGGTGGCCGCGAGCCGGGACCCGTCCAGGCCGGCAAGCGCTTGTGCCAAGCTTTCGTCGACCGGCGAGAAGAAGCCGTTCTGCTTCGTCGCCAGGACAAAGACCTGCTCGCCGCCCCGGTTGCGGATATCGCCGATATGATGGAGCTGGCGGCCTGTATTCCGGTCCACCGAGATCACCCGGCCGTTGATGGTGACGCGGATTGACGGGTCTGCCTCCGCGGCGGCTGGCGAGCCACCGCCGACATGGATGATCAGTCCTTCGGCCTGCGGCTTCTGGCGCGGTTTCTTCGATGCCGAATAGTTGCCGCCGCTGATCTGGTCGGCAAGACGCACAATCGTCGAGCGGTTCTGTTCGATCAGTCGCTTGACCTGAACATCCTCGCGCCGCGGGCCATCCCGCTTGGAGATGATTTCGACCATGAATCCTCCCAGATTCACCCGGCTGCATCGTGCCTGGGTCGCATCTTCTTTTTTGTGACCCTACACGACCTCGGTGAGGTTCGCCATTCGTTCGTTGGCTAGCACAAAAAATCGTGAAGCTGGTAGCAGGCGGCTGCTACAGGTCGCTCAAGGGTCCCGGCACGGACATGACCGCTTTGCGCCGCATGCACGAACCCGCTTCGCGGGAGGGGCGCCTCGTTCTGAGATGGCGCGACAGGCATTGGTCTTGAGCGGGTAGAAGCTGCGATCTGACCATGGAGTTCCTTCAACGAGAGGAACTTGCCATGGATACCCTGTCGACCGATGCACCGATCACGCCGCTTCGCCAGCGCATGCAGCAAGACATGCTCATGCGGGGCCTAGGCTCCCATACCCAGCAGGATTACGTTCGTCACGTCCGGCGCTTCGCAGCCTTCCTCCGGCGCTCTCCCGATACTGCGACGCCCGAGGACATCCGCCGCTTCCAGTTGTATCAGCATGAGAACGGCGTCGGGCCTGCGACCATCAACGGCGCGGTCTCGGCGTTGCGGTTCCTGTTCCTGGTGACGCTGAAGCGGCGGGATCTGGGACGTGTGCTGGTGATCATGCGCCATCCACGCAAGCTGCCGGACGTGCTGAGCGTGGAGGAAGCGGCGCGGCTGCTCGAAGCAGCACCTGGTATCAAGTACAAGGCCGCGCTCGGTGTCGCCTATGGCGCGGGCCTGCGTGTATCGGAGGTCGCGCACCTCAAGGTCGATGACATCGACTCGACACGCATGCTGATCCGCGTCGAACAGGGCAAAGGACGCAAGGATCGCAACGCCATGCTCTCGCCGCAACTCTTGGAACTGCTGCGGCTGTGGTGGCGCGAAGGCAAGCGTCGCGGTGTGATGCTTCCGCATGGCTGGCTCTTCCCGGGGCGCAGTTGCACCGATCCGGTCTCGTCGCGGCAACTCCATCGCGCGGTTCAGGAGGCCGCCGAAGTCGCCGGCATCCGCAAGCGCGTCAGCCCGCATACGCTGCGGCACAGCTTCGCCACCCACCTGCTCGAGCAGGATGTCGACATCCGCGTCATCCAGGTGCTGCTCGGGCACAGCAAGCTCGAAACGACAGCGCTCTACACCAAGGTCTCGACCCGGACGATCCACGCGGTCGCAGGGCCGCTCGACCGGCTGATGGCGCTGATGAAGGATAAGTCGCCCCCCGACTGAACCGGTGCGCGCAGACCTGGAGGTTGCCGACATCTTCCGTGCTACTGGGGCCGCCTACCGGGCCACCCACGCAGGGCACCTGAGCTTACATCAGCTCAAGGTGATGTCGGCGATCGAGAACTGCCGCACCGCAGCCCTTGGCGGGCATGTCGAAGCCTGCGAGGACTGCGGCCAGTGGCGCATCGCCTACAACAGCTGCCGCAACCGGCACTGTCCGAAGTGCCAGGGCGCGGCCGCACGGACATGGCTCGCCGAGCGGGAAGCCGACCTGCTGCCGGTCGGCTACTTCCACGTCGTCTTCACGCTGCCGGCCGAGGTCGCCGACGTCGCCTTCCAGAACAAGGCGCTGGTCTACGACCTGTTGTTCCGCGCGGCATCGGAGACGATGCTGACGATCGCAGCGGACCCCCAGCATCTCGGCGCGCGCATCGGCGTCACTGCCGTGCTCCACACATGGGGCTCGGCAATGACGCACCATCCCCATGTCCACATGATCGTGCCGGGTGGTGGCATCGCGCTCGACGGGACGCGCTGGGTATCGTCGCGCCCGGCCTTCCTGCTGCCGGTGCGCGTGCTCGGTAAGCTGTTCCGCCGCCTGTTCCTCACCCGGCTGCTCACGCTGCACGGTGCTGGGCGGCTCGCCTTCTTCGGATCGATGGCGCACCTCGCCGAGCGACGGGCGTTCCTACGCCACCTGGCTCCCGTCAGGAAGAAGCGCTGGGTGGTCTACGCCAAGCCGCCGTTCGCCGGTCCGGAGGCAGTGCTCGCCTATCTGTCGCGCTACACGCACCGGGTCGCGATCTCGAACCGCCGCCTGATCTGCTTCGACGAGAACGGGGTTACCTTCCGCTACAAGGATTATCGTCGCCCTGACGCCGACCGGCAGCAGGTCATGACGCTCGCCACCGACGAGTTCATCCGTCGGTTCCTTCTCCACGTCCTGCCGCGCGGCTTCCATCGCATCCGCCACTACGGCCTGCTCGCGGGCGGCTCTCGCAAAACGAGCCTCGCGCTCGCCCGCGAACTGCTGGCGGCCGCGCCTCCCGTCACGAACGATCCGCCGGTGGAACCGGACGACTTCCGCCCGCCGTGCCCGTGTTGCGGCGGACGCATGATCGTCATCGAGGTGTTCGAACGCTGCAGGCAGCCGCGCGGACCGCCGGGCGCACGGACGACGAACCGGGAGACCGCCCCATGACCCGGCATAGCCCGTTTGGCCACACGACCGCGCTATGCCGGCGCGGGTCAACGGAAACACATGTGCGCTTCGCTGTGGCGCCGGTCTCCCGGTACCCGAACCCCACCGTCGTCATAGCAACAGACTTCTCGACCCGGCCGGAAAGCTGCTTCCTCAACGCGCTGACAGCACCGCGCGCGGACGTTCGCGACAGCCGCTGGCACACCTCGAAACACAAATCCCCATAGCTCACCGCCCGCTGCCCGCGGGTTCCTGCATGAGAGGCTTTCGTACGCCTGACGGCACCCGAAACCCTTCAGCATCTCGGCCGTCAAAGTCAACTTTCCGCTACCTGAAATGGACATTGCCGACGACGGGTGAGTACATGAGGCGTCGATCACGCCGATTTCAAGACATGGTTGTCATCGAAATCCGCGAGCTTTGGATATGCGATCGTCGGCGCATTCGCCAGACCGAGGACGCGTTCCCGATAACGAACGAGGCACGCTTGGCGCTCGCCGTCGCTGATGCGCGCTGGCGCGTGAACGAGGAATGGCTCGATCACTGTGAAGCCGACGAAGTAGAGCATCCCGTGATTGATTGGAAACAGGATTGAAGCAATTGGGCCGTTCAGCCCGTGACCGGAATAGATCGGCGGTGGACCGCCGATTGTGACCGAACACATCGCGCGCTTTCCTGCGAAGACGCCGCGGTCATACCATTTGCCGCCGCCATAGATGCGGCCTCCCGACGCGAATACCCGGTCGACCCAGCCCTTGAGGATCGCCGGCAGCCCGAACCACCAGAGCGGAAACTGTAGGATCAAGACATCGCACCAGAAGAGTTTGTCCATCTCGGCTTGGATGTCTGGAGCGAAACCATCATGGGCAGCCGCATTCGCTTCCTCGGCCTGCTGACGGTAGAAGTTCACATCGAGTGTGGTCGTGAAGTTGCGGCGGTCCGATACCGGATTGAACCCCATGGCGTAGAGATCTGAGACAACCACTTCGTGCCCCGAAGCGGACAGAGCTTCCTGCGCTGCGCGGGTCAGGGCGCCATTGAAGCTGTTGGGCTCGGGATGGGCGTGAACGATGAAGATGCGCATCGTGCTTTTTCCACCCGGTCGAAATGCTCACTTTCTGGGTGCCGAAAAGGTTCGCTCGGCGAGATAGTCGAGCGAGAAAACACCTGCGCCGCGTGCCAGCACCAGAAGCAGCAACGAAGCCCAGAGCAGATGCTCCGCCCAGTTCTCCGGATAGACGAAGACCTGGATGACAGAGACGACACCCAGCAGCATCAGCGCACCGAGACGCGAGAACAGCCCTAAGAAAAGCAGCACCGAGCCGGTGATTTCGGCCGTCGTCGCCAGCGGCGCTGCGATCGACGGATCGATGAACGGCAAATTGTATTCGTTGGCGAACAGCTGCAGCGTCACCGGCCAGGACGCCAGCTTGCTCTGCGCCGATTGCCAGAAGACATGGGCCACCGCCACACGAGCCACGAGCTGAATCAGCGAGAATGGGATGTGTTCGAGCAATTTGATCACACGTCTATAGAAACCGACCAAACCCGCTTGGCTCGTCGAGGGATGTTCTGAAATTGCGGTCATGACTGTCTCCATCAGTTTGAGAGGGGAGGTACGGTGATGCGCACGTTTGTGACGAGCCCGTCGGCGAACAGGCGCACGAGCGCGGACACGAGGTCGAAGTTCGGTTCGAGCGCATGCGCTCGGCTAGCAGCATGTTCAAGGCCGAGGCCATGCTTGAGAGAATGGCGGAAGGCGAAGTCTGCGCGGTCGAGAAGGATCAGGCGAACGCTGTTCCCGGCCCGCCACAACGCCACGCGTTCGGGGCGTCTCGTCATAGTGCAATGCCGGTCGAGCGCTGTGCCCTGCTGGTGCGCCGTCCACACCGACAGGATCGACCAGTGTGAAACGATCAGCCTGAGCGATGGTTGTAGCAGTATTTCGGGTGAAGGCCCCAGGTCGGTTTTGTCATAGTCCGCAAGCGCGCGGGGTTGCAGCGAAGCCGTATCGAGCGCCTCGGCGATGGCCCATTCGAGCCGCGCCGTTTCGGCGACGATCGGCATGTCGGACAGCGTCTCGATCGTCTTGAGGAAACGGGGGAAGCCGGCGCCATAGCGCGCCAGGCGCGATTCAACCGGCGGATGGCGTCGAATGAACTCGCTCGCCACGTAACGGAAGAAGCGTTCGTCCACCAGGCGAACGGTCACTGGAAAGACCGCCATCAGCACCGCGGTCAGCGAACTGCGTGTGTTGTTCTGGTAGATGCGCAGGCGAGCCAGTGGATCGGCCTTGCCGGCAGTCAGCATTTTCGCGGAGACCATTGGCTCGAGCGCAAGCACGGATCGCGCCATCGTGGTCTGCAGGTGTTCAAGCGGCAGCATGATATTCCTCCTCGATTGACGGCAGCGCCGCGGACATGGAAGGTCTGGCGGCTCTGGCGGCGGCAAACGCTGCAAGCACCGGCATGCTGGTCGTCGTCTCGCCTTCGACGGAAAGGCAGATGGCCGTCGATCGAACTTCGGTCGTTTCGTTGCGTCTCGCCGCCTGCTTGCGGTTGAACATGATCGAAGCGGTCAGCATGTCGGCCCACATCGCTTCACCGAGCAGCACGTCGAGAACGGGAACGTCGGTGTCCCATTCGATCAACGTCGGGCGCGGTCCGAGCTGCTCTATTGCATGCTGGTAGAGCGCCCAGACAACCGGCGGCACGCGTGAGCCATGGTCGTCGATGAGTACGGTATCGGCCCCAACCTGATTGGTCGCATGGCCGGCGAGATGGATCTCGCCGATCGCCTGTTCCGGCAGAGCGTCGATAAATGCCTTGGCGTCATACTGCAAATTGTGCGCCGAGACCTGAACGTTATTGACGTCCAGCAGCAGACCGCAGCCGGTCCGCGCCACGAGCTCCGCCAGGAACTCGGCCTCACTCATCGAGGAGTCCGCAAAGGCCAGATAGGCCGACAGGTTCTCGATGAGCACGCGCCGCTTCAGCGTGTCCTGGACGGTCTCGACATTGCGGGCAACGATCGCGAGCGCTTCTTCGTCATAACGCAGCGGCAAGAGGTCGTTGAGATAGGCGCCGGCGGCAACGCTCCAGGCGAGATGCTCGGAGACCAGATCTGGCTGGAAGCGGTCGCAGACCTTGCGCAGCCTTTCCAGATGATCGCGGTCCAAGCCGTTTGCGCTGCCCAGCGAAAGGCCGACGCCATGTACCGACAGCGGATAGATCTGGCGCAGCTTCTCCAGCGCCTCGACGCCGGAGCCGTCTCCCATATAGTTCTCGGCGTGGACCTCGAGCCAGCCGGCGGAAGGCCGCCGCGTCATCATCTCAGCGATGTGAGGCGAGCGAAGACCGATGCCCGCCGATGCGGGGATCGCGAGAGGCGAAAACATTGTGGACATCGGTCTCCTCGGTTCTGGTCCGGTTGGCTCGGGGTGGAAATTGGCTCAGACCTTGGGCTTGGCGCTGCCGCCCGCGATCTTGGCGCAGCTGCCGGCGGGCACGTAGAGCCAGGAATCCGGCTGGTTGTCGGCGGTCGCGGTGCCGGCGCACGAATGCGTCGCGGTCTGGCAGTCGTTCTGGCCCGCCTTGACCACGCCGTAGCACTTCTCGAAGGCGAAGCTGGGCTTGGCGGCGGGACCGCTGTAGGCCGCTGTCGCGGCAAGCGAAGTGGCGGCCGCAAGGGCCGATCCGATGAGGGTCTTGGTGTTGATCACAGACTTGTCTCCTGGTTGCGTTTCGAGAGGAAAGACCGGCCTTGCGGCCTGTCTGCGAGCAGTGTCCTCGATCGGGAGGCCGAGCTGAAATGCTGTCTCGGCATGGATTTGATACGCGGTCACTATGTTGAAGAACCTCACGCAAAAAGCCCTCCGGCGGGGAGACCGGAGGGCTTTGCGCCTGCATTCGGGAGTATGCGAAGCAGGCACGGCCAGGCGGGAGGGAGGCGCCTAGATGTATCGTCTTGCGCGGTCAGTGGTTGGGCAATCTTTCACGCCAAGGAAGTCGGCCAGAAGCCAATCTCCCGCTCTTTGTCGTCCTCGGTCACGCATGTCGGTCAGCTCGCCCCAGTCGATCCAGGGCCTCAGCAGCAGCCCTGCGCCGGCTCGGCGCTGACCGTCATAGATGGTGTGAGCCTGCGTGCACGTCATCGTGCAATCGGCGCCGGGTTGGCGGTCTGCACATGATGTCGCGCGCATCGGCGGTTGGCCGGCGACGATCAGCCGGCGGCCGGCTTCAGCCGACGGTGGGGGCAATGCCGAAACATCACCGTCGCCCCAGTAAAAATCGCCGTCGATCTCCACGGCCGGAAACAGGAACGGAACAGTGGCAGCCGCCACGATCGCATTGATCGTCAATTGGTCGCCGGTAAAGACCTTCAAAGCGTCGGTGCGGGCATTGGCGGCCAGGATACTAAGTTTCACCGTGCAGCGTCCGTTGCGGATTTGCTCGATGTCGATCGACTGGTTCAGTATCGATCGAAGCAGGTCGGTCCTGTCGGCGGTGAGCATCGAGGCGTGGCTGACGCGTCGCCAGAAGTTGGTGAGCGCTATTCGTGCGCCGCGCCGACCGCCCAGGCCGAGGCCGTAAACCAGCACCGCCGCTTCCACGGCCGCGAAGCCGGATGCGGTTACGGTGTCGAAGGCAAAGGCCGGCTCATCAAGCAGGCGATCGAGCACGCCCCAGGCGAACGCACCATGCGCGTCGCTTGCCAGGACGACGTCGATCGTCCGGTCTTGCGCACTAAGATCCGTCACTGAAATGGTGGCTTGGTCTGTTCTTATTGGGGACTGGGCAAGCATGGTTTGGTCTCCATCCCAAGATCGTCGACAAGGCGACTGGAGAGAGACTGCCGCATCTTCTTGTTCAGCCGAAATGCCAAGGTGGCATGAAGTCCATAGGCAGATTGCATTGGCTGCCGGTCTTCGCCCGCCGCACTCTCCACCCTGATCAGGCCAAGCTCTGCACCGTCGCCAGAACCACGGCCCAGACCGGAGGTGAATGATGAGAAGACAACTCGCCTGTGTGGCTGCGCTTGCAATTAGTCTTGGTGCGAGCCCAGCGTCAGCTAACCCGTTCAGTGACCTCGCCGCATTGCCGACGTTCTATAGGGACGCAACGATGAAGACGATGAAACCGATGGCTGGGTTCAAGAAGGCTTGGTTCGCTCTGTCAAAGCATGACCGGGTCAAGATGACGAAGGCGTGCAACGACCCGGCGGTGAGTAAGCCCCACGCCCAATTCTGCGCAGAAGGACATCACTATGAATATCAAAGCTATCTGCCTCGGCGCCTTTGCACTTTCCATGCTCGGCGGCGTTGCATTCGCCGGCGTGCTTGACGAGCCGTCCAACATGCAGCCCTTCTTCACCGATTCCGGTATGCAGACGATGAAGTCGAGCGCCGATTTCGAAGTCGCGTGGAAAGCCGTGCCGAAGGCGACGCAGAATACGATGATGAAGGAATGCAACGACGCCGCCATGAGCAAGCCGCATGCTCAGTTCTGCGCCCAGCTCTTTGCGCTCGGCCATCACAGCTGACACTTCACGGCGACCAGATCCTGGACGCTTAGATGGCGGGCCTTGGCCCGCCATCTGTCATGACGAAAGGCTATCGACTCTATAGCTCCCCTGCATTGGCGTGATGGAATGCTTTGCGGCAGGGTTCGAGCGTGCACATGCATCTCTTCAGCTCGGGGATCAGCCGCATGGACATCCATCACATCCGCTACTTCCTTGCCGTGTGCGAGACGCGAAATTTCACGCGCGCCGGCGAAAAGTGCAATGTCACCCAGCCGGCGCTGTCGCGCGCGATCCAGCAGCTGGAGGATGAGGTCGGCGGCCTGCTGTTCCGCCGCGAGCGGAACCTCACCCATCTTACCGATCTGGGCGCTTTGCTTCGCCCGCGGTTTCAGCAGATCCTCGACGAGGTGACCGGCGTTCGGCAGGAAGCGTCCAAATTCCTCTGCCTGGAAAACGCCAACCTCAAGGTTGGCGTCATGTGCACCATCGGTCCGCGCCGCTTCACCGGCCTGCTGGCCGATTTCAACCGGCGCCAGCAAGGCATCCAGCTGCAGTTGGTTGAGGGTGTGCCGGCTTCACTCTCGCAGCTGCTTGAAGCCGGCGAGATCGACGTCGCCATCATGGCGTCCAGCAACGCTTTTCCGGAACGCTTCGACGTCACGCCGCTCTATCGCGAGCGCTTCGTTCTGGCTTTCCCCAATGGCCACCGGCTGGCCCGCAACGACAATGTTGCCATCTCCGAGCTCGATGGCGAGAACTATCTTAGGCGGCTGAATTGCGAGTATCGCGATCACCTCGCCGGTCTCTGCAACGACCGCGGCGTGAAGCTCAGGATCTCCTACGCCAGCGAGCGCGAAGACTGGATCCAGAACATGGTCTCCGGCGGGCTCGGGATCTGTTTCATCCCGGAATTCAGCGCCGTTATCCCGGGTCTGCAAATCAGGCCCGTCATCGATCCTGAGGTTTGGCGGGAGGTCTCGCTGGTCGTCGTGGCGGGCCGCCGGTTCTCGCCGGCGACGTCGACATTCGTGAACAGTGTCAGGGCGCACAGCTGGCCGGAAAGCGGCATCGATCTGTCGACCAGGAAAACGGCCGCATAGCAAATCGAAGTGAAGGCCCAACGCCGCGATAAATGTCGACGACGGTCGCGCTGGTACGATGATCAACGATAGTTTTCAGGTATCGATTTAAGAGCCAGTCAGCATTTCTCTTTCCTCGAGGCTCCCGTCACTCTCCTCTCATGCCCCGCCACCGCGATTGGGCACCGACAAAGGAGAAATAGACATGGCTTCCAAGACTATTGCATTGCCTATGCCGCTGAAGCTGGCGCTGACGCTCGGACTTCTTACAGCGACCGCAGCGTTTTCCGTGGCCCCGGTTTTCGCCGGCGACTGCCCTGCCGGCCAGGCTGCAACGACCGACATCCAGGAGCATCCCAGCAAGCCGGTCGGGGTTACCGACACGGTTCTCTCGGCGATCGATCTGAGCAGCAAGGGCGAAGCCTGGAAAGGCAACATGCTGCGCCTGCGCAAGCTGGTCGTTCAGCCCGGCGGCGTCGTGCCGTGGCACGAGCACAATGTCCGCCCGGCCAACATCATCGTCGTCGAAGGCTCGATTACTGAATATGCCAGCACCTGCAAGGTCGGCATCGAACATCCGGCCGGCGACGTAACGGCCGAATTCGGCCAACTCGCCCACTGGTGGAAGAACAACGGCAAGGTTCCCGCCGTCCTCTATTCCGCCGACGTCCTGCCGCCCGCGATGCATGACGATCACATGATGTGAGCCGCGCGTCGCGGTGAGCGGATCCCAGCATCAGCAACCAAAAGCGCGTCCTCGGGCGATCACCCGGGGACGTGTGGCCACGGAGCCTGTCATGACGACCAGTGAACGTACCGAACCGACGCGGCTCCGCATGGTGGCCGCGGACGGCTGGCGTTTCGGCCTAATTGCCCTGATCGCCTTTCTGACGC
Organism: Mesorhizobium sp. LEGMi-168a; assembly: GCF_058312955.1. NCBI lineage: Bacteria > Pseudomonadati > Pseudomonadota > Alphaproteobacteria > Hyphomicrobiales > Phyllobacteriaceae > Mesorhizobium > Mesorhizobium sp. LEGMi-168a. The sequence goes on from NZ_JBZEGV010000010.1 coordinate 186,560, forward strand.
TGGTCGATCTGTTCGCCACCCAGGCCATCCTGCCTTCGCTGGTGAAAAAATTCGGCGTCAGCCGCGCGACCATGGGCTTCGCCGTCAATGCCAGCACGTTCGGTATGGCGGTGGCCGGTATCGCCGTCGCGCTCTTCGGGCGCGGCATCGATCGCCGCAACGGCATCTGGATCAGCCTGGCCATTTTGGCGATCCCGACGACGATGCTTTCGCAGACCGACAATATTGTCGTTTTCGCCCTGCTGCGTGTGGCGCAAGGCCTGTGCATGTCGACCGCCTTCACGCTGACGATGGCGTACCTCGCCGAGCATTTTTCCGCGCGGCAGACGACCAGCGCGCTCGCGGCCTATGTGACGGGCAATGTCGCCAGCAATTTTTTCGGCCGGCTGATGTCGGCCGCCGTCGCCGACACGTTCGGCATCTCGACCAACTTTCTGACCTTCGCCGCCCTCAATCTGTCTGGCGCCGCTCTTGTCTGGTTCACGCTGCAGAAGACATCGGCGATGATGCGCGCCGATGCGACTGGCGGGACGGCCCGCGCGGCCTGGAAGGCTCCGCTGCAAAACGCCGAGCTGCGCGCCTGCTTCGCGATCGGCTGCCTGATCCTGTTTGTCTTCATCGGCACCTTCACCTATGTGAATTTCCAGCTCGTCGCGGTGCCGCTGTCGCTGTCGCCGATGGCCTTGGGCGCGGTCTATTTCGTCTTCCTGCCCTCGATGCTGACCACGCCGCTGGCCGGGCGTGTCGCGGCAAGTCTCGGTCCGAGGGGAGGGATCGGAGCAACGCTTGGGCTGGCGATCGGCGGACTGTTCTTGCTGCTCGCTTCTAGCCTTCCCGTCGTCCTTGCAGGGATGGCGCTGGTCGCCATAGGCACCTTCCTGGCGCAGGCAATAGCCACCGGCCACGTCAGCCGGACCGCCTCGCGCGTTCGCGCCGCCGCAAGCGGCATCTACCTTGCATCCTACTATGCGGGCGGGCTCGCCGGCAGCTTCGTCATCGGACAGCTCTACGACCGCATCGGGTGGACCGCATGTGTGGGTGTGCTCGCCGCGGTTCTCGCCGGCGCGATCGCGATCGCGCGCGTGCTGCAGACGCCAAGGACCTGAGATCGTCAAAACCGGAAATTTGCTATCCAACAAGGAGACTGACATGGCCAACCACCTGAAGACCCTGATCGCTGGCGCCGCCGTGCTGATGGCGCTTGCCCTCCCGACCGCCGCCTCGGACGGCGTCGTCACCGTAAAGAGCGACTATTCCGTCGCCGAGACCGTCGCCCGCATCAAGAAGGACGTCCTCAAGAAAGGCATCAAGTTTTTCGGCGTCATCGACCAGGCGCAGCTTGGCAAGAATACCGGCAACGATGTCAGGCCGTCGCGGCTGGTGATGTTCGGCAATCCGGCGCTTGGCACGACCTTCATCACCTCCAATCCGGAAGCCGGTCTGGACTGGCCGGTGCGGGTGCTGGTCTACCAGACCGCGGATGGTTCCGTTTACGCCGCCTACAGCGATTTCGACTGGATCGCCAAACGGCATGGCATCACCGACCGCGCCGCGCAGTTCAAGATGGCGACCGAGGTCATTCAGTCCGTGACCTCGACGGTCAGAAAGAACTGAGCGCGGGACATGTGCCGGAGATCCGCCGCCTGGGCGTGCGGGCCAGATTGCTTCACTTGGCCAGGCTATTCGGCGGCTGCTGCGGACAACGCCTTCGCCCGCTGGCCGAACCATTTCTTCTGCGTCGCCTCGCGCACCAGCGCGCCGACCGCGGGCGAATGCCTCCGGCCGCGCACGGTGACGAGATTGACCTCGCGCCAGAATTCCGGCTCGGTGATCGGCAGGGGCACCACGCCGGGATGCTTGGCCGTATGCTCGGGCATGAAGCCGAAACCGAGCCCGGCAGCGATCATCGCCAGTGTCCAGTCGTCGCGGTCGCTCCAGTAAACCGGGCTGACTGTGACCCCTTGCTCGGCGAGGATGGCGTCCGCGTAGCCTGCGAACTCGCAATTGTTGCGGTGGATGTAGCTTTCGTTGCTCATATCCCTCACCCGCACCACGCGCTGGTTGGCGAGGCGATGGGCCAGGTGAACAGCCATCACCATCTGCTCCTGAAACAGCGGCAGCGAGTGCACTTCTTCGTCGGGCACGTCAGAGGGCAACGCGTAGATGGCGGCCTCGAGGTCGCCCTCGAGCAGCCTTCGCCTCAGGCTGACGGCATCGGCATCGCAAAGATGCAGCTCGACGCCAGGGTGATGCGCGCGCACGGCCGCGATGAGTTCGATGATCTCGTCCGGGGCGATCGTGCTCATGATGCCGACCCTGAGCGGCATCTTTTTCAGGTTCACATATTGCTCGGCGATCTGCTTTGCCTGGCGAGAATTCTCGAAGACACCCGCGAGATAGGTTTCGACCATGCGGCCGAGCTCGGTGAGATGGGTGAAGCGGCGCTCGCGGTGGAACAGCGCACCGCCGAATTCATCTTCCAGGAGCTTGATGGCGCGCGACAGCGCGGGCTGCGTGACATTGCACTGCTCGGCCGCCCTGGTGAAATTCAGCTCCTTGGCGACGGCCAAGAAGTATCTGACCTGGCTGATCTCCACTGCACGCTCCCCTTCGGACGCGCATACGGCACGACCCGCGTTGCCGGGCGATCTTACTAGTTGCCCTTACGTCAAACAACCCGATCGGCCGATCGACATCCATGGCGCGGGGCAACGATCTGACCGTCGGCTATCGAATCCATGTCTCAACGGCATTTCCACGGCTTCGGGCGGCTCGCCATACTGTTCCGCAGATCCAGGGCCGAGCCCTGCAACTCGTTTGCGTCTGCGGCCCAAACACAAGGAAACGACGATGCTCAGTGGCAAGACAGCACTCATCACCGGTTCGACCAGCGGCATCGGCCAAGGCATCGCCGAAGCCTTCGCGGCCAAAGGCTGCAACATCGTTCTGAATGGCTTCGGCGATACCGCCGAAATCGAGCTGTTGCGGTCGAGGCTCGCCGCCGACCATGGGGTCACCGTCCGCTACGACAATGCCGACATGAGCAAGGGCGGCGCGATCACCGCCATGATGGACAAGGCCATCGCTGAGTTCGGCGCCGTCGACATCCTGGTCAACAATGCAGGCATCCAGCATGTCGCGCCGATCGACGACTTCCCGATCGAGAAATGGGAAGCTGTCGTGGCGATCGATCTGATGTCGTCGTTCTATACAATCCGGCGCGCCCTGCAGGCGATGAAGGCGCGCAAATGGGGTCGCATCATCAACGTCGCTTCGGCGCACGCGCTGGTCGCTTCCCCCTACAAATCCGCCTATGTCGCCGCGAAGCATGGGGTGGCCGGCTTGACGAAGACCGTCGCGCTGGAAGTGGCCGAGCAGGGCATCACGGTCAACGCAGTTTGCCCCGGCTACGTGCTCACCCCGCTGGTCGAGAAGCAGATTCCGGATACGGCCAAGGCCCGCGGGATCACCGAGCAGCAGGTGATCAAGGATGTGCTGTTGGCTGCGCAGCCGACCAAGCAGTTCGTGACGGTAGAGCAGGTTGCCGCGCTCTGCCTGTTCCTGGCCTCGGACGAAGCGGCTTCTATCACCGGCGCCATCATGCCGATCGAAGGCGGTTGGACCGCTCACTAGGTCCGGCAGAGGAGCGAAAGCCATGAACAAGATCACGCGCAACCCGCCAGTGTCCGAGCCGGTACTTCAGGCCGGCCCCCAGGGTGAGTCCAAACGCCAGACCGTCCTTGTCCTTCAAGGCGGTGGCGCGCTCGGCGCCTATCAGGCCGGCGTCTATCAGGCGCTTGTCGAAGGCGGCATCGAACCGGATTGGGTCATCGGCACGT
>NZ_JBZEGV010000011.1:0-186571 GCF_058312955.1 Mesorhizobium sp. LEGMi-168a
GACACCTGAAGGCAAGGATATCTTCGTGGTCGACGGCCACACCCATTTCTGGGACGGCAGCCCGGAAAACCAGAAGAACATCCACGGCAAGCAGTTCATCGACTGCTTCTATGCCTATCACACGGGCTTGAGCCCGAAGGAGCAGCTCTGGGAGAAAGGCAAGTTCGAGAAATACAGCGCCGACGATCTCTATCGCGACCTGTTCATCGACGGCCCGGACGACGTGGCGATCGTCCAGTCGACCTATCTGAAGGATTTCTACAAGAACGGCTTCAACACGATCGAGCGCAACGCCGAGGTCGCCAAGCGTTATCCGGAGCGCTTCATCGTCAACGGCGCCTTCGATCCGCGCGACGGCGAGAAGGCGCTGGAATACATCCACTTCATGAAGGAGACCTACGACATCAAGGGCGTGAAGATGTACACGGCCGAGTGGAATGGGGCCTCCAAGGGCTGGAGGCTCACCGATCCCGATGCCTACAAATGCTTCGAGCTGTGCGAGAAGCTCGGCATCAGGAACATCCACGTCCACAAGGGCCCGACGATCATCCCGCTCAGCAAGGATGCCTTCGACGTGCATGACGTCGACCATGCGGCGACGGATTTCCAGGGGCTCAACTGGATCGTCGAGCATTGCGGCCTGCCGCGCCTCGACGATTTCTGCTGGATCGCGACGCAGGAAACCAACGTCTATGGCGGCCTGGCGGTGGCGCTTCCCTTCATCCACTCGCGCCCCCGCTATTTCGCCGAGGTCATCGCCGAGCTGCTGTTCTGGATCGGCCCGGAGAAGATCCTGTTCGGCTCCGACTATGCGATCTGGACGCCGCGCTGGCTGGTCGAGCGCTTCTGGGCCTACGAGCTGCCGGAGGACATCAAGAAGGAGCGGGGCGTCGATCTCACGCCCGAAACCAAGGAGAAGATCCTCGGCCTCAACGCCGCGCGCCTCTACAACATCGACATCGATGCCAAGAAGAAGGCGCTCGCAAGCTCGCCCTTCAGCATCGCGGCGGAGTAGGGACCATGGCAACCGCCAACGTTTCCGGCAGCCGCGAGAAGGAGCTCTGGCGGCGGCTCGGCGAGGTCAACGACCCGGAGCTCGACGAACCGGTCACCGAGATGGGCTTCGTCGAGCGGGCCGAGGTCAGCAGTGACGGCAGCGTGGAGGTCGACTTCCGCCTGCCGACCTACTGGTGCTCGCCCAATTTCGCCTTCCTCATGCTCGACGGCGTGCGCAAGGCGCTCGACCAGCTCTCCTGGTCGCCCGCCTATCGGGTCAAGCTGCACGATCACATGTTCGCGGAAGAGGTCAATCGCGGCATCGAGGCAGGCAAGACTTTTGGCGAAATATTCGCCGGGCTTGCCGGAGACCAGGACATCGGCGCGTTGCGCGAGACCTTCAGCAAGAAGGCGTTCAAGCGGCGCCAGGAAGCCGTGTTGCTGAGCTTAAGAAAGCAAGGGCTGACGGATCGCGAGATCCTCGGCATGGACTTGGCCGCGTATGACGTCGCCCGGCTCGGGTCCGGCGACGCAGCCAGCCAGAAGGCGAGATACCGGGCAGCGCTGGTCGAGCGCTTTCCGGCGCGAAGGCAGGACAATCCTGTCTTCGTCACGTGGGAGGGGCGGCAAATCCCACCCGCGGACCTCGATGCCTATCTCGCCGAACTGCGTGCCGTGCGCATCAACATGGAGTTCAATGGCGCGCTTTGCCGTGGGCTCAAGCAGGCAAGATACAAGGAACTGGACGTGATCGACGGAGAGCCGACGCTGGTCGATTTCATCCTGTACCGCGTGCCGGAGCGAAGCGCGCCGGTCACCTAAGCAGAACCGAAAGCAACGGCCTCCTTCGCACGAGGCCCCCAACCAACAAACCGCCCGTAAGGCGGAAGGAGGAGTCATGCCCAAAATTATGCTTCACAATTCCGAGGCGCGCCGTGCCCTTGCCCGTGGCGTCTTCCGGCTGGCGACGGCCGTTGAGCCTACGCTCGGTCCCAAAGGCATGAATGCCATGATCGACCGGCCGATCGGCACGCCGATGGTGACCCGCGACGGCGTCAGCATCGCGTCGGAGATCGAGCTCCACGATCGCTTCGAGAACATGGGCGCGCAGGTTGTCCGAGAGGTGTCGATGCAGACCAACGAGGTCGCCGGCGACGGCACCACGACCGCCATCGTGCTGGCCAATGCGCTGATCCAGGGTGGCATCGACGCGAATGAGCGCGGCGCGAAATCCGTCGATCTGTGCAAGGGCATCGAGCTTGCCGTAGGGGCGGTGGTGGCGGCCCTCAAGGCATCGGCCAAGCCCGCCAACGGTAACGGCGTACTCGCATCGGTCGCCAACATTGCCGCGACCGATAGCAAGCTTGGCGCGCTGGTGGCGGAAGCGCATCAGCGCGTCGGGGTCGATGGCGTCATCACCACCGATTTCAGCGTAACCACCGAGACCACGCTCGACGTGGTCGAGGGCATGTCGTTCGACCGCGGCTACCTCTCGCATCACATGGTGACCGACCAGGAGAAGATGGAGGCCGTGCTGGAGCGGCCGTTCATCCTGATGACCGATCTCAAGATCAAGGAGCCCAAAGCGCTCGAAGCCGCGCGCCGCATCGCCGACGAGGCCGGGCGGCCGCTCCTGATCGTGTCCGAGGAAGTGTCGCCGGAAGTCGTGGTGACGCTGCTCGGCAAGCACGGACCCGGCAAGTACCTCGTCGTCCATCCGCCGGAATACGGCCATTGGCGCAAGGCGATGATGGAGGACCTGGCGATCATCACCGGCGGCAGGGTGATCGCCCGCGACCTCGGCGGTCGGTTGGAGGACATCGCGGTCGACGATCTCGGGACCGCCGACCGGGTGAAGACCAGCTCGTCCTACACCACGATCATTCGCGGCGGCGGCGACCATGACGCGATCGCGTCACGGCGCGCTCAGGTGCAGCGGCAGTATGAGGCCGCGCCGCCGAACATCGAGCAGGACAAGCTGCGCGAGCGCCTGGCCAAACTCTCGGGCGGCACCGCGATTCTTTACGCCGGTGGCGTCACGCCGGTCGAGCAGAAGCGGACGATCCAGCTGATCGAGGATTCGCTGAATGCGGTGCGCGCGGCTTCCGAGGAAGGCGTGGTCGCCGGCGGCGGTTCGGCACTTGCCCAGGTCGCGCCGATGCTCGACAAGGTGGCGGCCGATGTCGACGGCGACGTCGCCGAAGGCGTGCGCCTGGTCCGGTCGGTGCTGATACGGCCGCTATGGCGGATCGCCGCCAATGCGGGCGCCGATCCCGAAGCCGTGGTGGCCGAGGTGACGCGCATCAACGGCGGCTACGGCTACAACGCATCCGCCGGCAGCTACCAGAACATGTTCGAGGCCGGGATCATCGACCCCGTCCGCGTCACCTATACGGCGCTCGCCAACGCGGCTTCCGTGGCGACGCTGATCCTGACCACCGAAACATTGATCGGCGACCTCGCCGAGGATGAGGACCCGACCGCCGGGCCGGCGCTCGGCGGCGGCGCGGAAAAGCTTGGCCGCGCCTGAAACAATTCCCGGAACCGAGAGGACACGACGATGAAAGCTGCGAGACTCTACGAATACGATCCGAAAATGAACGTGAAGCTCAAGATCGAGGACGTCGCCGCACCGACGATCACCGCGCCGGACGAGGTGATCGTGCGCGTCGGCGCCGCCGGCTTGTGCCGCACCGACCTCCACATCATCGAAGGCGTGTGGAAGCCGACCATGGATCCCGACGGCAGCCTTCTGCCCTACATCATGGGGCACGAAAATGCCGGCTGGGTCGAGGAGGTCGGCAGCGGCGTCAGGTCGGTCAAGCGCGGCGATGCCGTGATCTGCCATCCGTTCCGCTCCTGCGGCATCTGCCTCAACTGCCGCCACGGCGAGGACATGTACTGCGACAACGGCCAGTTCCCGGGCCTCGGCATGAATGGCGGCTTCGCCGAATACTTCATCACCAGCGAGCGCTCGCTGATCAAGCTCAACGCCAACGTCACGCCGATCGAGGTGGCGCCACTGGCCGATGCCGGGATTACCGCCTACCGCGCCGCCAAGCGAGCCGCGAAGCTTCTGCGGCCGGGCAGCTACTGTGTGCTGCTCGGCATCGGCGGGCTCGGTCACATCGCGCTGCAGTCGCTGCATGCGATTTCCGGCTGCCGCATCATCGCCGTCGATCGCGAGCCGGCGGCTCGCGTGCTGGCCAAGGATCTCGGCGCCGACTTCGTGCTCGATGGCGGGCCGAACGTCATCGAGGAGGTCAAGGCGATCACCGGCGGCGGCGCCCATGTGGTCATCGACTTCGTCGGCGAGCTCGGCGTCGAGAACATCTGCTGGAAGATGGTGCGCAAGGGCGGCCAGCTGTTCGTGGTCGGTTACGGCGGCGCCGTCAACGTGCCGACCGCGCATCTGGTCATCGAGGAGATCAACATCGGCGGCAGCCTGGTCGGCAACTTCACCGAGCTGGTCGAACTGATGGAGCTCAACGCCGACGGCAAGGTGAAGATGCACTACACCGAGTACAACCTCGCCAGCATCAACACCGCCCTCGACGACTTCAAGAACCGGCGGTTCACCGGCCGCGGCGTCATCGTTCCCTGAAAAATCCTGGACCGGATGCCGTGTGGAGAAGCGCCGCCGGTCCAGACCGCTACTACCTGGAGAGGAAAATGAACAAATACATCTGTGAATTCGTCGGGACCTTCGCGCTGGTGTTCTTCGGTTGCGCGACGGTTCTTTTCATGCGCGCCGAGGTGGGCCTTCTGGGCGTCGCCATGGCGTTCGGGCTTTCGGTGGTCGCGATGGCCTATGCGATCGGACCGATCTCGGGAGCACACCTCAATCCGGCCGTCAGCCTCGGCTTCTTCGTCTCCGGCCGGATGAAGCCGAACGATCTGATCGGCTACGTCGTCGCGCAATGTTTGGGGGCGATCGTCGCATCGGCGGTGCTCTATGTGATCGTAGAAGGCAAGGGCGGTGGCTATGATGTTGCCGCGAATGGTTTTGCTCAGAACGGCTGGTCGGCCTATTCGGTGACTTCGGCGTTCCTGTTTGAGGCGGTCGCGTCGTTCCTGTTTCTGGTTGTCATCCTTCGTGCGACCGCCGAAGGCGGCGCAGGTCCCCTGGCCGGACTGGCGATCGGGCTGACGCTGGTCATTATCCATCTTGCCGGCATTGCGGTGTCCGGATCTTCGGTCAATCCCGCCCGCTCGCTCGGCCCGGCGTTGTTTGCCGGCGGGACGGCGCTGTCGCAACTCTGGCTCTATATCGTTGCGCCGTGTTTCGGTGCTGCCGCTGCGGGCCTTGCATTGCGCGCTGGCATGGTCGGTGCGGGCGAACCGGCGCCGCAGGCCGCCTGATCAGCGGCCCTTGGGGGGCCGGCTCGATCCTGCAGGTCAGCATTTCCCCAAACCCATGGCGCGAATGCTATGGGTTTTCTCTTTGCCAGATGTCAGACGAAGCCGCGCCGGATGCCGTATTGCTCGAGCTTGCGATAAAGGGTCGGGCGCGAAATGCCGAGTCTCTGAGCGACCTTGCTCAGATTGCCGTTCTCCGCTGCAAGGGCGTTCCTGATCGCCTGGCGCTCGGCATCCTCGAATGTGAACACCGGCGCCTTGAGCATGGCCGCAGGATGATCGTTGTGCATGGTCGTGTCGTCGCGATTCCCCGCTGTGATTTCCCAGGGGAGGTCCTGAAGGCTGATGGTGCTGTCGCGCGCCAAGATATGCAGGCGCTCCACCAGGTTTTTCAGCTCGCGCACGTTGCCCGGCCAACGATAGGCGAGCAGCGCGTCGAGCGCGTCGCTTGAAAATTCCAGCGGCTCGTTGCCGACCTTGGCAGCAATCTGGCGATTGAAATGCTCGACCAGCAACAGCACGTCGTCGCCGCGCTCGCGCAGGGCGGGGACGCGGATCGAGACGGCTCCGATCCGGTAATAGAGGTCACTGCGGAAGCGACCGGCCGCGACTTCCTGCTTGAGATCGCGATTGGTTGAGGCAACCAGGCGGACGTCCACCGGCCGGCCCCTGCTGTCGCCGATGCGGTGGACGATCCGCTCTTCCAGCACGCGCAACAGGAACGGCTGGATCTCGAGCGGCATCTCGCCGATTTCGTCGAGGCTGAGCACGCCACCGTTGGCCTGCTCGAAAACGCCCGCCTTGCCTTCGCGAGAGGCGCCGGTAAAGGCGCCGGCCACGTGGCCGAACAACTCGCTGCCGAACAGCTCCTTGGTGATGGCGCCGCAATTCATGGCGATGAACGGGTCATTCTCCGTACGCCGGCTGCCGGCATGGACGAGCCGCGCGAACAGCTCTTTGCCGACCCCGGTTTCGCCTTCTATCAGCAGCGATGTGACGCCGCTCGACCGGGCCACGCGCGAGGCGACATCGATGGCGGCCAGCAGCTTTTCGCTTTCGCCGACGATCATCGACGTCGCTGCCTGCAGCTGTTTGCTCGCCTCCCTGTTGATCACCGCCACGCCGGAAACGACCGGGGCGGCCGGGAACACCAGTGCTGCGCCGCTCAGATTGCCGTCCAGCTTCAGGGGCGTGACATGGCAGGACCGCAGGTGCGCCGGCAATGCCTTGGCGAGATCGCTGTCGGAGCCGGACGCCGGCAGGTTCATGAGCCAGCGACCGCAGCCCGGCTCCATCGGGCCATCTGCCATCTCCGTCATGTCGCCATTGGGGACGTTGTTGCAGAAGATCGCCCGGCCCCGATGATCGACGATCACCAAGCCGTCTTTTCCGCGGTAGCCAGGTGCGGAGGAAATGAAGGCTTCGAGCAGGCGGGTGCGCTGTTCCTGCTGTTGCTCCGCCAGCGCCTTTTCGATCTGCCTGGCGGTGGCGGCGACAAGCGCGGTGTTGTGGGGGCGGAAGATCGGTGAATAGCCCGACAGGTCGACGACGCCGATGATCTTCCCATCCAGTGGATCGCGGATCGGCGCGCCGGCGCAGGTCCAGCCTTTGATGCCAGCGCAAAAATGCTCGGCCGCATGGACGAAGATCGGTTCGCCGGTCCAGAGCGCGGTGCCGATGCCGTTGGTTCCGACAGCGCCCTCGTTCCACTTGCCGCCGATTGCGAGATGGATGTCCATGCCGTCATGCAGGGTCTTCTTATCGCCGATGGCTTCGATTAGCACGCCGTCGCTGTCGGCGAGCACTAGCATCGCTCCCGTCCCTTCCAGCAGCGGGCCAAGAGAGGCGAACGGCCGCCGCGCCGCCGAAAGCAACTCGGCGTTGGCGTGGGTTAGATACTCGATCTCGTCGCGATTGCTGTTGAGAGGTGCCTCGACACCCTGCGCGTTGATCCCGCCAGTGGCGCTGCGGTACCAGGAATCGTGGATCAGCGAGCGGACCTGGACTGGATCGCGCGCGCATTTCGGCGCGTCGGACAGAAAGTTTTCCCAGGCGCGCATGGTGGCGCGCTCGTCATAGTCGACGGTGTCCAATACCAGCTGTCCGGTGGCCATCGGCGCGCGCGCCGGAAGAGCACCGGTCTTCATCTGGTTGGCGTCGATCCCGCGTTTCATTCAGTCATCACAGAACCTTTGGGGGCACGGTACTTCTGTATGCTGTCGGGCTGCAGTCTCGAGCGTTGAGCACGCCCGGTACGGTCGTTCGCAAGATGCGTTAGGCGATGCCGAGTTTCACTCCGATGTCGGCAGCAAGCTGTTCTTCGGTGTAGGTGACCGCGAGCCGGGATCCGTCCAGATCGGCCAGCGCTTGTGCCAAGCTTTCATCGACCGGCGAGAAGAATCCGTTCTGCTTCGTCGCCAGGACAAAGACCTGTTCGCCGCCCCGGTTGCGGATATCGCCGATATGATGGAGTTGGCGGCCAGTATTGCGGTCCACCGAGATCACCCGGCCATTGATGGTGACGCGGATGGATGGATCTGCCTCGGCGGCGACTGGCGAACCACCGCCGACATGAATGATCAGGCCTTCGGCTTTAGGCTTCTGGCGTGGTTTCCTGGATGCCGAATAGCCGCCGTCGCTGATCTGGTCGGCAAGGCGCACAATCGTCGAGCGGTTCTGTTCAATCAGTCGCTTGACCTGAACATCCTCGCGCCGCGGGCCATCCCGCTTGGAGATGATTTCGACCATGAATCCTCCCAGATTCACCCGGCTTGTTCGTGCCTGGATCGCATCTTCTTTTTCTGACCCTACACGACCTCGGTGAGGTTCGCCATTCGTTGGCTAGCACAAAAAATTGTTTAGCCGGTAGCAGGCGGCTGCTACAGGCCGCTCAAGGTCTGCGAATTCGGAACATCGATCACATCGAATTTACGAGCATTCAGTGACCCTCCACAATTTACAAAATGTCATGTAAGCTATTGATTTTAATGGCGCATGTTAGAGTTCTATCATCTCGTGGTCTCAGCGTTCTCAGTGGTGCCAATCGGTGGGCGTTGGGCTGAGGATCTTCCCGGCTTCTTAATGTAACGCGTAGCTCGCCCGTCACGGTTCTTCGCAGGATGGTGCTAACGAACTGATTGAGCTTAGAACCTGGGTGCGAATGGCCGCTTCAAGTCAGGGCCGCGACAATGCCTCCGCCAACCCGAATGTCGGCTCTTGAATTCTCGCGCCCCAAAGCTGCCTGACTGCTTCCGGCCCCGTTCCAGACAGTCCTAGCTAGCCGTCCAGTTTGCGCCTGCATCGGAAGTAGCCGCCGCTGCTAGCAACCTGAAGCGCTTCTCCTTCTTCCTTCGCTTAGAGCGGTTTCATAGATCTCCAGCGCAGACTGCAATCCGGTTTGCATTTCTCTGCAACGAACATCCCAATTTCAAGTCGCGCGGCCATCGCTGACCGTGCCAGAACCATAGGATCTGCGAAATTCGCCGTACTAGTCTCGAGCAAGAAATACGGCGGCTTTCTCGCCAACCCATTGAAAAGATTGGTGATCCCGACAGGAATCGAACCTGTGACCTACAGATTAGGAATCAGAGGGTGGCCTTTGCGGCAAGACAAGATGTGGGGGCTTCGTGCCAGATAAGACCTTCTAGGCATTGCTGAGTTAGTGCACGGCGTTTTGTGGCGCGGAACGATACGGAGCAATGCGGGAAGACTTGGAGATTTAGCCCACGAAAAAGGCAATGAAATCAATGGCCGTGATTTGCCCTCCGGGCCCACCATTATCATTATTTATCAATGACTTAGCATCATATTTTGGTTGGGTTAGCCAAGTCAATATCGGCGAACCTCTGGGCATCCCATTGATTTTGTTGATTTATGGTGGGCTCCCGAGGCCCATCGGATGTAGCAGATGGATCACGGCGAGCAAGGGGATCGCCAGTCGACTCAAAGTCGGGTGACTCGGAGCTTCGTGTCTACGTGCGTGGTGGCCGATGGTTTGTCGGGAAAAGGGCCATCCGGACGGTGGCGCTAGCAGCAGCGACAGCACACCGCCTCCGAAACATGCGAAAATAAGAACAAAAGGCGACATATACCTTGCGTGCGCGTCTTCGCGCAGTCGTGTATTCGCCTCGGATCGGCGCGGTAAGTCGTCTGTTAAATTAGACTTGGCTAAACTTCGGAAATATTTCGTGGTGGCCCACATCAGGGTCTTAACAGTCGATCACGGGTATGTTACCGATTTGCAGGGGCTAGTGCGACGATAATCGCTGCAACCTCACAAAAGCGTGGTTCCAATTTTGAAATGAAAACTCTGCACGCGAGAGCGGATTTGCATTCGACTGGCGTAGACTAACACAACACGGGTTCTAACAATGCTGCTGGGCGTGATCGTAGTATGCGGGATTGCGGCACTTTATATTTTTTGGCGCTTCGATTTGTTTGATACCGTAACGATGAAGTGGCGAAGCGCGTCTAGCGGCACGATGCAGGCTGCGTATGTAGCTTTTCACATCATTCTTATAGTAGCGGCCATTAGTCTATTTTTATACAGTTGATACCGTTAATTTTTTGGGGGGAAAATTATGAAGACATTCGGTATAGGTATCACAACTTCCATTGGAGAAGTTGGTGAACTCGGCTTTCAAAGGGCGTTCGTGCGCGACGGCCTTACAGGTCAGTGGTATTATTCTGAAACGACATTCTCTGGGCTCGGTGTAGGAGTTATTCCCGTTGACGGTTCTGTTGATGTGTTTGTGTTGCGCGACGGCCTTGGAGTGGGTGCACTGGAAGGGCCTGGTAGCTTTGGGTACCTGGCAAGTCCAGTTAGCGCCGGTCTTCTGCGATCGAATGGCCAAGTCATCGGCGTTCAGGGGGGATTTGTAACTAATTTTTCCTATGGCGCCGGTAGCACAAATACAGTGCTGACCCCGCTTAGCGAGGCTGCGCCGGCCATCTTGGAGTCGTTAAAAGGCCCTTTGCTGGCTGCAATGTATGGATTCGCTCTGGGAGGGCCCTATGCCGCCATTGCAGCGTTCGCTTGGGCCTCGATCCTGTCGCCCCTATTCAATACGATTCACGACCCTCTTGCTCTCGATTTAGACGGCGATGGCGTCGAACTATCACCGCTGGCTGGCTCCACGATCCATTTCGACTACGACGGCGATGGCTTTGCCGAGCGAACCGGCTGGGTTTCACCGGATGATGGCATCCTTGTCCGCGATGCCAACGGAAACGGCATTGTCGATGGCGCATCCGAGCTCTTTGGTTCCTCGACACAAGACGGCTTCGCCGTTCTGGAGACTTTTGACACCAATGGCGATGGCAAGATCGATACATCCGACGCAGTCTTCAGCACGCTGAAGGTCTGGCAGGACCTGGACCAGGACGGCGCGGTCGATACGGGCGAAATGGTGACGCTGGCGGAAGCCGGCATCGTCTCGATCTCGCTGACGCGCACCGATGTTTCCGGGACCAATGCGGGCCATGATGTCGGTTACGGGGGCACGTTCACGCGGGCCGATGGAACGACCGGGACGGCGCAGACGATCTATTTCCAGACCGATCGCCAGGATACACGTGCCGACAACACCCCAAACTTCACGCCAGCCGAGGGCGTCGACAAACTGCCGCAGCTTCCGGGCTCCGGCCAAATCAATTCGATCGCATGGAAAGCCACGCAGGACGGCGCTTTCAAGGCGGATTGGACTGCGCTGGCTGACGCTGCGGCAACCATCTCGCCCGATCAATTGCGCGCAGCTTTCGAAGACCTGCTGCTGCGCTGGGCGTCGGTGGGCGGCGTCGCGGAAGGGTCGCGCGGACAATATGTCGATGCCCAGCACTTGGCCTTCGTCGAAAAATTCTTCGGCGTCGAATACAAGGAAGTCTATGCCGGGCAGCAGACCACGACCTCCCCGACGACGGAGCAGTTTGGCGCCAATATCGAGGCGAGTTTCGACCAGATTGTTGATGCGATGCTCACCGCCTTCCTGGCGCAGACTGTCGGCAGCACGATCGCCAGGGGTGGCGACCTGACCGCCGCGCTGGAGAGCCCATATTTCTTCTACGCTTTGCTCGATTTCCGCCATGAGTGGCCCGATGGCACCACGCCGCCGGAAACGCCCGGCAATGTCGGCATGGTGCTCGACCTCATCAAGGGGATGATGCCAGACGGCGCAGGCGCAGCGGCAAAATATCTGGCCAAGTCAATCAGTGGGCTGAATGGCGTGGTATCCGCAGCCTTCGAAGGCAACCGAGCCGCCTATGTGACAACCACCAACACCGTGCTTTCGACGATCTCCGATCACGATCTGCGCCTGATCGCCACTGAGATCGCCGGCGGCACGGCTGCGCTCGGCAGCGATGGCGCCGACGGCATGGTGCGAGCCGAAGGCGACAGTCTCTTCATCGGCGGCAAAGGCGACGACCTGCTGGTTTCGGGAGCTGGCAGCGACCTGTTCGTCTATTCGCGCGGCGACGGCACGGACTATATACGCGATTCCTCGACCTCCCTGGTAGAGAAGGACACTTTGTTCCTTACCGATCTTGCGGCGAGCGACCTTACTTTCGAGCGCGTCGGCGACGACCTGATCCTGAAGATTTCGGGCACGACCGAAAAGATCGTGACGGAGGATTTCTTCGCCGATTGGGGCGTCAAGAACCGCGGTATCGACGAGATCCGCTTCGCCGACGGTTCGGTCATGAACCGCGAACAGATCCGCAGCCATACGACCACGGTCGGCGATGGCCGCGACAATCTCGTTCAGGATACGGCGGGCAACGACGTTCTGCAGGGCGGCAAGGGCCACGACGAGATCCGGATCAGTGGCGGCAACGACACGATTCTTTATGCCGCGGGCGATGGATTCGACGTCATCAACGACACCAGTGGCGTCAAAACCGAAAACGACAGGCTGGTGCTGGCCAACATCATGCCTTCAGACGTGGAACTCGCGCGCGCCGGCGATGCCTTGCTGATCAAAATCCTGGCAACAGGGGAAGTGATCGCCGACCAGTCGTTCTTTCGGAACAGCGGGAACCCGACCGCTGCTGACGGCTGGAACAACCGCGGCTGGGGCATCGACCAGATACAATTTGCAAGCGGAGCCGTCTGGGACCGGCAAACGATCGTCAAGGAAGCTTGGATCAGAGGAGACGATCGCGCGAACGGGCTTGCGGGTTCCGGGTTGAACGACACATTCGAAGCTGGGCATGGCAATGACGTGATCTCGGGCGGGCTTGGGGCCGACACCTATTTCTGGAAGAAAGGCGACGGCAGTGATGGGATCATAGACTACGGCAACAATGCTACGGAGATTGACAAGTTGGTCCTCTCCGACGTCTACGTCACTGATGTGAAATTCTCCTACTCTGGCGACAGTCTAGCTATCACCGTGGAATCCACCGGTGAGGTCATATCCGTCGCTCGCTTCTTTCGAAGGTGCCGACAATCTCATCGAGGATTGGGGGCAGACGCCATTCGGTATCGACGAGATCACCTTTGCTGGCGGGACAACGCTCTCAAGGCAGCAGATTTTCTACAAGACAGGCGTAGATTATCTCGGCCGCGAGTTTCATACGAACTCCTTGTACGTTAACGGCGATCTGCAATGGGCCTATTTTGTCGATGAATTCGGCAACTCTGGACGCATAGTTGGCCCAACACCGCCTGGCGTCGGACCTCATGAAGTCTTTTCAGGTTATGTCGACTCCCAGGGCAATGACAACTACGACGACGTTTTTCACGAGTCCGACGGCCACAATTCGGTAGACGGTCGCGGCGGCAATGATTTCCTCACAGGTGGTGCCGGCAACGATTCTCTGCTGGGCGGCAACGGCAACGACCTGCTCTTCGGCGACGAACCAATGCCCGGCTATGGAGGATCCGGCTCGCCAGAGGCACACGGCAACGACTATCTCGATGGCGGCAACGGCAACGACATCCTCTATGGCGGAAAAGGGAACGACACGCTGCTAGGCGGCGGAGGTGTCGATCAGCTCTATGGCGGCGACGGCTCCGACTATCTGCAGGACAAGAGTGTAGAAAGCGACATATTCGAAGGCGGCAAGGGGGACGACATCATTGTTTCCGCCGGTGTGCGCGGCGCCGGCAACGGCGGTGCTGATACCGGGAACGATACTTTCATCTATCATCTTGGCGACGGCAACGACATCATCTTTGACGGGTCTTTTTCTTTCAGCGAGACTGATCGGCTGGTACTTGCCGACATCAACTCTGACGAGGTGGAACTTTCGTTCAACGGCGACGATCTCGTCATCACGATGTTCGAGACCAACCAGACGATAATCAACGAAGACTTTTTTTGGAATTGGGGTACTGTCGGGCAAGGCATCGACCAGATCGAATTCGCCAACGGCGCTGTCTGGAATCGTGCCCAGATGCGTTCGCATGCCGAGGCGACCTGGTTGCGCGGCACGGACGCTCGGGATCTGCTGCAGGACAATGGTTCCTGGGCTGAGACGTTCTTCGGCGGGCTGGGCGATGACCTGATCGTATCGGCCTCCGCAAGAGGATTAAGCAACGGTGGCGCCGCCAACGGCAACGACACATTCATTTATCGCCGTGGCGACGGAAATGATCTTATCTTCGACGGCTCTCATTCTTTGTCCGAGGTGGATCGTCTGATCCTGACCGACATCAATGACGATCAGGTGAGCTTTCCAGAATAGGCGACGATCTGCTTATCAAGGATATCGTGACGGGGCAGACGATCACCAATGAAGGTTTTTACTGGAACTATTCCGGCGCTGCCCAGGGCGTGGATGTCATAGAGTTCGCCAACGGTGTCGTGTGGGACAGGGCGATCCTCCGCGAGAAGGGCTGGTACCGAGGCGGCGTAACCAACGACACGATCCAAAGCGGTCAAAGTTTCGACGATACTTTTGTTGGCGGGCTGGGCGACGATTTGATAATCTCCGCTTATGTGCGCGGCTCCGCAAACAGCGGCACAGCCAACGGCAACGACACATTCATTTACAATCTCGGGGATGGCAACGACCTCATTTTCGACGGGTCCCATTCCCTTTCGGAAACGGACACGCTGATTCTGAATGGGATCAACCCAGAGGATGTCGCGCTCTCTGTTTCCGGGTACGATCTGCGCATTTCGGTAGCTTCGACCGGAGCCCAAATCATCGATGAGGGTGCCTTCTGGAGCCGGAGTACGGTTGGCCAAGGCATCGACCGTTTCGTATTCGCGGATGGCACTATCTGGAACCGTGAGGACATTCGCTATTGGGCGCAGGAGGGCTCGGCGTTTTACGCGGGGACCAGCGCCAACGAGACGCTTATCGGCTCGTATTTGGACCAGCGGATCCAAGGCGGTGGCGGCAACGATTTCATCGATGGTAAGGCAGGCGCCGATCTGTTGTTCGGCGACACTGGTGACGACACGCTCTCAATGAGCATCGCTGAGTTAGGAGACGTCGACGCGTTTGACGGTGGAGCGGGGGTCGACACAGCGACGTTCGCGAATTTTGGTGCTGCAATCCGAGTTGACCTCGTCGAGAACCAGGGAGAAGCGAAGACAAGCGACGGTCCGTCGGTGCAATTCGAAAGCCTGCGGCTCATCGCGACTTTGCGGGCAATCGAAAACGTCACGGGTACCGCCCTCAGTGACGAAATCCACGGCGATGCGGCCAACAATGTTCTGACCGGCGGGCGGGCGACGATCTACTCGATGGCCGGTCAGGCAACGACACGTTGTATGGCGGTGCCGGCAACGACAGTCTGGAGGGCTATCTCGGCAACGACACTTATGAATATTCTCGCGGCGACGGTGATGACACCATACTGGAGACGGTCGTCGCGAGCGGGTCGAACGACCGTATTCGCCTTCATAACATTGACCCGTCCAAGACCAGTTTCGTTCGGTCGAACGGCAATCTTATCATTCAAATAGCCGAAAGCGCTACCGGTGTAGGCGATGGCAGCAGCCTCACCGTCACCGGCCCTCAAAGTGGCAATTTCCACTACGATGAGTATGGCATCGAAACCATCGAATTCGACAACGGCGTCGTCTGGAACACGGATATACTGCGCCAAATGTCGGTGTCCGATTCCGCAACGGATGGCGACGACAATTTGGTGGGGACGATCGCGTCCGGCATCCTGAACGGGCGGCGAGGCAACGACACGCTCAACGGTGGGGGTGGCGACGACACATACATTTATGCCCGCGGCGACGGCAACGACACCATCACGGACGGGACATCAAGCGGCACTAACGACCAATTGCTGTTTACCGACATCAACCCAACCGCCGTCTCTTTGGTCCGCAATGGCATCGACGTGACGGTTGTGGTTGCCGAGAGTTCGCCAGGTGCCGGTGACGGTGGCTCGATCCTTCTCAAGAACAGCTTGGAAGATCTCTACAGCCAAGGCGTCGACAAGGTCGTCTTCGCCGACGGCACGATCTGGACGCGCGCCGCCATGCGGGTCATGCTGCTCGATCAGGCGGGCACGTCCGGCAACGACACCATCACCGGCTTCAACGTGAACGACACGCTACGCGGCAAGGGTGGCAACGACACGCTCAACGGCAGCGGCGGCGACGACACTTACGTCTACGCCCGCGGCGACGGCAACGACACCATCACAGAAGATACGTGGAATGGTTATAATGACCGACTGACATTCACCAATATCAACGCTGCTTCGGTGACGCTGGTGCGAAACGGCAATGACGTGACAATTGTCATCGACGAGAGCACGCCCGGTGCCGGTGACGGTGGCTCAGTGCTACTGAGGAACGGCCTTGCTGGCTCAAACGGCCTGGGCCTTGAGAAGGTCGTCTTTGCCGATGGCACCGTTTGGGCAAGGGCCGACATGATTGCCCATGTTAGTTATGTCGGGGGCACCACAGGCAACGACACGATTACCGGAACCGCGGGCGTTGACGACATCAGGGCGGGCCTTGGAAATGACGTGCTAGTCGGCCAGGCCGGCAACGACAGCTACGCCTATGCCGTCGGTGACGGCAACGACGTAGTTAGCGAAATCACGACGGGCACCGATGTTGATACTTTGATTCTGAGTGGGATCAATCAGGCGGACGTTCGATTCGAGCGTCCATACAATGATCTCACAGATGTGGTCATACGGGTGCTCTCTACCGATCAGACAATCAGCCTTGACAACCAGTTTGATCAAGAGGGTGGTGTCGAGAAGATCCAGTTCCAGGACGGAACCACCCTCGGCGGCAACGACTGGAGTCTTGACGGCGTTCTCGCAAACCTTGCCACAATCACCGGGACGGCCGCAGGTGAGACCATCGTGGGCACCACAGCCGCAGACAAGATCGAAGGCAAAGGCGGAGCGGATACGCTGACGGGTGGAGCGGCAAGCGACACCTTCATCTTCAAGGCGGGTTTCGGCCTCGACAAGATCACCGACTTCGTTGCCGGCGCCGGATCGCTGGACATCATCCAGTTCGACAACGATGTCTTCGCCGACTTCGCCTCGGTTTTAGCGGCGGCGACCCAGGTGGGGGCCGACACGGTTATTACACATGACGCCGGCAATGTGCTCACCCTGAAGAACGTCGCGCTGGCGAACCTTCACCAGGACGACTTCCAGTTCGTCGCCGTTTGAGTGTTTGTGTTGAAAGTCAGGTGACGGTGACGACGCAACTCAAGTCCGCCGAGCCACCGCGGGCAACGCTCGTGGCGGTTTTGGCGTCATTCAAACGCGCGTTCTCGGGCGTGGCCTTGATGAGCGGCGTGGTCAACGTGCTGGCGCTGACCGGCTCGTTCTTCATGCTGCAGGTCTATGACCGCGTCATACCCGGCCGCAGCGTGCCGACGCTTGTTGGGCTCGCCATTTTCGCGGCAATGCTTTTCATCTTCCAAGGTGTTCTCGAGCTGATCCGGTCGCGGCTCCTGGTGCGCATCGGCATGGCGCTCGATCAGCGCATGAGCGGCAAGGTCTACGCCGCCCTCATGCGCCTGCCGCTGCGGACCAAGCTCGGGGGCGACGGCTTGCAGTCGCTGCGCGATCTCGACCAGGTCCGGTCATTCCTCTCCAGCGCCGGGCCGACCGCGCTGTTCGACCTGCCGTGGATGCCGCTCTATCTCGGCATCTGCTTCTTGTTCCATTTCTGGATCGGTATGACAGCCTTGGCCGGGGCCGTCGTTCTCTTCGGGCTCACACTGCTCGCCGAGGCTCGAACCAGGGAGCCGGCGCAAAAGGCGAACAGCCAGGCGGCAGCGCGCAACACGCTTGCCGAGGCGACGCGCCGCAATGTCGAGGTCCTGCAGGCGATGGGCTTCGGCTCGCGCATCGCCGAACGCTGGTCAGGCGTCAATGCCGACTACCTCGGCACCAATGCGAAGGCCAGTGATCTGGCTGGCACGCTTGGGACGATATCGAAGATCCTGCGCATGATGTTGCAGTCGGGCATCCTGGCGATCGGCGCCTATCTCGTTATCCATCAGGAAGCGACGGGCGGCATCATGATCGCCAGCTCGATCATGATGGGCCGGGCACTGGCGCCGATCGAACTTGCGATCGCGCATTGGAAGAGTTTTGTTGGCGCCCGGCAGGCGTGGGCGCGGCTTACCCAGCTTCTGGCACTGCTGCCCGAAGCCGCAACAGGCGTTTCGTTGCCGGCGCCGGCATCCACCCTGGCCGTCGAAGGCATTAGCGTCGCGCCGCCAGGCGAGCGCCGAACGGTCGTTCAGGATGCGGGCTTGGTGCTTGAGAAGGGAGCCGGGCTAGGCATCATCGGCCCCAGCGCATCCGGCAAGTCCTCGCTGGCGCGGGCAATTGCTGGCATATGGCAGCCGGCGCGCGGCACGGTCAGGCTGGATGGAGCAACGCTCGATCAAT
This sequence comes from Mesorhizobium sp. LEGMi-168a, assembly GCF_058312955.1. Lineage (NCBI taxonomy): Bacteria > Pseudomonadati > Pseudomonadota > Alphaproteobacteria > Hyphomicrobiales > Phyllobacteriaceae > Mesorhizobium > Mesorhizobium sp. LEGMi-168a. The sequence continues at coordinate 18,200 of NZ_JBZEGV010000011.1, forward strand.
GGTCGCCCGAAGAGCTCGGCAAGCATGTCGGCTACCTGCCGCAGGACGTGCAGCTCTTCGACGGCACGATCGCCGAGAATATAGCGCGTTTCGAGCCGCAGGCTCCGTCGGACAAGATATTGGCCGCGGCGCGGTCAGCGGGCGTGCACGACCTGGTGACCCATCTGCCTGAGGGCTATGAAACACGGATCGGCGAAGCCGGCTCGGCGCTCTCGGCCGGTCAGCGGCAGCGGGTGGCACTCGCCCGGGCTCTTTACGGCGATCCCTTTCTCGTCATCCTCGACGAGCCGAACTCCAATCTCGATGCCGAGGGGGAGGCTGCGCTGACCGAAGCTATCCAAGGCGTGCGGACGCGCGGCGGCATTGCTATTGTAGTCGCGCACAGGCCGAGCGCACTGACAAGTCTCGACCAGGTCCTGGTCATGGCCAATGGCCGTGTCCAGGCATTCGGGCCGAAGAACGAGGTCCTGAACAAGGTCACGCGGCCGGCCGGAGTTCCCCTGAAGGTCGTGCCTGCGGCCGAGGAGAATGCGTCCTGATGGCTACCGAGGTTCCGACAGTCGAAAAGACCATTCGCCGCTATCTCATTGGCGGCGTCGCCGCTTGCCTCTTTCTCGTCGGTGGTGGAGGCGGGCTGGCCGCCGTCACCGAGCTTTCCGGCGCGGTGATTGCTTCCGGCAGGCTGGTCGTCGATTCCAGCGTCAAGAAAGTGCAGCATCCGACCGGCGGCGTTGTCGGCCAGATACTCGTGCGAGAAGGCGACGCTGTGAAGTCCGGCGACGTTCTGGTGCGTCTTGACGAAACCGTCACCCGTGCCAACCTCGCGATTGTCACCAAGGGCCTGGATGAGTTCGAAGCTCGCCTCGCGCGCCTGGAAGCCGAACGCGATGGCCAGGAGAAGATTTCGTTTCCCCCTTCGTTGACGTCACGACCGGACAACCCAGCAAAAGCAAGCGCGATGGCCGGCGAGCAGTCGTTGTTCGAATTTCGCCAACAGGCGCGGGCCGGCCAAAAGGCGCAGCTGGAGGAGCGCATCGCCCAGCTTTCCGAGGAAAGCTCTGGCCTGACCGAGCAACGGGTCGCCAAAAGCCAGGAAATCGAATTGATCGGAACCGAGCTCGACAGCATCCGCAGGCTCTGGCAACAGAAGCTCGTCTCGATCGATCGCCTGACCGCGCTCGAGCGCGATGCGGTTCGGCTCAAAGGTGAGCACGGTCAGCTCACCGCCTCGATTGCTCAGGCGAAGGGCCGCATTGCCGAAACGCGGCTGCAGATCATTCAGGTCGACCAGGACCTGCGCAAGGAGGTCGCGACCGAACTTCGCGATGTCCAGAGCAAGATATCCGAATTCGTCGAGCGCGAGGTGTCGGCCGAGGATCAGCTCAAGCGCATCGATTTGCGCAGTCCGCAGGACGGCGTTGTGCATCAGCTTGCCGTCCACACCGTGGGCGGCGTCATCACTCCGGGTGAAGTGGTCATGCTCATCGTTCCGGTGGCGGATGACCTGACCGTCGAGGCGCGGATAGCTCCGCAAGATATCGATCAACTGAAGCTCGGCCAGGAAGCTGGCCTGAAATTCTCGGCATTCAACCAGCGCGTCACGCCGGAATTGAATGGCAATGTCAAAGAAATCTCCGCTGACCTCAGCCTCGACGAGCGCAGCGGGGTAGGTTTCTACACCGTCCGCATCGGTATCGCCCGCATGGAGCTGAAGAAGCTGAAAGGCCTGACCCTGGCGCCCGGCATGCCGGTCGAGGTGTTCTTCTCGACAGGCAACCGCACGATGCTTTCCTATCTGGTCAAGCCTTTAACCGATCAGATCGGTCGAGCGTTCAGGGAGGAGTAATGGAGGGCGCTCCACGCACATGCCGGTCGCAGTGCTCGGAGGAAGGGACGTTTATTCCTGCCCTTCATCTTTAGGTTCGCCAGACCATACGAGATCATACGAGGAATATTCGTTGGCGAACCATCCGCTAACGTATTGACTCTTCACGGAAAACCTTATCCCTCCGGGCCTACCAGAATTCTGCGTTAACATATTGAAATTATTATATTTTTCCGTGTCGACCCAAAACGTGGACTCGAACCCCCTCGGGTTTGTGAATTCGGTCGCAAAAAATATCTGGTAGGGCTTCGTGATCAATCTGGACTCTCGAGGCCTATGCGCACAGCAAATGCGGGAGTGCCACAGAACCCGAAAGGGAGAGGAGAGGAAGTTTGCCGAAGCGGCGGGTTATATGTTGGTGCACTAAATTCAGTTTCTGAAAGGTCTTCGTGTTTCTCGTGACCGACAAGGGAGTCCGCGCCGCGGGTCTTACGCAAAAGGCCGAGGCTGCGATCGCGGTGGTGGGGATGGACCTTACGGTTTTCGACGAAGTCGTGGCCGATCCGCCCTCGCACGTCATCGAGGCTGCTGCCGAGCTTTACCGCAGGCGAGGCATCGAGGTCGTGGTGTCGATCGGGGGCGGCAGCGCCCTGGATACCGCCAAGCTCGTGGGCCATTTGGCCAAAACTCGTGACAAGCTTGACGACATTTACGGTGTCGGCCTTGCCAAGGGAGAGCGACTGCCTTGCTGCTCGTCCCCGCGGATCCGCAAGGGTCAGAAACCAGTGCGCGACAGACACTCCGCCCTCTGCCTGTCGTGAGAGGCCTCAGGTTCTCCTGTTCAAGCGCGCGCACCCACTTCATCTCGGACGGTATCATGCCCGTACACTTTTTCTTCTAGGTTGAATTGGATCGCCTTGCTGATCCCAGGCTTCCGGCAGATCTACCTGCATACCCCTTGCCTTGCTGATGATTAACGCCTTTCGCCTGTCCGTGAAACTGCGACGCCTTCATCGCTATCGTCTCTTCTCCCAGCTGAGGAAAGCAGGCAGAAACTCTGAACCAAATCGAGGGCGTTCTGCGGGATCACATCGTTGCTCGTTTCCTGCATCCAATCCCCGTTGAACAAGTCGCTCGCCAAGATGCGCTGAAGTCGGGCGAGACCATATTGACAATGCCTCGCCAATGTGAACATTTGACTTCGTGAGAATAACGATGTTCACGCTGAGGCAAGCGGCCTCCGGTGAAATCGGGGGAGTTGGGAGGCCCAATCACATGTGTCTTTATGCTGTTGCGGGATTGGACAGGCGCGGCTCGGATTCCGCGCGGCTCGCACGGTGTATTTCGTGACTGCTTAATCAGTGCAGGGCCCGGAACGGTCCTGTTCGCGAAGCTAGCATCGTCATCGGCCCGCAACGGTGCATGAAGTCTCTGGCGGGCATTTTTGGGAGGATTTGCAATGCCTATCGGAAGTAGGAAGGATGTGTCGCGCCGGTCGTTTCTGATGTCGACGGCGGCGGTTGGGGCTTCGGCAGTGGCGGCTGGGGGTGTGTCGCTTTTCAATGTCCGGCGCAGCTTCGCGCAGGAAGCCGAGAACCCGGCCGACATTCTCGCCAAGATCAATGTCGGCGGCTACGTCAAAAAGGAATACCGCGATCTCTACAAGCTTGCCGACAATGATGAGCTTTGGGACCCCGCCAAGGATTGGATCCGCACCGTTGACTGGGAAAAGGTGCGCAGTGAGTTTGCCGGAAAGACGGTCAAGTTCGCGATCGGCGCCGCCGACATGGAATCGGCCGCGGACGGGTTGAAGCCCTTCGAGCAGCTTTCCGGAATGAAGGTCGAACTCGTGCCTATTCCGGACGATTCTATGTACGACAAGGTGTTGGCCGAATTCATCTCTGGCAATGCCAGCTTCGACGCTCTGCAGTTCTTCTCGCCGTGGCTGGGCGACTTCGCCGGCCCGGGCTTCCTCGCCAAGCTCGACGATTATGCCGAGAAGTGGAAGCTGCCGCTCGACGACTTCTACGACACCTACCGCCTGAACTACGGCTATTTCGGCGACCAGGGCCTGTACGGCATCCCGTTCGACTGCGACATCCAGATGGTGCATGTGCGTCCGTCGCTCTTGAAGAAGGTGACGGGCAAGGATGCCGACACCAAGCTGACCGTGCCGACCTATGATGAGATGATCCGGCTCTCGGCGGAGCTCAACAAGGTGGAGAAGGGCGTTGCCGGCGTCGGCCTGATGGGCGCCCGCGGCTTCTGGTCCACGTACACCTGGGAGCACATCGCCGCGCAGCACGGCGTCGACCTGTTCAACGATTCCTGGGAGCCTGTCTTCAACAGCGATGCCGGCGTCAAGGCGCTGGAAACCATCCTGGCGCTGAAGGCCTCTTCGGCCGAAGGCGTGGCCGGATGGGGCTGGGGCGAAAACCGCGCTGCCTGGCTCGGCGGCCAGCTCGCCATGAACATCTCCTGGCAGGATTCCGGCACCCAGGCGACGCGCCCGGACCAAAGCCGCATCGTCGGCGACGCGCTGACCATCTATGAGCCGCGCGTTCAGATCGAAGGCGCCCGCTTCGCGCCGCCGAACATCGCCGGGTCGACCTCCTGCGTGACGGCGACGTCGCAAAACCCGGAAGGCGCCTTCCTGATGCTGGCCTTCCTGACCACGGCATCGATCATGGCGATGAACGAAGCCAATGCCAACGGTGTCGCGCCGGGCTACAAGTCGGTGCTGAAGAACGATAAGCTCAGATCGGTGTCGCAGCCCGCCGCGGTCTGGGCCGACTCGCTGGATTACGCCTGGTGCGCGCCGCGCATTCCGGGAATGTTCGAGATGGAACAGGCGCTCGGGAACGAGATAAACAAAGCGATCGTCGGCCAGGCGACGCCGAAGGAAGCACTGGACGCCGGCGCCAAGGCCTGGAAGGAGATCATGACCAAGAATGGCTTCTTCTCCGACAAGGAGCCCTTCAAATATGCCGCCGTGGCTCCGGCGACCTGGATTGGCAAGGGCAAGGCCTCGCCGGTCTGACGCGCCTCATCAAGGCCGATTTGGGGACACTTGAGGGAATGCAGGAATCCATGGTCCAGAACAGTGCAGGATGGGCGGCCAAGGCCGCCCATCCCGGTGCCCGGCTCCGGCCTCGAAGCCGCTGGCGCCGTAAGGCTTTTCCCTATCTTCTGGTGACGCCCTCGGTGCTCTTTCTGCTGGGGATCACGCTCTATCCCGGCCTCTATGCAATCTATCAGGGCTTCTTCCACGTCCGGTTCAACAACTGGTCTTTCGCTGGCTTTGAGAACTACAGCAAGCTGCTGTCGGATTCCGAATTCTGGCAGGCGCTCTGGAACACCTTCGTCATGGGCGCGATCGCGCTTGCCGTCGAGTGCACGATCGCCATCAGCATCGCGGCGTTTGCCTATCGCGATCCATGGGTCAGGTCGTGGCGGATCATCTTCCTGATGCCGATGCTGTTCATGCCGTCGGCAGTGGCCTTCATCTGGAAGCTCGCCTTCAACGATGGCCGCATCGTCAGCGACTTGTTGATGCGGTTGGGATTGATCGACGGCAACCTGGATTTTCTGGGCTCGGTCTGGCTTGCCCGGCTGACCCTGATCGTCGCCGACGTCTGGCAGTGGACGCCTTTCCTCTTCATCATCTTCGTCGCGGCGCTGCAGGGCCAGGACGCCGAGATGGAAGAGGCGGCGCGGCTGGACGGGGCCAAATGGCGGCAGATCTTCTGGAACATCTCGCTGCCGCTGATGATGCCGATCGTCGTTGTCGCGCTGATCCTGCGCGCCATCGACATCATCACAATGTTCGCCTCGGTCTTCATCATCACCGGCGGAACACCCGGCGGCGCCACCGAGACGATCAGCTATTTCATCTACCGTATCGGCTTCAAGACCTTCAACTTCGGCTACGCCTCGGCCGTTTCGGTGGTGATGCTGGCCATGACAGTGATCGTCGCGCAGCTGTTCGTGAAACGCTTCTTCCGCTCGGGACGGGAATAGAAATGGCCGCCAAAGGCAAATCCTCCGAAAGCCTGTTCCTGCGCTATCTGGTGCTCGGGGCATGGGCCGTGTTCTGCCTGGCGCCGATCCTGTGGTTCCTGTCCATCGGATTGCGGCCGAGGACGGAGATCATCGCCGCCCAGCCGATCTATTGGCCGAGCTTCTCGCTTGATGCCTGGGACATGATCTGGACCGACTGGCCGATGGGCAATTACCTGCGCAATTCGGTCGGGGCCGTCGGCGGCAGCGTCGTCATCGATCTTCTGCTCGCCATCCCGGCCGCCTATTCGCTGGCCCGCTACAACTACCGCTTCCGCGAAGACATCGGCTTCTACATCCTGTCGACGCGCATGATGGCGCCGGCCATCGTCGCCATCCCGATCTTCTTCCTTTTCCGCACGCTCGGCCTGCTCGATACGGTCTGGGCGCTGATGCTGGTCTACGCGGCGATCAACCTGTCGCTGGTCACCTGGATCATCCGCTCCTACATGCTCGACATACCGCATGAGATCGAGGATGCCGCCCGCACCGACGGTGCCTCGGACCTGCGCATCCTGGTCTCGATCATCGTGCCGATGTGCCTGCCGGGCATCATCACCGCGGCGGTGATCGCCGTCATCTTCGCGGTCAACGAGTTTCTCTTCACCTTGCTGATCGCGTCGACCAAGAACGCCTACACGCTGTCCGTCGCGCTCGCCAATTTCACCGGCGGCTCCGACGGCATCATCTACAACGCGATCGCTCTCGTCGCCTTCCTCGCCTTCGTGCCGATCATGCTTTTGGTCGTGCTGATCCAGAAGCATCTGTCGCGCGGCCTGACCATGGGCGCGGTCAAGGGCTGAGACATTCCGCGCGGGGGCCTATCGGCTGGCGCGGGCAACGAAAGAATTGGAAAGACGGACATGGCTCAGATTCAGCTCAAGAAGGTCACCAAGGGATGGGGGGCGGTCGTCGGCGTCGACAGTGTCGACCTGGACATACGCGACGAGGAGTTCATGGTCTTCCTCGGGCCGTCGGGCTGCGGCAAGACCACGACGATGCGCATGATCGCCGGCCTCAACGACCTGACGTCGGGGGAGATCTGGATCGATGGCGAGTTGGTCAACGATTTCGATCCGCGCGACCGCGACGTGGCGATGGTGTTCCAGAGCTATGCGCTCTATCCGAACATGACCGTCTACGAGAACATCCGTTTTCCTTTGAGGATGCGTGGCATCCCCAAGGCGGAGCATGATAAGCGAGTGCGGCGGGCCGCCGACATGGTCGAACTCGGGGCCTATCTCGACCGCAAGCCCGGCGCGCTTTCGGGCGGGCAGCGGCAGCGCGCGGCCCTTGCGCGAGCCATTGTCAGGCAGCCGCGCGTGTTCCTGATGGACGAGCCGCTGTCTAATCTCGACGCCAAGCTGCGCAACGCGATGCGGGTGCAGCTGAAGCACGTCCAGCGCCAGCTGAAGATCACGACCATCTATGTCACGCACGACCAGGTCGAGGCGATGACGCTCGCCGACAGAATCGTCATCATGGACAAGGGGCGCATCCAGCAGCTCGGAACGCCCGACGAGATCTACACCAATCCCAACAACACCTTCGTCGCCGGGTTCATCGGCTCGCCGCCCATGAACCTGATCAAGGGCGAGGTGCGCAGCAAGCGGTTTTCCGCCCCAGGGGTCGAGGTCGCCGGCGTGAACCTGCCGGACACCCCAGGCGTCATTCTCGGTGTACGGCCGGAAGATGCGAAAGTGTCGACAGGCACTGCCGCCCACCTCAAGGGCCAGCTCTACGGGCTCGAGCCGACCGGAGACCAGACCTTTCTTTCGGTCCGCACCGAGGCGATGGTCGTCGAGGTGAAGGCCGACCGGGATTTCCGGCAGCCGCTCGACACGGCCATCGCCATTGAGCTCGATTCCGAGCGCCTCTATTTCTTCGAGGCGGAATCGGGCAAGCGCATCCGCCCAAACTGACGGGAAATCACCGTGTTTTACGACTACGCCTCCATCGGCTTCTTCACGTTCGACTGCCTCGGCCGGCCGGTGCGCCGCATTCCGGGCCCGACCGAATTCGATTTCCTCGAGGAGATCACCATCGCCGTTTCCGGCGCCGCGGGCGCTGCGGCGATCGTGGCGGCGAAATACGGAATGAAAGTGCTCGGCGTCGGCGGCGTCGGCGCCGACGACATGGGCGACTGGGTGCTTGGCCGGCTCAGCCGCTATGGCGTCGACACCAGTATGATGCAGCGCATCGAAGGCGTGGGCACCTCGTCGAGCATCGTCGCGGTACAGGAAAACGGCCAGCGGCCCGCCATGCACATGCGCGGTGCCACCGGTTTCTTCGAGATCAAGCCTGACCAGTTCGACCGGGTGCTGGATGCGTCGTTCGTGCATGTCGGCGGCGCGGGTCTGATGGATCGCATGGATGGCGAGCCGACCGTCGATCTTTTGGCGCGCGCCAAGAAACGCGGCTGCGTGACCACGCTCGACGTCGCTTCCGCCCGGCGCGAAGACATGCAGATGATCGCCAGGCTTTTGCCGCATGTCGACTATTTCCTCCCGTCGGTCGAGGAGGCGCGCCTGCTTTCCGGTCTGTCCGATATACAGGATGTGGCGCGCTTCATGATCGATCGCGGCGTCGGCTGCTGCATCCTGACGCTTGGCGAGCACGGCGCCTACTATCACAATGCCGACGGCACGCGCTTCCACATCCCGGCATTCGAGGTCGATGTGGTCTGCACCTGCGGCTGCGGCGACGCCTTCAACGCCGGCTTCGCGGCGGGCCTGCATCGCGGGCTCGACGCGGAAGGCGCGGTCACCCTGGCGCAGGCGACCTCGGCGTTGAACGCAACCGGGCTTGGCAGTCAGGCCGGCGTAACGTCGTTCGAGCACACGATGGAATTCGCGCGGCGCACCAGGAGGAAGACCAACACGCTCGCCGCCTGATGTTCCCGAGGCGCGGGCCGTCCTCGTTCGCGATCTATTTCTTGTTCCGCAATCCGCCCTGCCGCGTCTTTTCGATCATGCTCGCGGCGGTCACCTCGTCGGTGATGAAGACCGTCGGATTGACCAGTTTCATCGCTCCGATCAAGGCGCTGACCTTTTCCGGGCCGCCGGATGCGAGCAGGCGGATCGGCGCCCTGCGCAGCCGGTCGAGGCCAACCGACATCACGCGGTCGTTGATCTCGTGATCGATGAGATTGCCGCGCTCGTCGAAGAAGTGGAACAGAAGGTCGCCTATCGCGCCGGCCGAAACCAGCGAGTCGTGCTGAGCATCGGTCAGGTAGCCGACCTGGTACGAGGTGGCGGTCGATGTGGTTCCGCCGACGCTGAGAAGCACGGCGTCGAGGTCCTCGGCCATTTCGAAGATGGTGTTCAGGCCGCACCGCTCGATCAGGGTGCGCTTCGTCTCGACGCTGTCGACGATTGCCGGCGCCGGCACCAGGAAGCCTTCACCCTGGAAGAGCTCGGCCAGCTGCCAGGCGAACTCGGCCGGGTTGAAGCGGCGCGCCTGGATGATGCCGCCGAGCAGCGAGTAGACGCGGAAGCCGGTGAGCGACTGGCCCTTGATGAAGGGCAGCGTGTTGTAGAGCGTCCGTCCCCAGCCGACGCCGACGCGCATGTTCGACGTCGCGATCTGCGAAATATAGTCGCCCGCCGCGGCGCTGATGACCGGCACTGGATCGGCCTGCGGGCTGGACAGCGGCGCCACGATCGCCTTCTGGATGCCAAACAATTCTTCCAGGCCGCGCTCAAGCTCGGTCGTATCTGCGACTTTCGCGTTGATCGATATCTTGATTTCGTTGCGGGCACGGGCATCGGCCAGAAGCCTGACGACGGTCACTCGGCCGACATTGAGGATTGCCGCGATCTCGCTTTGGGTGAGCTGCTCGACATAGTACATCCAGGCGGTCCGGATGCGCACGCGGTCCGCCTGGCTCGAGCCGCGGACATTCTCGCCAAACGGCATCTCGGGATCTTTCGAGCCCCGTTTCCTCTGGCGCATGGTCCCCTTGGCTCCCGTCATTCCAGCCCACCTGTCACAGCCGGAACACAGGATGCGCGGATCACGATGTCATAGCTTTGCAGCCCATAATTGTCTATCTTTGCAAAGAGTAACGATGGACAGTCAAAGGGACCCAGGTGATGGCGTCGTTTTTGCCGGAGGAACTGCGAACCAAGGTAAAGGAACGCCTGCGCGACGTGCGGTTCGTCGCACGTGAAATGCGTGCTTCAGCACACAAAGGCCAGGGCGACCAATCGGTGGACCGGAACGAGCGCCTCGCTGGCCCGGCTGAGCTGGTAACGGCGATCGCCGACTTCTCCGACGGCGCTCTCTCGGCACTGGAATCGGTCGCAATAGGGCTCCTGTCTTCCGATCCCAACGCGCATTTCGGCGGCGCATCGGCCTATCCGCTCGGCCGTTACTTTGACACCGGGAATGCGGCGTCCAAGGCACTATTCGCACGCGATTGCTATTTTGCGGCCAAGCGAATCCTGCTGGCGAAAGGAGTCGCCAATCCTCGGCTGAGCGAGGAATTGTTCGGCGAAGCCCATCGGCTCGCGGCCAAAGGGTTGGAGCCCGCGCCGTCCGGCCGGTCCAAGGCCAGTCAAGCGTCGCTCGATGACATCGCGCTGCGCGCCGCCGTCATGGCCCACGCCGTTCTTCGCGCCCGCCCCGTCGAAGCGCCTCGATATATCGATGACGCGGCCAACAGCCGGATGCTGGATAGCGGTATCTTCGTCGCGGCGGCGCTTGCGCTCGCCACGGCGGTCGCTAGCTACAGCGACGACGTGAGCGCTGACGAGGATATCTATCCCGGCGTCTGCGCGGCGGTCGATGCGCGCTATGCGCTGTTCGGCAAGGCGCTGGCGAGCCAGGAGCGGCCTGAGGAACTGGCGCGCGTCTTCGCCGATCTGGTCCCGCATCTTCCGTAGTTGATGGTTCGCCAAAAGGCGTGTCGCGCGATCGGAAATGGCTGTACCTTTGCTTTTTCCTCGCGACAGATGTACATTTTGTGCATCGCCCGTGGCGGGATACCCTGGGTGCTTCAACTGGAACGAGGCAATGGACCTGACACCAAAGGACAAATTGTCCTCGATACCGGACCTGCGGCGCCGGCTCAGACAATTGCGTTGGTTTTCCAAGGCGTTTCGGAACAATGTGGAACTGGTGCAGGAGCATTTCGGTTTCTCCTACCGGATCGACGGCAAGCTGTTGAACCAGGTCTTCTTCGACTGGATCGCGGCGATCGACGCGCAGGATGATTCCGCCGCGGTCGATCGCGCCGACTATATCGTCTTCGTGGCGGGGCTTGCCCTGCGCGAACTGATCCGGACCAAGCCGGCGGTCATGGTTTCCGACGCCGGCACGAGCGAAGTGGAAGACAAGGCCACTCTCGAGATCGCGCGTTTCTGGCCGGAAGGCTTTCTGTACACGAATTTCTGTGTCTGCGGCATCGCGGCCGTTCACGAGCAGGAGTTCGGGCAATCCCGCGATCTTGAAAGGGCCGCCTCGGACTTGCGCGTCTGGTGGTCCTATCGCGAGAACGCCGTGGAGGATCCGAACATGTCGATCGCCTTCCTCGATCAGTTCGTCGGCCTGGAACCGAACTGGCTCTTCCCGGCGATGGCGCAGGAGAGGGCGGCGATCAAGAAAGCGCTTGCCGCTCCCCGCGAGCTCGATCGATTGCCCCCGGCAGCGCCGTCATAAGGCGTCATGCCCGACCCTTAAATCGCCGTCCGTCTTCCGACCGACCTTCGCCGTCCGCGTTCCGATGCCCGCATTCGGGACCTGATCGAATTTACCGCCCGGCGAGCCCGGCTTTTCGTAGGCAGCGGCAATGTCGTTGCAAGGCGGAATGCTCTTCCATCGCCCAAGAAATTCCAGCTCGGATTTTGCCGCAAAGATTTGTACATTCGTCTTGATCTAAAGACAGATGTTCAGTATTTGTCAGGCCGGAGGCAAGTCGCCCCTGGGAGGACAGAGGAATGAGCATCAATGTCGCGCCGACTGGCCTAGCGCGCGATCTCTCCGAGCGCGCAAAGTCCGGCAAGCCGATCCGCATCGGACTGATCGGCTCCGGGGAGATGGGCACCGATATCGTGACCAGGGTTGCCCACATGCCAGGCATCGAGATCGGCGCGATCTCCGAACTCAATCTGCCGGCGGCCGCCAAGGCAGTCGACATCGCCTTTCAGGAAGCGGGGCATTCGCGCGAGGTGTCCAGCACCTCGGCCATGACCACAGCGATCGAAGCCGGCAAGGTCGCGGTGACCGGCGATGCCGACCTCGTCATCAACAGCGAGTTGATCGACGTGGTGATCGACGCTACCGGAGTCCCGGCCGTCGGCGCCGAATATGGGCTGCGGGCCATGGAGCACGGCAAGCATCTGGTGATGATGAATGTCGAAGCGGACGTGACCATCGGCGCCTACCTAAAGAGCGAGGCCGACAGACTGGGGGTCACCTATTCGCTGGGCGCCGGTGACGAGCCGTCTTCCTGCATGGAACTCATCGAGTTCGTGTCGGCGATGGGCCACCCGATCGTCGCCGCCGGCAAGGGCAAGAACAACCCGCTCAACTTCGACGCAGTTCCTCACGACTATGCCGAGGAGGCCGCGCGACGCCACATGAACGTGCGCATGCTGGTAGAATTCGTCGACGGCTCCAAGACGATGGTCGAGATGGCGGCGATCGCCAATGCCACCGGACTGGTGCCAGACAGGCCAGGCATGCACGGTCCCACGGCAACGCTGGGTGAATTGTCGAAAGTGCTGGTGCCGCAAAAAGACGGTGGTGTGCTGTCTAAGGTCGGTGTCGTCGATTATTCGATCGGCAAGGGCGTCGCGCCCGGCGTCTTCGTCGTCGCCGACATGTCGCATCCGCGCGTCTCGGAGCGCATGGAAGACCTGAAGATGGGCAAGGGTCCGTACTTCACCTTCCATCGTCCATATCACCTGACCTCGCTCGAGGTTCCGCTGACCTGCGCGCGCGTCGTGCTCTACGGCAAGGCGGACATGGTGCCGCTGGCGACGCCGGTGGCCGAGGTCTGCGCGGTCGCCAAGAAAGACATGCAGCCGGGTGAACGGCTCGATGCGATCGGCGAGTACTGCTACCGCGCCTGGATCATGACCGCGCCGGAAGCGCGGGCGGCCAAGGCGGTTCCCTGCGGCCTGCTTCAAGGCGGCTCGGCGACCGCGCCGATCAGGAGGGGCGATCTCATCACCTACACCAACGCGGCACCGGCGCCGGGTTCCAGGATCGCCGAGCTCAGGGCGCGACAGGACAGGTTGGTTTACGGCGAAGGGAGAGCATGACGATGGCCAGGAAAGCGGTGATGGAAAAGGCCGAGGTCACCAATCTGCCCTTTGCCTACCGGCATTACGACGCCGGGCAGCTCAAGGACGTGTTACGCAAGATGTACCTTATCCGCCGCTTCGAGGAGGGCGCCGAGGACTGCTATATGCGCGGCCTGATCCACGGCACCATGCATCTGTCGATCGGGCAGGAGGCAAGCGCGATGGGCATTTGCATGCCGCTTGGCGAGGACGACCAGATCACCTCCACCCATCGCGGTCACGGCCATTGCATCGCCAAGGGCGCCGAGGTCAGGAAGATGTTCGCGGAGTTCTTCGGCAAGACCACGGGCTACTGCAAGGGGCGCGGCGGCTCGATGCACATCGCCGATGTCGCGAAGGGTAATCTCGGCGCCAACGGCATCGTTGCCGGCGGCATACCGATCGCGGTCGGCGCAGCACTTTCGGCCAAGAAGCTGAACACCGGCAAGGTGGTGGTCTCGTTCTTCGGCGACGGCGCCAACAATGAGGGCGCCTTCCACGAGGCGCTGAACATGGCCTCGATCTGGAAGCTGCCGGTCGTGTTCGTCTGCGAGAACAATGGTTACGGCATGTCGACGTCGACCGAACGCTCGACCGCCGTCAGGAACATCGCCGAGCGGGCGGCGGCCTATTCGATGCCCGGCGTCATCGTCAACGGCAACAGCTTCACGGAAGTCGCGGAAGCCTCGCACGCGGCGGTCGAGCGCGCCCGGGCGGGCGAGGGGCCGACGCTGATCGAGTCCAAGACCTATCGTTATCGAGGCCACTCCAAGAGCGACCGCAACCGCTACCGCACCAAGGAAGAGATCGAGGACTGGATGTCGAACCGTGATCCGATCACGCTGTTCGAGGCCGAACTGAAGGAATTCGGCATCATCGACGACAAGGGCATCGAAACGGTGCGCGAGGCGGTGATGCAGGAGATCGCCGAGGCCATTGAGTTCGCCAAGGCGAGCCCGGCTCCCGACATCGCGGATCTCCAGAACTACGTCTATACGGAGTTGGCGTGATGGAAGCCACCGTACGCGAACTGAGCTATGCTCAGGCGATCCAGGAAGCGATGGCCATCGCCATGAAGACCGACGAGCGCGTTTTCCTGATGGGCGAGGACATCGGCGTCTATGGCGGCGCCTTCCAGGTGACCGGCGATCTCGTCGAGCGCTTCGGCACTGAGCGTGTGATGGACATGCCGATCTCGGAACTCGGCGGCGCCGGTGTCGCCGTCGGCGCGGCGATGACCGGCTTGCGGCCGATCTTCGAATTCCAGTTCTCCGATTTCGCCACGCTTGCGCTGGAGCAGATCGTCAACCAGGCGGCGAAGATGCGCTTCATGCTGGGTGGCGAGGTCTCGGTGCCGGTGGTGATGCGTTTTCCCGCCGGCTCGGGCACGGGAGCCGCCGCCCAGCACAGCCAGAGCCTGGAGGCCTGGCTTGGCCATGTGCCGGGGCTGAAGGTGATCCAGCCGGCGACACCTCACGATGCCAAGGGCATGCTCTTGGCCGCCATCGCCGACCCCGATCCGGTGATGATCTTCGAGCACAAGCTGCTTTACAAGATGAAAGGGCCGGTGCCGGAAGGACATTATACGGTGCCGATCGGCAAGGCGGACATCCGCCGCGAGGGCCGGGATCTCACCATCGTGGCCACCTCGATCATGGTGCATAAGGCGCTGGAGGCGGCGCAGGCCCTGGAGGCCGAGGGCATCGACGTCGAGGTGATCGATCTCAGGACCGTGCGGCCGATGGACAAGCGAACGATCATCGAAAGCGTCAAGAAGACCTCCCGGCTGCTCTGCGTCTACGAGGCGGTCAAGACACTGGGCGTCGGCGCCGAGATCAGCGCGACGATCGCCGAGAGCGAGGCATTCGATTTCCTCGATGCGCCGATCGTGCGGCTTGGGGGCGCAGAAACGCCGATCCCCTACAATCCCGATCTGGAAAGGGCGACCGTTCCGCAAGTGCCGAACATCGTCGCGGCGGCACGGGATCTGGTCAGGGGAGCACGCTAGCCGATGCCTGTCGAAGTCATCCTTCCCAAGGTCGATATGGACATGGCGACCGGGCAGATTTCGCGCTGGTTCGTCGCCGAAGGCGCCGTCGTCAAGCAGGGCGATTTGCTTTTCGAGATCGAGACCGACAAGGCGGCGATGGAAATCGATGCGCCGGCGAGCGGCACGGTCCGCGACATCGTCGGCAAGGAAGGGATCGATATTCCCGTCGGCCAAGCCGTCGCCTGGATCTATACCGACAATGAGGCTTATGGCACCGGCGCTGCGAAGCCAGAGGCCGTTACCTCCCCCCTTGAGGGGGAGGTGTCCGCGAAGTCGACAGGTGCGGGCGCTGTCCCGCCTGCGTCTCATTCCTTCGCGCCCCCCTCTGGCCTGCCGGCCATCTCCCCCACAGGGGGGGAGATCAGCCAATCACCATGGGCCGTCCGCGCGACGCCGCTTGCACGCCGACTGGCGCGGGAAGCAGGTCTCGCATTGTCCGACATCAAAGGCTCAGGCCCGCATGGCCGGGTAGTCCGCGCCGATGTCGAGGCAGCGATCTCGTCCGGCGGCGCCAAGGCGGCGCCGGCGGCCAAGGCCCCCGCAGGCGCGCCGGCAGCCGCTCCGGCCGCAAAGCCGATGTCGGACGATCAGGTGCTGAAGCTGTTCGCGGAAGGCTCCTACGAACTCGTTCCGCACGACAACATGCGCAAGACCATTGCGCGCCGCCTGGTCGAGGCCAAGAGCACCATCCCGCATTTCTACCTGACGCTCGACTGCGAGCTCGACGCGCTGCTCGCGCTGCGCACACAGCTCAATGCGGCAGCGCCGATGAAGAAGACCGAGAAGGGCGAGGTTCCCGCCTACAAGCTCTCGGTCAACGATATGGTGATCAAGGCTTTTGCCGTGGCGCTGATGGCGGTGCCGGACGCCAACGCTTCCTGGACCGACAACGCCATGGTCAAGCACAAGCACGCCGATGTCGGCGTCGCCGTGTCGATCCCCGGCGGCCTGATCACGCCGATCATCCGCCACGCCGACGAAAAGACGCTGTCCACCATCTCCAACGAGATGAAGGATCTGGCGAGTCGTGCCCGCAACCGCAAGCTGAAGCCAGAGGAATATCAGGGCGGCACGACGGCCGTTTCCAATCTCGGCATGTTCGGCGTGAAGGATTTCGCCGCCGTCATCAACCCGCCGCATGCGACCATTCTCGCGGTTGGCGCGGGTGAAGAGCGGGCGGTGGTGAAGAAAGGCGAGATCAAGATAGCCAATGTGATGTCGGTGACACTGTCGACCGATCACCGTGCCGTCGACGGCGCGCTGGGCGCCGAGCTGCTCGGCGCCTTCAAGCGCATGATCGAAAACCCGATGGGCATGCTGGTCTGAACGCCGGTTTGCATTTCCGTGCTTTCGTCTGCCTAGACTAGATGGTCTAAGTGCGTTCCACTTTCCCTGCTGGACTACTTTAATTTCCCTGTTAGGCCGAATAGGGAATTTTCTGCCAAGGCGTTGAAGCTGCGACGAGATTGTACGCCGAAATTGGCTCGGACATCCAAAATCGCCGAAAATTCGCTGTTTTTCGGCGCGTAACAGGGAAAATGAGACAGAGACTGGTTCGCCACTGACTGCAAGCACCACCATGTCGTTATTTATCAATGGCTTAGCTTGTTTTTTCTGCGGGGTTAGTCACGCTGACGATGGCTACCCACCTCATATCCTGTTGATTTCGCTGGATTCTATTGGGCCTCCGAGGATTGCCGCTCGCCCTGCTTTCGGCGTAGCAGCCGAACAGCATCCTGCCAGCTTGGCAACGGGCCGAGCATCGAAATAGAAGGATCAAACTTCGTCGTCAGCTTGGCATCAAGCGCGGCGGTTCGCAGGGCGCGTAGGCTCCTGATCCAGAAATTGTGACGCGCTGGTTGGCCCCGACCTGTAGGCTTGTATGCCGTGCTGCCGCAATTTTGCATGGTTGTCGTTGAGGAGTATTGTTTGGCACGGGCCTTAAAGGCCTACCACCTTCGGGAGGAACCGATGACCAAAACAAGGATCCAGACATGGAATAAGACGAATAAGACGTCGCGCCGCAAGTTCCTTGGCGAGGCGGCTGTCGCAGCTGCGGCAATCGTTGCTGCTCCAAGCATCGTCAGGGCGCAAGGGCCGGTCAACATGCGCTGGCAGAGCACATGGCCCTCCAAGGATATCTTTCACGAATTCGCGCTTGATTTTGCCAAGAAAGTCAATGACATGACGGGTGGCGATCTCCGCATTGAAGTGCTTCCGGCGGGTGCTGTTGTGCCTGCATTCGGGCTGCTCGATGCGGTGTCGCAGGGGACGCTCGACGGTGGCCATGGCGTGCTCGTCTACCACTACGGAAAGCAGACGGCACTCGCGCTCTGGGGATCCGGCCCGGGCTTCGCCATGGACGCCAACATGCTGTTGGCGTGGCACAAATATGGTGGCGGGAAGGAGCTTCTGGCAAAGCTCTATGACTCCATAGGCGCCAATGTGGTTTCCTTCCCTTATGGACCGATGCCAACACAGCCGCTGGGCTGGTTCAAGAAACCCGTTTCCAAGGTCGAAGACTTCAAGGGCCTGAAGTTCCGTACGGTCGGAATCTCCATCGATGTCTTCACCGGCCTGGGCGCAGCCGTCAACGCGCTGCCCGGCGGCGAAATCGTCTCGGCACTGGACCGCGGCCTGCTCGATGCCGCCGAGTTCAACAACGCCTCGTCCGACCGGGTGCTCGGTTTTCCGGACGTGTCCAAGGTCTGCATGCTGCAGAGCTATCACCAGAATGCGGAGCAGTTCGAGATCCTGTTCAACAAGACGAAGTACGGCGCCTTGTCTGATCAGATGAAGGCCATCATTGCCAATGCGGTTGAGGCTGCCTCGCAGGACATGGCCTGGAAAGCGATCGACCGCTATTCGACAGACTATTCGGAGATGCGGACGAAGGATAAGGTCAAGTTCTACAAGACGCCCGAAGCAATCCTCAAGAGGCAGCTGGAGGTTTACGACGAGGTCGTGAAGAAGAAGGCGGCAGAGAACCCGCTGTTCCGGGAGGTCCTCGAATCGCAGATCGCCTTTGCCCAGCGAGCCGCGCAGTGGGAACAGGACACGGTCGTGGGCCGCCGTCTGGCCTTCGATCATTACTTCGGTCCGAACGGCGTAGCGAAGGATATCTGACGCACGGTTAGAGCCGGCAAGGCACCGTCCCGGCTACGACCGAACGGCGCTTTGCCTTCATCCGACACTCCAGCAATTCGGCTGCCGCGCATGAACGTCCAGCATTTCCTGAATACGGTCGAAGCAATTAGCTCGTGGGTCGGCAAGGCCGCGGCGTGGCTCATCATCGGGCTGATGATGCTGGTCTGCGCTGAGGTCTTCAAGCGCTACATCCTGAACATGCCCACGGCATGGATATTCGACGTCAGCAACATGCTCTACGGCACGCTGTTCATGCTCGCCGGGGCCTATGCGCTTGCGCAAAATGCCCATGTACGCGGCGACTTTCTCTACAGCTCGATGCGACCCCGGACACAGGCTGCGCTCGATCTTGCATTGTACGTACTTTTCTTCCTGCCGGGCATCGCGGCCCTCATTTATGCAGGCTACGACTACGCCGCGCTTTCATGGCGGATCGGGGAACACTCGACCGTGACGGCGGAGGGGCCGCCGATCTACCATTTCAAATCGGTCATTCCGCTGGCCGGCGCCCTTGTGATGCTTCAGGGTGTGGCCGAGATGGTGCGCTGCATCGTCTGTCTCAGGACGGGGCAGTGGCCCAGCCGGCGCAGAGACGTTTCGGAGATCGACGTCGTGGAGGAGCAGCTTGCGGCCAGCGAATATGTCGACGAAAAGACGCGCAAGGCTGCGATCGAGCGCGCACAAAAGATCGATGAGGAAGCGCGCCAGCGCGGAATGGGCGGAGACTTGCAGGGGTGAGCGATCCAGCCCTCGGACTGACGATGCTTGCGCTCATCGTGGTCGTTATCCTGATGGGTTTCCCGACGGCCTTCACGCTGATGGGCCTCGGCATGTTTTTCGGGTTCTACGCGTTCTACAATCCGGCGGAGCATTGGATCGACAACCGCATCTTCGACCTGATGGTAGAGCGCACCTATGGCGCAATGACCAATGACGTTCTGATCTCCATCCCGCTGTTCGTGCTCATGGGATATGTGATGGAACGCGGGGCGCTGGTCGACAAGATGTTCTACAGCATCCAGCTTGCGTTCCGGCGGGTACCGGCATCGCTCGCCGTTGCGACGCTCATCGTCTGCACGTTCTGGGGCATTGCCAGCGGCCTCGTCGGCGCCGTCGTGGTGCTGATGGGGGTGATCGCCTTCAACCCGATGCTGCGCGCCGGATACGACGTGAAGCTCGCTTCCGGCGTCATCACCGCAGGCGGCACGCTGGGCATCCTGATTCCGCCATCGGTCATGATCATCGTTTATGCGGCGGTTGCAGGTCAGTCCGTCGTGAAGCTCTATGCCGCCGCGATGTTCCCGGGCTTTTTCCTTGCCTTTCTGTACCTCCTCTACATTCTCGGCTGGGCGACAATCAGTCCGCACATCGCTCCGCCCTTGCCGGAGCATCAAACAAAGGTCCCGGTACCGGCCTGGATGCGAAGCTTCGGGGCAGCTTATTCGCGCAACATGCTGATCGGACTTCTTTCGGCATTGCTCTCGCCATCCAGGGCGATGGTGCTCGAAACGGAGAACGGTCCCCTCACTTATTGGAAGCTGCTCAAGAACAGCTGCGCCGCGCTGGTCCCCTTTGCGTTGGCATCGCTCACTCTTGGGCTCGTGTGGTGGTATGTGGTCATCCATCCGCAAGCAACGGCGGGAGCCGAAGCACCGCCCGAACTGGAGCAGCTCGGCGCTCCGGCGGTGGAGGAGCTCGGCGCTCCAGCGGTGGACGCCGGACCGACGACCGGTTTCTACGTTGCTTTCGGCATCATCGCCGCGGTCGCCGCAGTGATGCTCGTCCGCTACTACCGAAACATGAATGCCGAGCGGCTCGAGGTTGTGAAGCTTCTCACTTCGTCGGTCATGCCGCTTGGCGTACTCACGGTCGTCGTCCTCGCCGTCATCCTGTTCGGAATCACTACCGCGACCGAGTCCGCGGCCGTCGGTGCCGCCGGTGCCTTTCTGCTGGCGTTCCAGGCCCGAACGCTCGACTGGAAGCGCATCAAGGAAGCGGTGTTCCTGACCGCGAAGACCACAGCCATGGTGTGCTGGCTCTTTGTCGGCTCGGCGCTGTTCTCCGCGGTTTTTGCGATCCTCGGCGGTCAGGCGCTGCTCGAGCAGTGGGTGCTGTCGCTCGACCTGTCGCCCGTACAGTTCATGATCCTGTCGCAGGCGATCATCTTCATTCTCGGCTGGCCCCTCGAATGGACCGAGATCATCATCATCTTCGTGCCGATCTTTCTGCCGATGTTAAGGCACTTCAACATCGACCCGGTCCTTTGGGGGACACTCGTCTTCGTGAATTTGCAAGCGGCGTTCTTGTCACCCCCCGTCGCGATGTCGGCGTTTTATCTGAAGGGCGTCTCTCCCCCGCACGTGACGCTCAACCAGATCTTCGCAGGCATGATGCCTTACATGCTAATCGTCATCGTCTGCATGATCATCATGTACATCTGGCCAGGCATAACGCTCTGGCTTCCTCAATACCTTTACGGCGGGTAAGGAAAGTCTGCCGCTCTCTCTGAGAGCAGTTGCGCGATGGCCCTTTTTGGGGGAGAACGCAGTTCGGTGGGTTGGGTGTCCAGGCCCGGCGGGGCGGAACTCGATATCCAGACTCTGCCAAGATCGGAACAGACCCATTACGCCGCCGTGCCAAATGGCATCCGGAACCGCCCGCTTCGATCAGATCTTTGCGCTAAAAGCACCGCTTCTTCAGAACCGCGCGTCGTGTCCCCCGCGCAGCCGGCGGTTCCGTTGAGAACCGGCTCGTGGCCATCTGGCCGATGATTTGCCTAGGCCTGCATCTGCGCCCCTGACCGTCGAAAACATGAGCGTCGGCCGGGTCGAAGCGGAAGCTGGCAAACGGCTTGATCCTGCTCGTCGTTTGCAAGCGATTCAACATTTGGCTAGAATTGCTAAGCTTCAGCGACGAACCGGAAACGTCGGCTGAGCATCCAAAAAAATCAGCTAGGGAGGCTATAAATGTCCAAAAGACAGCTTTGCCTTGCACTGATCACAGCGCTGGCGCTTGCGGCAGCTCCGCTCACTGCTGCCGCCCAAGACAAGATCAAGATCGGCTTTTTGCCCGGCGTCGTCGACCCTTTCTATCAGGTGATGCAGCTTGGCGTTGAGGCTGCGGCGAAGGATCTCGGCGTCGAGATCGTGACGCAGATCCCGCAGACATGGGGCGTCGAGGCCCAGACGCCGATTTTGGACGCGATGGTGGCGCGCGGCGACCTCGACTACATCGTGACCGCGCCGACCGACAAGGACCAGATGATCGGTCCGCTCAAGGCGGCGCTCGACGCCGGCATTAAGATCATCACCGTCGATACATTCCTCGGCGACGGCGACTATGTGAACGGCCCGGTGACCTTCCCCATCAGCTACATCGGCTCTGACAACGTCGAAGGCGGACGCATTTCAGCCCGTGGTCTCGCCAAGGCAATCAGTGGAAAGGGCGTTGTCTATATCAACTCCACGAATCCGAACGTCAGCTCGGTCGAGGGCCGCGAGAAGGGCTTCAAGGAAGTGATGGAAAAGGAGTTTCCGGACATCAAGGTTCTCGGACCGGACTACAATCTCGATGACCCTAACAAAGCGACGCAACAGACCGCCGCGGTCCTCGAACGCCAAGCCGACCTCGCCGGGGTATTTGGCACCAACGTGTTCAGCGCCCAAGGCGCCGGAACGGCCGTCGTCAACGCCGGGTTGGGGGGGCACGTTCAAGTCGTCGCCTATGACGCCACGCAGTTGGCAATCGAGCTCATGAACACCGGCGTCGTCTCGCTGGTGCTGGCGCAAAAACCGTTCGACATGGGCTACATGGCCGTGCAGTTCGCCGCGGCCGATGCTGCCGGCGTCACGAGCCTGCCGCGGCGTGTGGAGACCGGGTTCGCCATCATCGACAAAGACAATGTAAAAGACCCGGCGATTGCCCGCTTCATCTATCAGGTTCCGGCCAAGTAGCGGGGTGACGGTTGAATGACCTGCCGGGGAGCGCCGATCGCGGCGCTCCCCGCATTCGCTCGTGTGCTCTGATGAGGACGGAGGTGACGTGGCTCGCGTTGAAATGAAGGCGGTGGCGGAGATCGCCCCCGCAGCGCAAACCCTGACGCCACCGAAGCGATTCGTGCTAGCGCTGAGCCGGCTCTGGGCCTGGGCTTTCCTCGCCCTGATGATCGTCTTCTTCGTCATCACGGTGCCGATCGACAGCAACGGCGCCGTCAGTTTCCTCACCGTGCGCAACTCGCAGAACATCCTCGTCGCCATCACACCGATACTTTTGCTCGGCCTCGGCCAGACCTTCGTCATCATCGCCGCCGGCATCGACCTCTCCGTCGGCTGGGTCATGAGTCTCGCCTCGGTGCTGTCAGCGCTGGCGATCCGCGCTGTCTTCAATGCCGGACTGCCGCTTTTTCCCTCTGTTGTCATCGGATTCCTTGCCGCAGTGGCTGGCGCCAGTGTCGTCGGTTTCATCAATGGCGTGATTATCGCCAAGCTGAAGGTACCCGCCTTCATCGTCACGCTAGGTAGTTCGTTCATCGTGCGTGGCGTCGCGCTGCTGATGTCCGAGAACACGACGGTGATCGGCCTGCCTCCAGGAATTCGTGCCTATGGCAATGACGCTCTCGTCTATTTCATCCGCGGCGAGGCCGGCGGTCTCTATTTCCTAGCAACACCGGAGGTAAGCGGCGAGTTGCTCCGCCGCATGGACCGTATCCTTCCCTATCCCGTGGTCGTCACCGCCACGGTCGTCGCGATAGCCATCTTCGTTTTGCGAAAAACCCAGTTCGGCCGGCATACCTACGCCATCGGCGGCAATGTCGAGGCGGCGATCCGAACCGGCATCCCCGTCGACCGCCATATTATCTCGCTCTACATGCTCTCCTCGGCAACGGCCGGTATCGCCGGTTTCCTGTCGACACTGCGCTTCACTGCCGGCTCGGCGGTAATCGGCGATCCGTTGCTTCTCTCCTCGATCGCCGCCGTCATTATCGGCGGCGTCAGCCTATTCGGCGGCGCCGGAAGCGTGATGGGTACCGTCATCGGCGCTTTGATCATCGCCGTGCTGACCACCGGTCTCGTCATGCTAAACGTCGAGGCGTTCTGGCAATTCATCGTCGTCGGCACCGTAGTGATCGTTGCCGTCCTGATCGACCAGTCGCGAGACCTGATCATCGGCCGCGCGACAGGAAGGCCGCCGACATGACGGAGCCTGTCCTTTCGATCAGGAAGCTGACCAAGCGCTTCGGCGGCCTTGTGGCGGTCAACGACGTAAGCTGGGATGTCTACCCTGGCGAGGTCGTTGCTCTGCTCGGCGACAACGGCGCCGGCAAGTCGACCCTCATAAAGTGCGTGTCTGGCGTCTATCAGCCGGATGAAGGCGAGATCTGCTTCGAGGGCCGGCTCAGCCATTTTGCCCGCCCGATGGACGCGCGCCGTGAGGGCATCGAGACAATCTACCAGGACCTGGCGCTCGCCAACAATCTCGATGTCAGCGCCAATATCTTTCTTGGGCGCGAAGTGAAGAAGCGCTACCTCGCCGGTCTCATCCGGACGCTCGACGAGCAGATAATGCTTCGGCAGTCCCAAGCGGCGCTGGAGTCGCTGGCGATCCAATTTCCGACACTCACGCAGCCGATCGAGAGCCTGTCCGGCGGGCAGCGTCAGGCCGTCGCTATCGCCCGAGCCGTCTATTGGGACGCCAGGTTGATGATTATGGACGAACCGACCAACAATCTCGGCGTTCCCGAGCAGCAAAAGGTCCTGGAACTCATCAGGAAGTTACGGGACCAGGGGGTCCCCGTCATCCTGATCACGCACACGCTGCCAGATGTCTTCGCAGTCTCAGATCGCCTCATGGTGATGCGCAGGGGGCGCAAGGTGACGGAGAAGCGGACAGCGGAGACGGATACTCAGGAGCTTGTGCAATACATGGTGGGCGCCCTGGACGATTCGCGCGCGCAATAGGCGGCGCGGTGTGTTTTGCCTTGAACGCTTTGACGAGCTGCGGCGCGAGCATCTTGTGCCCCGCCGCGAGCGAAGACATGCCGACGACATGTACCTTGGATTTGACGGCAAGGTCGGCGGCGTCATTCCGAGGCAGGACTATCAATTCCTGCTCGACCGTGGCGTGGCTGCGGTCTTCGGACTAGGCACCAATGTGCTCGACGCTGCGCGCGCCGTGCCCGACCTTTTGGAAGGCAAACGCCGAAATCAGTGAGGCAACCGAAATTCATCGAAACGGGGCTTCGAGGAGCCGCAATGGAGGCACTCCATAGCAAATCAAGTTGTATTCGTATCCGCCGGGCGCACCGCAATCGGCTCATTGGGGCGCTCGCTGAAAGACGTGCCCGCAACGCGACTGGCCAAGATCGCTCTTGAGGGTGCGATCGTGCGAGCCGGGATTGAACCGGCGCGAATAGGTCACGTTGTGTTTGGCAACGTCATTCACGGGGAGCCGCGCGACGCATATATTTCGCGAGTGGCCGCAATCGACGGCGGCCTGAGTAGCGACGTTCCCTGTCTCACGGTCAATAGACTCTGCGGCTCGGGCCTTCAGGCGATCGTCTCGGCTAAGGTGGGGCTGCCTGCATCGCATCTGAAACACCGCATGGCGGATCTCTCGGGTAGCCAAAGCAGCGCCTTGGAATTGCCCGAACATGGCGCTGGAACCGGAGCTGCCGCCTTTCACCACATCGTGAATGCCGCTACGTCCGCATCGGCGACCTTGCCGGCCATGACATCGGCGATCGCCTGGTCGACGATATCAGCGCCCTCGGCCACTTCGTCTTCGGTCAGTGTCAGCGGCGGCATGAATTCCAGCACATTGGCCTTCAGCCCGACATAGGTGAAGGCGGCGCCCAGCTCATAGCCGCGATAGATGATCTTGGCCGTGGTCGTGGCAGGGACAGGCCAGCGTGTCGCGCGGTCCTTGACCAGGTCGACGCCGATCGCCAGCCCGCGCCCGCGCACGTCGCCGACGATCTCGTGTTTTTCACCGAGCGCTCGCAGTGCGTCGGAGAACAACGTCCCGATCCGCGCCGAACGTCCGACGAGACCTTCGCTCTCGATTGTCTTCAGCACCGCGTTGCCGGCCGATGTCGCGACCGGATTGCCGGCGGTCGTCTGCAAGGCGAAGGCCGGCGCATGATCCATGATTTCCTTCGGCCCGACAACGGCCGACAATGGCAGCCCGCCACCAATGCCCTTGCCGAACACGACGAGGTCCGGCGTCAGCCCCTCGTGCTGGAAGCAGTGCATCATGCCGCTGCGGGCGAGCCCGACCTTGACCTCGTCGACGACTATTTTGATGCCGTGCTTGCGGCAGCGCTTCTGCAGCGCCCTCAGGAAGCCCGGCGGCGGCACGATCAGCCCGCCATCCGACATCAATGGCTCGATGAACACCGCTGCGACTTGATGTGGCGGGCAGGTAGTCTCGAACTGGTAGTCGAGCAAGGCAAGCACGTCCTCGCCGCTGAAATTCGGCCGGAACGGATCGGGGTAGGGCAGCAGCACCACGCCCGTCCGCGGCAGAGTATGGGTCATCGCGGTATGCCCGGAAATCCCTATCGAGCCTGACAGGTTGCCGTGATAGGACCCGATGAAGGAAATGAAACGCGAGCGGCCGGTGGCTGCCTGCAGCACACGCACCGCGCAGTCATTGGCGTCGGATCCGGAATGGCCGAACCAGACGCGCCGCTCGCCGTCTCCGGGCGTGATCGCGAGCAGCCGTTCCGCCAGCGAGACGGCAGGCTCATTCGGATAGAGCAGCAGGCTCGCGCCCGCCATATCGCAGATCGAGGCTTCGACCGCCTCGACGATCGCCGGGTGGCCGTAGCCGAGCACCGCCGGGCCAGCCGATCCCGACAGGTCGAGCAGCGAACGGCCGCCTTCCTCGATAAGCCGGTTGCCCTTGCCGCCGACTACGCTGAGCGGCGAGAAGCGCAGCTTGCCGATCTGCGCTATGGTCGCGGCGTCGCGTTCGCGCAGGCTGAGATTGCTCACCGGATCGCCTCCGTCTCATGCGCCGGCAGCGCGGCCGCCAGCCTGTCCGCCCATTCCTCGATACCGGACCGGCTTGCCAGCAGGTCCTGCCTTATCTCGACGAGGACGGCAGGTATGCCGCGATCATCGCCATGGATGGGCACGGCGTAGTCGGCGTCGCGGCTGATCACATAGGGTACGTTGGCTTCGACGTTGAGCGCCGCATCGGCGCGCAGGCCCGAAAGGATCGCTGCGGCGAGGTCGGTCGCATGCTTATGCAGCACGCCCGCATGCCACGGCCTGGCCACCCCTAGGAAGACTGGCGTGAAGGAGTGGATCGTGACGATCTGCGTCGTCCGGCCCTCTGCGATCCGGCGATCGAGATGCGCGGCCACCCGCTCATGGAACGGCGAAAACATGATTCCCGCGCGCCGGTTCCGCTCCGCCTCGTCTATGCCGACATTGCCGGGAATCTCGGTGTCTTCAGACAGCACGGGGATGCTGCCGGGACTGCCCAGTGGCCGGTTGAGATCGATCAGCAGCCGGGAATAGCCGCTGAGGAAGGCTGGCGCATCGAGCCGTGCCGACAAGAGGCGCGACACCTCTGCGGCGCCGATGTCCCAGGCGATGTGGCGCTGCAGATGGCTGGCGTCAAGCCCGAGCCGACCATACTCCGCCGGCATGTGGTTCGACGCGTGCTCGCACAGCAGGACGATTTCGGAGCGCCCGTGCTCGTTGAGAACCTCGACCGCGTCGGGCCAGTCTTTTTCACTCTGCGCAGTCATCAATAGAGCGTCCGGTAGAGATCGCAGATGGCAGCCGGATCGAGGCCGGCCAGACGCTCCGCCTCATATCGCTTCAGCCCGACGAAGGTCTCGATGAAGATCGGCGCGAACCACCCCGTAACGGTCTTGTCGGCAAGAAGCGTGTCCAGCGCCGCCGGCAAGGTTTCCGGCAACCGCACCAGACCAAGCTTTGCCCGCTCTTCGTCACTCATCAGCGTTGGGTCGCCGGTGACCAGCGGCGGCGATGGCAGGTCAGCCTTCAGCCCCTCCAGACCTGCGCGGATGATCGCCGCCAGCGACAGATAGGGATTGCCGGTGGCGTCGGCTGCCCGGTATTCGACATTGTATTGCCGCGCCGGATCGCGTCCAGCGATCGTCACGGTTGGACAGATGCGCAGCGACGCTTCGCGGTCGCGGTCGGCGAGCCATGTGTAAGACGAACTCCAGCTGTGCGGCTTCAGCCGATAGAAGGACGACACGCTTGAAGCCGTCATGGCGGTGACCGCTGGCAGGTGGCGCAGCACGCCGGCACAGAACGCGCCGGCCTTGGCCGAGAGGCCGCCGGGCCGCGCCGCGTCGTAGGTCGCCGGCCTGCCGGTCTCATCGACAAAGCTGAAATGGATGTGCACGCCATTGCCGACGGCATTGGGCGCGACCTTAGGCGCGAAGCTCGCGCGCCAACCAGCATTGCGCGCCACTTCGCATGTGATCTCGCGGATGGCGACGGCGCGGTCGGCCGCCGTCAGCGCATCGGCCGGCTCATGCGTCACTTCGAATTGTTCATTGCCGAACTCGGCGATGACCACTTCGGGTCCGACACCCGCTTCCTCAAGTGCGGCCATCAGATTGGGAGCGAAGGGGTCGGTGCGGCGCAGCGCGGCGAAAGACATCGAATGCGCCGGCGCGAAGCTGCCGTCGGCAATGTGGAACTCATGTTCGAAGGCGGCGATGACGGAAAGGCCGGTTACCGCCTTCAGCTCCGCCAGCGCATCCCTGAGCATGGTGCGCGTGCAGCCGAGCCAGGGGCTGCCGTCGAGCTCAACGATGTCGCCGGCCACCATATCGAAGGGCGTCGCCGTTCCGGTCCGTGCGGTGCGGAAGCGTGCCTTGAGATCAGGGATGAGCCGCAGGTCGCCGGACGAGCCCCAGGGGTTGGGGTCGACGATGGAGTTGAATGGCGTCATCGACAGATTGGCCTGCAGCCAGCCGACGCCGGTGGCGGCGGTTTTCTGCAACCTGCTTTCGACAACGAAGCGGCCCCGCGTGATGGCGGAGAGATCCGTGGTGACGACGGCAACGAGGGGCTCGACGGTCGATGTCATGCCGATTTTCCCAGGGCGTTGAAGCGGGCGACGACGGTGTCGGTGTCGGCGACCCAGCAATAGCCGCCGAAAGCCTTCAGAGCGATGTCGTGGCGCTCCTGGGTGACGGTGGCGCAGGCATCCGACACGCAGGTGACGAGATAGCCACGGTCGGCGCCGTCGCGTACCGTCATGTCGACGCATTGGTCAGTCAGCACGCCGACCACGACGAGGTAACGGATGCCGAGATTCTTCAGCAGATAGTCGATATTGGTCGAGTTGAAGATGCCGGAAGAGGTCTTGGGCAGCATGATCTCGTCGCCGACCGGCACCAGCGATGGCACAGGCAGGCCCCCGGGAAGGCTGGGCGCGACATGGATCGGCGTCAGCTTGTGGTCGAGCGAGCGGTCGCGTCCGTCTTCGGTCAGGCTCTGGATGATGGTGTGCAGCACCTCGACGCCATTGGCACGCGCCGCCGCCAGCAGGCGCTCCTGGTTGGGAATCGTCTGCGACGACGTCGTGCGATAGAAATAGTGGTCGGGCCCGCGCTCCGGATGCGAGGGATCGGCGCCCGGTTCCAGCCAGATGCGCTGCATGTCGACGAGCAGCAATGCCGTCTCGCCGGCGCGGAAGGCTTCGTCTCGCTTGGGTAGGGCTTGGCTCATGCTTTGTCGTCCTGCTTTGCTGATTTAGGGCCGGGTGTCTTGCGGGGTCCGGATATATGGCGTGCGCCATTCTCTTGCGGGTCGTTGTCGAGCGTCACCGCATTGGCGTGGCGCACGTTCTCGATCTTCTCGATGCGGGCGCGGGCCTCGTCGCCCAGTGTCGAAACGATGTGGGCGGTCAGCGCTTCCATCTGCGCGATCGCCGGCGCCAGCGTGTCATAGGGCGACGCGACTTCGAGCGGGCTGACGATGGTGACTTCGGCAAGATCGGCGATGGGCGACAGCCATTGGTCGGTGAAAAGCAGGATATGCACGTCGAGCGCGGCCGCCTGCCTTGCATAGGCCATCACGTCGAGCTGGTAGCGGCGGTAGTCGAACACGACCAGCACGTCGCGGCGGCCGAGATCGGCCAGCGTGTCGAATGTCTGCGGCGAGAGCACGCCGAGATCGCGGACCCCAGAACGGAACTGCACGAGGTACCCCGCGAGCATGCCGGCGATGTGGCGGCTGAACCGGCCACCGACCAGCACGATCTCGCCCTTGGCCTCCATAAGCAGGCGAGCGGCCCGCTCGTAGGTCTGGACCGGCGTCGCGGCGGTGGCTTTCTGCAGGGCTGTGGTGACGGAATCGAGATAGGCAAGCACGGCGCTGTTGCTGGAGCCGCTCTGCCGCTTGGCCTCCATCATCAACAACGGCGAATGCAGCCTGGCCTCGACCTCGGCCAGCAGCTTTGCCTGGAAATCCGGAAACCCCTCATAGCCGAGCTTGACCACCAGCCGGATCACCGTCGGATCGCTGACACCGGCGCGCCGGGCAAGCGACGAGGCGGTGCCGAGGCCTGAGGTCGGATAGTCCGTCAACAGTAGCCGGACGATCTTCTCTTCCGACGGCGTCAGCGCCAGATCCCCGCGCATCAGAGCATCGCGTATCGCCATTGGCCTCCCCGAAAATGCGTGTTGGGCTCTCAGCCTCGTTGTGTCGAGTTTATTACAGGGATTTTAATTCTGGTCAACAATGAAGAGATGTTGACATAGCTGGAAGAGTAGCCTTAGCTTGATTGAAAGCAGCCAAGAGACTGTGGGGAACAGCCATGCGGAATGGAAGCGACGTCATCGTCGTCGGTGCGGGTATTGTTGGATCGAGCACCGCCTATCATCTGGCCAAGGCCGGTGCGAGCGTCACGCTGGTCGAGCAGACCCATCCCGCCGGCGGGCCGTCGGGCAAGTCATCGGCGCTGCTGCATGCCTTCTACCTGATGCCCGAACTGTCGCAACTGTCCATTCGCGGCCGCGAGATATTAGTGTCGCTGCCGGAAATTGCCGGTGAAGGACCCTTTGTGACTGAGATCGGCATGATGTGGGTCTGCGGCAACGACAATGAGGTAAGCTGGAAGGCGGCAGCCGAGCGCATCCGCGGCGAGGGCGCGCGGATAGAGGCCTTGTCGCCACAGGCTTTCGCCGATGCGGCACCTGGCTTTGCGCTGGACAATGTCGCTCTGGCGCTCTGGGAGCCCGAATATGGCTATGCCGATGCCTTCGGCGCCACCAACGCCATCGCCCGGGCCGCCCGCGCAAACGGCGCGAAAATCATGCAGAACACGCTTGTCGAAAGTCTTCGCCGGCAGAGCGACCGCATCACCGGCGTCACCTTGACCGATGGGACGGTGATGGAGGCCGATACGGTCGTGCTGGCCGCCGGGCCATGGACATGCCGCCTGCTGGCGACGGTGAACCTTGACCTGCCGCTGCATATCGAGCGTCATCCGATGGCCGTGCTCGATGCGGCAGGCCAGGCCCGCAAGGTCATGCCTTTCGCCTGGTGCGACGACATTTCCTGCAACTATGCGCGGCCCGATAATGACGGCGTCATTCTGGCCGGCACCTGGGCCGGTGGCGGCACCGGCCTGCGCCACGAACACGCCGGCCGTCCGCGTTTCGTCGAGAATCCAGACACCTATATGGAAGGTGTCGAAGAGTCTGAATCGGTCGAAATCCTGGAGACCTTCGCCACCCGCGTGCCCGCCATGACCGAGCTTGGCATCCGCCGGGGCTATGCCGGGCTCTACGACATGAGCCCTGACGATCTGCCCGTCATCGGCGCCATGCCTGATGTCGAAGGGCTGGTCGTTTCGGCCGGTTCTTCCGGCCACGGTTTCAAGACCGGGCCGGCCGTGGGCGAGGCAATCGCGAAACTCGTCACCGAGGGCGCGCAGCCGATCCTAGCACCGTTTTCGCCCAGCCGCTTCCAGGCCGCGTGATGGTGTCCGCGGCAATGACCAAGAGCAAGCCGCGCGGCTTCATGCCGGCCGCGTTCCGCAACGCCACGGCTGACGCCTTGTGCATGATGGCCGTGCTGCTGCTGGTGGCGCTTGCCGCCTTCTTCTTCGGCGGTGTCGCCATGCAACGCGTCGTCACCTACGCCGCGATCATGCTGACCGCGGTTCTTGGCCTGCAGATATTCTCCGGCAACAGCGGCATCGTCTCCTTTGGCCAGGCCGCCTTTGTCGGTCTGGGCGCCTACGCAACCGGCATTCTCACCATGCCCGCCGCCCTGCAGCGAACGGCGCTGCGCGATTTGCCGCAATTCCTTGCCGGGCATGAACTTTCGTTTTTTGCAGCACTGGCCGTCGTCCTTGTCCTCGCGGTCATCGTCGGCCTGTTGACCGGCACCCCGCTGCTGAGGCTGACAGGGTCGAGCGCCTCGATCGCGACGCTCGCCATGCTGATCATCGTCTACACGCTACTGGTCGCCGGGCGCGAAATCACCCGTGGCAGCCAACCCTTTTACGGCGTGCCGCGCGAGGTTGGGCTGTGGACGGCCGCAGCCGTCGCTTCCGTGGCGCTGATAGCGGCGAGACTGTTTCGCGAAACCTCCTTCGGCCTTGCCAGCCGCGCCGCCGCCAATGACGAGCGCGGTGCAGCCGCTGTTGGCGTCGACCAGCGCATGGCGCGGCTCGCCGCCTGGGTGGCGGGCGTGGTCGCGGCCATGGCCGCCGGCGCGATGATGGCGCAGTTCCTTGGCGCCTTCTCGCCGCGCGATTTCTATTTCGATCTCGGCTTCACCATGCTCGCCATGCTGATCGTCGGCGGCATGACGTCCTCGCTCGGCGCCTTCGCCGGCGTCATCGTCACCATCGTCGTGATCGAGCTCGTGCGCCGCTTCGAAGGCGGCGGCGAAGTGCTCGGCCTGCATTTGCCGGTCCTGTTCGGCCTGACCCAGGGCGTGCTCGCCATCGCCATGATCCTCGTCATCTGGCGCCGGCCGACCGGCCTTTTCGGCGAGCGCGAGCTCAATCTCTTGCGCCGGCCCGGGCGGGCGCCCGAAATGGTTTCAGCCGCCCTGCCGCAGCAGGTTGGCGCGGATCGGCTGGTGGCCGACCATCTGTCACGCCGCTATGCCGGTGTCGTCGCGGTGGACGACGTCAGCTTGAGCTTCGAGACCGACAGCATATCAGGCATTATCGGCCCCAACGGTGCCGGCAAGACGACCCTGCTCAACATGCTGGCCGGCGATGTCCAGCCAAGCGCGGGCACCGTGTCCGTCGGCGGCGTGCAGCGGCAGGCCTCGGCGTTCCGCTTTGCCCGGTCAGGCATCGCCCGCACCTTCCAGAACATCCGCGTCTTCCCGAACATGACCGTGCTGGAGAACGTTGTGGTCGCGGCGCGCCAGGTCGAACCCGATCTCGCCCACGCCGAGGCAGCGGCGATGCGCGAACTGTCCCGCATGGGTCTCGTCAAGTTCGCGGACCAGCCGGCGGCCCGGCTCGCCTATGGCCAGCGCCGGCGACTGGAAGTGGCACGCGCCCTGGCGCTGAAGCCGCGCTTCCTGCTTCTCGACGAGCCAGCAGCCGGCATGAACGCGGTCGAAACCGCGGAGCTTGTCTCCATCCTGTCGGCGGTGCGTGCCGAGCGCCGCATCGGCGTCGTGCTCATCGAGCACGACATGCGGCTGGTGATGAACCTCTGCGAGCGCATCGTCGTCATCGACCACGGCCGCGTCATCGCCGACGGCACCCCTGCCGATGTCCAGAACAACCCGGCCGTCGTCGCCGCCTATCTCGGCAGCCGCACGGCACGCGCCAAGGCCGCGCACCCTACGACTGAAGACAAGACCGCATAGATCACGACAACCAACGATAAGAATCCAGAAGGAGAACCGACATGCCAAGCCTCTATCGCCTTCATCTCGCCGCCCTCCGCGCGGCGGTGTTTGGCGCCACGATTGCCGCCGTCTCGACAGCCTCTGCCGAGGAGATCATCATCGGCGCGGCGACCGCCCAGACTGGCGGCCTTGCTCCCTACGACCAGCCGGCTCTTGCCGGTCTGCGCATGTCGCTCGACGAACTCAACGCCAAGGGCGGCCTCGGCGGCAAATATGCCGTCAAGCTGATGATCAAG
Organism: Mesorhizobium sp. LEGMi-168a; assembly: GCF_058312955.1. Classification (NCBI taxonomy): domain Bacteria; kingdom Pseudomonadati; phylum Pseudomonadota; class Alphaproteobacteria; order Hyphomicrobiales; family Phyllobacteriaceae; genus Mesorhizobium; species Mesorhizobium sp. LEGMi-168a. The sequence continues at coordinate 51,691 of NZ_JBZEGV010000011.1, forward strand.
GACACCCGCTCCGACACCGCGCAGACCGCCACCGTCGCCCAGGAGCTGATCGACGCCGGCGCCAGGTTCATGATCACGCCATGCGACGCCGATCCCTCGATTTCCGCCGGCCAACTCACCCAGCCGCTCGGCATTCCGACATTGACGCTGTGCGGCTCAGCCCCGGTGCTGACAGGCGCGGTCGGCGACGTCATGTTCGGCACCTATCCGGCCGACAATGTGCAGGCCACGGCGGTTGCCGACTTCGCCGTCTCCGAAGGCAAGAAGAAGGTGTTCCTGCTGACCTCGCCGGATTCCACCTACACCGCCAACCTACCGGAATATTTCGGCAAGGTGTTCGAGAAGAAGGGCGGCGCCATTGTCGGCCGCGGCACCTTCACCATGGGCCAGCCCGACTTCTCCGCCGAGATCACCAACATCAAGGGCCTGGCCGACAAGCCGGACGTGATCATGACGGCGGCCTACGAGCCTGATTTCCCGGCCTTCATCCAGCAATTGCGCGGTGCGGGCGTGACCATCCCGGTCTACGGCGCCGATGCCATCGGCACGCCGACCATCAAGGCTCTGGGCAAGCTGGTCGATGGCGTCGTCTACACCGCAGCGGGCTATGCCGAGCCGGGCAGCAAGCTCGAGGCCTTCAATGCCGCCTTCACCAAATTTGCCGGCCATGCGCCGGAATCGACCTATGAGGTGAATGGCTACGAGATCGGCCTCATCCTCGATCAGGCGGTCAAGACCGCCGGTTCGGACGATCCCAAGGCGATCCGGGACGCCATCGCCAATCTCAAGGATTTCGAAGGCATCACCGGCAAGATCACCTATGCCGGCACCAACCGCATGCCGCTACGACCCGTGGCGCTGATGCGCTACGAAGGCGGCGAGGGCAAGCATGTCGAAACGCTGATCCCCGAGGCCGCCGACGTTCCCGCGCCGTGATGTCATGCTGAGCGTCGAAGCCCTCAAGATCCGCTACGGAGAAGTCGAGGCGGTACGCCGTGTCGACCTCACCGTCGACAGCGGCGAGATCATCGCACTGGTCGGCGCTAATGGCGCCGGCAAGAGCTCGACGCTCGGCGCCATCGCCGGGCTGGTGCCGGCGGCGTCCGGCAAGGTGGTTTTCGATGGTGCCGCCATCACCGGCCTGGCGCCGGAGGCGATCGCCCGCAAGGGCGTCGCGCTGGTACCCGAAGGCCGCCGCATCTTCGCCAGCCTGACGGTGGCAGACAATCTGCGCCTCGGCGGCGCAGTGCACCAGCCCGCGGCCGAGGCGCGGATGCGCGAGGAGGAGATGCTGCAACTGTTCCCGATCCTGCGCCGCTATCATCGCGTCAAAGGCGGTAATCTCTCGGGCGGCGAGCAGCAGATGCTGGCCATCGCCCGCGCGTTGATGGGCAAGCCGCGCATGATCCTGCTTGACGAGCCGTCGCTCGGCCTTGCCCCGCAACTGATCGATACCGTTTTCGACCTGATCGCCGAGCTGCGCCGCAAGGGCCTGACCATCCTTCTGGTCGAGCAGAATGTGGCGCTGGCGCTCGAAATCGCCGATCGCGCCGTCGTGCTCGCTAATGGCGAGGTGGTGCTGTCGGGCACGGCAAAAGAACTCGCCTCTTCGGACCTCGTCCGCCAGGCCTATCTGGGAGCCTAGAGCATGGTCGCGCAGCAGATCATCAATGCGGTCAGCCTCGGCGGCGTCTATGCGCTGTTGGCGCTGGGGTTGGCAATCGTCTTTTCCATCGTCGGCCTCATCAACTTCGCCCATGGCGAGCTGATGACCCTGTCGGGCTATGCGCTGCTGGCCGCGCTGGTCTTCGGCCTTCCTTTCCCAGTGGCCGTGCTTGTCGCTGTTTCCTGTGGCGCGCTTGCCGCCGTCGCCATGGAGCGCGTCGCCTTCAGGCCGATGCGTGGCGCCAGCGTCACCAGCTTGCTCCTGACCAGCTTCGCCGTGTCCAGCCTTTTGAAAGTCGTCTTCCAGAATGGCATTTCCGCCCGGCCACAGGCGGTCGCCATGCCCGGCTGGATGACCGGCGCTTTCTCCTTCGGTGATTTCACCATCGGCGTCGGCCCCAGCATCTCGATCGTCGTTTCCGCTCTGGCTCTGGTTGCGCTGGAAGTCTTCTTGCGCCGTTCGGTTACGGGCACGGCGATGCGAGCCGCTGCCGAGGATTTCAATGTCGTGCGCCTGATGGGCATTCCGGCCAGCCGCATCATCGCCACCGCTTTCCTGCTCTCCGGCCTGCTTGCCGGCCTGGCGGCCATGCTGTGGGTGGCGCAGCGCGCCTCCGTCGATCCGCTGATGGGTTTCACACCGGTGCTGAAAGCCTTCATCGCCGCCGTCGTTGGTGGTCTGGGCAGCCTGCCGGGTGCTGTCGCCGGCGGCTTCCTGCTCGGCATCATTGAGGTGTTATTGCAGGCGACCCTGCCGGCGGCGGTCGCACCCTATCGCGACGCCATCGTGCTGTCGGGCGTCATCGCCGTACTGCTGCTGCGCCCGCAAGGGCTGATCCCGGCCGTTCGCGTCCAGCGAAGCTGATCGCCGGGAGCTGACAACCATGTACAGCAAGCCGGAATATGAACCGCTGTCGCGTGACGACGTATTCGGCCTGATCGAGATCGCAGCCTTCGCCACGGTGGTGACATCAGGCCCACAGGGGCTTGCGGTCTCCCATCTGCCCTTCGTGCTTGACCGGGCGCGTGGCTCGAACGGCACGCTGGTCTCGCATCTCGCCAGGCAGAACCCGCACAGCGCACTGATTGCGCAGGGCCGGGAGACGGTCGCGATCTTTCAGGGACCGCATGGCTACATCTCGTCCTCCTGGTATCCCCGCAATCCGGTGCGCGACAGCGCCCCGACCTGGAATTTCGCCGTTGTGCATTGCCATGGTCATCCCGTGCCGCTCGACGATCACGGCACCGCCCGGCATCTGCTGCAACTGGTCGACGTCCTGGAAAAGGATCGCCCTGACCGCTGGCGCATGCGCGAACTCGGCCCCGGCGGCATGGAGCGGCGCATCCCTCACATTATCAGCTTCGACCTGCCGATCGAACGCCTCGAGGCCAAGTTCAAGATGGGACAAGATGAACGCCTCTACGACACGGCTGGCGCGATCGGCGCGTTGGAACAAGAAGACCCAGCGCTTGCCGTCATGATGAAGACGCACAACGCGCATCGCAAGGACTGAACGGAACGCCGGCAAGGACCACAAAAAATGATCCCCAATCTCAACATCGTGCCGTTCGTCAGCGTCGACCACAGATGAAGCTGGTGCTGAAGATCGGCGTCGAGGGGTTTCCTCGTCGAACTTGCCGGCTACACCGGGGGCCACTTCCGCTGCTGGGAGCTGTTCGACAAGACGCCGCGCGTCCCTCGCACAGCCAGCATCATTGCTGCCAATCCAAGCGACGCAGGTACCTGCGGGACGCTGAGTCGGTCCACCCGGTGGGTTGAGAACGATTACGCCTAGATCCTATCTCTTCGCTCTAATTTGTGCGCCCGAGCTGGATGCTTGAGCTGCTCCCGAGTTCTCGGCAGGTGAACTATGTGTTGGAAGCTTTTCCCGACAACTGCGTTGGTCACCAACTATCGCGCTGGGATTATCCTGCGACGTCAGGAGCGCCCAAATGGCTTCGATATTGGTCCCTAGTTCTCGGGCATGGCGAATGAACGCCAACTGGACAAGTCCTCGTCTCCATACAGACGCCGGTTGCCCACCAAGGCGGAAGAGGCGGCAACAGGCTTATCTGCTCGTGGCAGAAGCGTCACAGAAAGGCTAAGTTGACGGACCTTTGATCGCCTCCTGCGCTCTTCCAGTCAGGCAAGATTGTAACTTCGTACTAAACTCTCAGCCAGGAAACAGATCCAGGATCGACGACAGGTGGCAGGTGCTGAGATCAACATTGCCGAACCGGCCACCGCTTGGGAGATAGCCAACCACGAATAGACCTGCGGCTCGTGCGGCGTCGGCGCCGGTGCGGCTGTCCTCTACCGCAACCACCGTTCCGGGGGCGACGGCGAGCTGTCGGCAGGCCTCGCGATAGGGCGTCGGATCGGGCTTGCCAACCGATACGTCGTCGAGGCTGATTGTGAAACTCATGAGGTCGAGCACGCCGAGCGCATCGAGATTGGCATCGACGACTTGCCGGCTGGAATTCGACACACAGACCTGCGGAATTCCGCGATCGGCCAGTGCCCGGATCGTCTCGACTGCCTCTGGGATCGGGGTGGCGTCCGCCCGGTTGGTGACATAATGGGCATTGATCGCGGCGAGCCACTCCGCCTGATCGAGCCCGGCTGGAAGACGCGGACGGAGCATTGTCCAGACGTCGCCCATATGGATGCCGCGAAAGGCCTGATCGGGTAAGTCGCCGAGATCGACATTCCAGTTGCGGCAGCCAGCGAGGAGAGATTGATGATGCAATGGCTCGCTGTCGATCAGCGTTCCGTCGATGTCCCAAGCGATGGCGCGACGCATCACGATGAAGATCCCGCCTTGGTCGCGGCAGGAGCAAACAGGCGTGCATAGAGATCGCGATAGCGGCGATAACCGTCGCGGTAGATGTCGGCCTTGCGCGGGTCAGGATCGAGCCGATCTGCGAAGCTGACGAAACCGGACACGCCAGACCAATCATCGGTGAGGCCCACGCCGATCGCTGCCGTCCAAGCGGCACCGATGCAAGAGCCGGGGTGCCCGGTCAGGCGTTGTACCGGCTTTTGCAGTACATCCGCGACGATCTGCATCCAGACCTTGCTGTTTGAACCGCCATCGGAGACGAGATAGCGCTCGGTCCGGTGGCCCATGTCGTTGAGCACCTGGACATGATGCGCGATGGCATAGGCATAGGCCTCGAGCAGAGCGCGCCAGACATGGCCAATATCGTGCGAGAGCGTCAGCCCGTCGATCACGCCGCGGGCCGCAGGATCGTGGATCGGCGTCTTCTCGCCGAGGAAATAGGGCAGGATGGTAAGGCCATCGGCGCCGGCGGGACGATCTGCCGCCAGCCTGTCGAGCCGCTGATGCACCGAAATGCCCTCGGCCTCTGCCGCAGCGGTCTCGCCACCGGCGAAATTGCGTACGAACCAGTTGAGGCCCGAGCCGCCGGTCGACATGCAGCCATTGGGTATGAACAGGCCCGGCACCAGATGGTAATCGAGATACATGCGCGGATCGGGCTTAATCCGGTCGGTAGCGATCAGGATGTCAACCGAGCCACCAAATTTCAGGAGGACATCGCCTGCCTTGGCGACGCCGGCGCCGAGCGCCGAGGCGATCATGTCGGCCGCACCGCCGACGACCGGTGTTCCCGCTATGAGGCCGGTCTCACCTGCGGCCTGCGCCGAGACGGAACCGAGGGTGTCATGCGAGGCGATCTTTCGTGGCACGGCCGAGCGCGGTATATGCGCGAGCGCCACCAAATCGTCGTCGATCCGGTTCGTAGAAACGTCGACGAAACCCGCCTCAAGCGCCCAGTTCTGCTCGACCGCGCGTTCGCCGGTGAGGTGCCAGTTGATATAATCATAAGAGCCGAAAACGGTAGCGATGCGGCTGAACACCTCCGGCTCGTGACGTTCTATCCAGCGCAGTTTTGCGGTGACGAGCTGTTGGTTGATGCCGTTGCCGGCCTTGGCGATGAAGGCCGTCTCGTTGCATTCGGCCCTCAGTTCGGCGACTTCGGCGCCGCAGCGTCCGTCGCTCTGCTGGATGCTCGGCCGCAGCACCTTGCCCTGATCGTCCAGAAGAACGACCGCCGGCAGCATGCCGGTGGTGCCGACGGCCACGACCTCCTCAGCCTTGACGCCGCTGGTCTTGAGCAGCTCCTGTACGATGTCCTGAACATTCGTCCACCATTGCGCGGGATCTTCCTCGGCCCAGCCCGCGTGCTCGGAATGCAGCGTGACGGGGCGCGAGGCGAGGCCCAGCACCTGATCGGGAAGCCGGATCAGGATGCCGATCGTCGAGGTGGTGCCTATGTCGAGACCGAGAACGCACGCCATGTCGAATCCACTGAAATGCAAGGAAAGGCAGGCGGTCGAAACCTGTCGGCCTCGTTGTGTCCCGCCGGTCGATACTGTCGGTCATTCCTGACGTCGGCCCGGAATGACTGATATGATGTCGGCGAGCCGGCGCACCGGCCGGCGTCGCTGGGATAACCCATGTCTCAACGCAGGGTGGCGACGACATCCATGAAGCGCTTGACCCGATCGCCGTCGACGGCGTTCCAGGTATTGCCATTGACCTTGAAATGGGTCCCGATCACGACGCCGCTCGCCAATGAGAGGACATCGCGGACATTGTCGATATTCACGCCGGTGTTGGCGAAGACCGGCACGTCTTTGATCGTCTCGCAGACGCTGCGCAGATGGGACTGGTCGGCTGGCTGGCCGGTGATCGGGCCGGAAACGAGGATCGCGTCGGCCATTGACGAGAACACCGCGCTCTTGGCGCGCAATTCAATCGGGCGCTGGTCGAGCGAGTGGGCGAACTCGGCATTGATGTTGAAGAGAAGCTTCATGTCGTCGCGGCCAAGATTGCGCCGGAGACGCGAGGCGGCGGCGCAATCGGGTTCCCACAGGCCCATGTCGGAAGCGAACAGGCCGGTGAATATCTCGCGCACGAAGCGGGCTCCGGTGGCCGCACCGATCGCGACGCTGGCAGTCGGATCCCAGAGATAGTTGACACCAAACGGCACTTTGAGCTCGGGCTTCACCGCCTGAACGACCGCAGTCATCGCGGCAATGCCTTCGGGCGGCGCCTTGAAGACATAGGGCCGGTCGTTCTCGTTGCCGAACATAATGGCATCGACGCCGCCGCTCTGCAGCTTGCGGATGTCGGCGAGTACGCCGTCGATCAGCTTGTCGAGGCCGCCGTCGGCGTCAAAGAGGGGCGTCCCCGGCAGGGCACCGATATGTGCCATCGAGATGACAGCCTTCTTCTTATCGCCGAAAAAATCAAATACCATCGAGTCTTCTCCTTGAAAAAATGAAAAATGTTGCGCTCATTCACGCGTGAGTGGCGGCGCGATGCGCAGGTCAACCTTGGCCGCAGCAAGTGCCGCGGCGATCTTGGGCGGCGGCTCGGCATCGGTGATGAGGATGTCGATGTCCGACAGCGGCGCGATCCGCACCAGCGACATGCGCTGGAATTTCGCGGAGTCGCAGAGCACGATCTTGGTTCCTGATCGTCTGAGATAGGCGCGCTTCATGTCGGTATCATCGAAGGAATAGTCGAAGAGGCCGTCCACCGTGATACCGGAGACACCGATCACGGCGACGTCGAACCACAGCGCCTCGAACTGGGCGATCGCCGTGGGCCCGCCGGTCGACATCTCGTCGGCACGTACGCGGCCGCCGGCAACATAGACCTCGGGCGCGCCGCCGTTCAGTAAAGCTGCGATCCTGAGGCTGTTGGTGAACACCTTGGCGTGCGGAAGGTCCTTGAGGTGCTCGGCCATCAGATAGGTGGTGGTGCCGACATCCATCGCGATCGTGCGACGCCCCGAGACCAACTCGGCAGCGGCGGCGGCAATGGCTGCCTTCGGGTCGCGGCGCTGGCGCAAGCGCGATTCGAAGCTCGGCTCCTCACTGTCCATGGCGACCGGCGGCGGGTTGCCTGCCTCGACCGCGCCGCCGTGGATTCGCACCAGTCTTCCGTCGCGTTCCAGTTCGACGAGATCGCGGCGGATCGTCATATCGGAAACGGCGAGTTCGGCCGCTACCGCGGCGACGGTGATCGACCCTGTCACGTGCAGCAAAGCCAGGATACGTGCGTGCCTATCGTGCGCCAGAAGGCGTTGACGATCGGCATCGCGCGGTGCGCCGTGCGCAGATGATTCAGGAAGGGCGTTGTCGTCTGCCATCGATGCATCCGGTGGGGTGTAAGTCGTCGACGAGGCGATCGGTTGATTTCACTTTATCTCATGCTCAAACATTTTCAAACAAAATCATGTTTGCAGTGTTCGATTTTATTGGTATGCATCTCGATATCAACAATATGCGTCTCGCCATCAAGAGAGAGAATATGACCATACCGGCTGTCTCCGTCACGCCTCCCGTGCTTGCCGAACTCGCGGGTAAGCGTGCCTTCGTGACCGGTGGTGGCGCGGGAATCGGTCGCGCCATCGCGGCTGCCCTGGCGCGGCAGGGTGTAGTCGTGGCGATCGGCGACCTGGATCCCAATGCGGCGTGTCAGGCGGCCGAGGAGATTGGCGGCGGTGCCGCCGCCGTCGCGGTTGATGTTCGCCGTCGTGATTCCGTCGAGGCGGCTTTCGCCACTGTGCTGGAAGCGCTCGGCGGCTGCGACATCCTGATTGCGAATGCCGGCGTATCCACCATGCAGCATGCGCTGGAGCTGACCGACGAGGAATGGGACTTCAACTTCTCGGTCAATGCACGCGGTGTATTCCTGGCAAATCAGATCGCTGGGCGTCATTTTGTCAGGCAAGGCGCGGGCTGCATCGTCAACACCGCTTCGCTCGCTGCAAAGGTCGGCGCGCCGCTCCTGGCACATTATTCGGCGTCCAAGTTCGCCGTGCTCGGCTGGACGCAGGCCTTTGCCCGCGAACTCGCCCCAAAGGGAATCCGCGTCAATGCTGTCTGCCCAGGGTTCGTCAAAACCAGCATGCAATCGCGAGAAGTCGAGTGGGAGGCGCATCTGCGACAGGTCATGCCCGAGCGGGTAGTCGCCGACTATATCGCGCAAACCCCGCTCGGACGGCTCGAACTGCCGGAGGACGTCGCCGACGTCGTCGTATTCCTCTGCTCGGATCAAGCTCGCTTCATGACCGGCCAAGGCGTCAACGTGACTGGCGGCGTCTACATGACCTGACGGCATCTTCACGGCACTGGCTGGGTTCCTGATACCGTCACGTGCTGCCTGATAAACGAACATATGCGATCAGGATGCAGGCTTTTGATGTTCTATTTTGTTCTCTAAGGTGGCCATTCCCTGGCGTTCGACCGGGTCAGACGGGGTGTATGAGGAAAGACTATGGCGTCTATCGAGCTCGATCGCGTTTCCAAGCTCTACGGTAATGGCAATTACGGGGTGCACGAGGTCGATCTCACCATTCCCGACGGTGAATTCGTGATCTTTCTCGGCCCGTCGGGATGCGGCAAGTCGACGACGCTGCGGATGATTGCCGGCCTGGAGAGTATTTCCTCCGGCGATCTTCGCATAGGTGGCAAGAGCGTGGCTCATGTTGCGCCGCGCGACCGCAACGTCGCAGTGGTGTTCCAGAGTTACGCGCTCTATCCGCATATGTCGGTGCGGCAGAATATGGCCTTCGGACTGAAGATGCGTGGCACCGACGCCGCGGTTATCGATGCCAAGATTGCCGACGCCGCGAACCTGCTCGGTCTTCAGAATCTTCTCAGCCGCAAGCCGGCGGCGCTTTCGGGCGGCCAGCGTCAGCGTGTTGCGCTCGGCCGGGCGATCGTTCGCGAACCGGCGGCCTTCCTGCTCGATGAACCGCTCTCGAACCTTGATGCGCAACTGCGCGCCGAAATGCGGCTCCAACTCGTCAAGCTGCACCGGCGCCTTGGCCGCACCATTGTTCATGTCACGCACGACCAGGTCGAGGCCATGACCATGGGTGATCGGATATGCGTCATGCGCGACGGTCGTCTGGTCCAAGCGGGCCGGCCGCTTGAAGTCTATGCCGATCCTGTCAACACCTTCGTGGCGCGGTTCCTGGCGACGCCCCCGATGAACCTCGTTCCGGCCACGCTTCAGGCCGCACCTGGCGAAGGGCTCTCCGTCCTGACCGACAGCGGTACCGTGCTTGCCGTTCCGGCCCGCCACCGCGCCGCCTACGGCGGACGTGTCGGGCGCCGCGTCATTCTGGGCTTGCGGGCCGAAGATTTCCACGAAAGTCCCGACAAGCCTGACTGGCAGAAGGTTGCCGTACGGGTCGTGGCCGTCGAGGCTCTCGGCGCCGAGAATGTCCTGATTGGCCAAATTGCGGGTCAGCCCACGGGCAAGGATGATGCGCGCCAGGCCGGCGACGACAAGCCGTTGGAGATCGCCGCCCGCCTCAGCCGTTATTTCACGGCGCCTGTCGGCTCGATCGTCGAGCTCTACATCGACCCACTGCCGATGCATCTCTTTGATCCTGAGACCTTACTGGTGATTCCGCGGCCGAGCCTCATGGGAGCTGCTCAATGACCAGCATCGACAAGGACGAACGGTCGGCCTTTCGTCGCCGCCTCGGTCTGCATTTCGGACTGATTGTTGTTTCCGCCATCGTGCTGCTGCCACCGCTCTGGGTGCTCCGAACAAGCGTCGTGCCCGAGCAGCTGTCTTACAGCAACGAGCTGATGCCGGCCTTTACGACAGACAATTATTCGGCGCTGCTATCGAGTCGCTTCGGCCAGTCCTACCTTAACAGCCTGATCGTCGCGCTCGGCTCGGTTCTGGTCGCGCTGCCCTTTGCCGCGACCACCGGCTATGCCTTCGCCCGCTTCCGTACCGGCGGGCGCTGGGCGCGTTTCGCCGTGCTCGCGACGCAGATGCTGCCGCCCGTGGTGCTGGTGTTGCCGACCTTCACGCTGTTTCGAAGCCTCGAGCTCAGCAATTCGCTGACCGGGCTGATAATCGTCTATGCCGCGCTCAACCTGCCATTCCTGACCTGGATCCTGATGGGCTTCTTCGAGGGCGTCCCGGTCGATCTGGAATGGGCAGCGATGACCGACGGGGCGACCGCCTGGGGCGCCTTCTGGCGCATTGTGCTGCCGGTATCGCTGCCCGGTATAGCAGCAGCCGGCGTCCTCGGCTTCATCCTGGCGTGGAATGAGTTTCTATTTGCCCTGGTTTTGAGCGGGCCGGCGACGGCGACCATACCGGTGGCGCTCGCCGCATTGCAGACCTCCAACGGCGTCCAGATCGCCAAGGTCTCGGCCGGCGTCGTCCTCGCTATCCTGCCGCTGGTCGTGGCTTCCCGCTTCATCCAGCGCTTCATCGTCCAGGGCTTGACGTTCGGCAGCGTGAAATAGGCCGGCCGCTCCGAGAGCCGACAAGGCTCGCCAGCCGGTTACGAATCGTGGCGGGATCACCGCTGCGTCCAGAGGGAAAGAGGAGTAGAGAGTTATGACTTGGAATAAGCAGACCTTGATCAAAATGCTGATGACGGCCGCGAGCGGGGCAGCTGTTCTCAGCGCATCGCTTCCGGCCAGGGCCGCCGAGTCCATCACCTTGCACGCCTTGATGGAGGACGTGCCCGAAACCAAGATCATCGAAGCGCTGTTGCCCGAATTCGAGAAGCAGACCGGCATCAAGGTCGAGTTCGAGAAGATCGGCTATTCTGATATGCACGACAAGCTGGTATCCCAGCTGACCGCGCCACAGAGCTATTACAATGTGCTCGAGGTCGATTTCCTGTGGGCCGGTGAATTTCCAGCGGCCGGCTGGCTCGCCGATCTGAAACCCTTCGTCGAGAAATCCAAATACGATCTGAGCCCCTTCATTCCCTCGACGCTTGACCTGCTCGGCCGAACCAAGGACCAGCTGTTCCTGGTACCCATGTACAACTACTCGATGGGTCTCCTCTACCGGACGGACCTGATCAGCGACGAGAAACTCAAGGCCGCTTACAAGACGGCAACCGGCAAGGAGCTTGCTCTGCCGACGACGCTCGAAGACTATGTGGCGATCTCCAAATTCATGAAAGCCAACGCCGGCGTCGCCGGAGCCGCAATGCAGGGCCAGCGCGGCGATCCGAACAGCATGGAATTCTCCAACTACCTGTTCTCCGCTGGCGGTACCTATCGCAATGCCGGCGGCAAAGCGAGCTTTGACACACCCGAGGCGAAGAAGGCGCTTGATCTCTATATCGACAACATTCAGCACGGCGCCCAGCAGGGTGCTGTGTCGGCGACGCTCGATGACACCATGCGCCTGATGTGCAGCGGTTCCGCCTTCAGCATGGTCACCTACTGGTGGATGCTGCCGCAGATGGACGATGCCGTGAAGTGTCCGACGGTCGCCCGCAAGGTCGGCCTGTCGGTGATGCCGGGTGGCCATGGCGAGAGCGGCGGTTGGGGTTGGGGCATTCCCAAGAACACTTCGCCGGAAGAGCAGGAAGCCGCCTGGGCGTTCATCCAGTGGGTGCAAAGTAAGGATGTTTCGGTGAAGCGCGCTCTTGAGGGCCATGCGCCTGTGCGAAGCGATGTCTATGCCGATGCTGCGGTGCTCGCAAAGTATCCGTTCTACAAGACTGCCGGGGACGTGGTGTCGACCGGCAAGTCGTTCCCGATCTTCACCTATTCGGCGCAATACGAAGATCTGCTCGGCACCCAGCTCTCGCTCGCGGCTGGCGGCCAGGCAACATCAGAGGCGGCGCTGAAGGCGGCTTCCGACGGGTTGCAGGGACTCCTCGACAAATAGAAGTTCGGCTCGGACAGGAGATCCGGCGCGGCGGTTCAGCCGCGCCGGATCTCGATCAGACCAGGAACGCCACCACGACCAGGGCTCGGTTACAATGCATAGTGCGATCAAAAGAGGATGGGCCGCCCGTGGCCGCGAGTGGCGAACAGGCTGGGCCTTTGCCTTGCCGGGCCTCCTGCTGCTGGCGATCGTGATGGGTTTTCCGCTGGCCTATGCCTGCATCCTCTCGATTTCCTCGATGACCTTGATCAAGCCGCAGCTTCTGCCGCTGGTCGGGTTCAAGAATTTTGCGTCGATGATCGGCGATCCGCTGTTCTGGAATGCGCTCTGGCTCACAGCGCGCTATTCGGCGGTGACGGTGGTCGGCGAATTCGTGATCGGGCTCGGCATCGCCCTGATGCTCAACCGGACGGTCCGGATGAAGCCGGTCTATTTCGCGGTTCTGACCATTCCCATGGCGATGTCGCCAATCAGCGTCGCCTTGATTTGGCGCATGCTGCTCCAGCCCAATCTCGGCATCGCCAACCATCTGATGGAGACGTTTGGCCTGCCGCGCCTCGACTGGCTCGGGACGCCAGGTATGGCGCTCTGGACGATGGCGGCGATTGACATCTGGCAGCAAATGTCCTTCGTCGTGCTGATCCTCGCCGCGGGGCTCGCCGCCTTGCCGCGCGATCCCTACGAGGCGGCGGAAGTTGATGGAGCACGCAGCTGGCAGCAGTTCTTCTACATCACGCTACCGATGCTTCGACCGGTCGCGGCGATCACCATCATTATCCAGTTGATCAACGAGTTCCGGACCTACGATCTGCCATATGTCCTGACCAAGGGCGGGCCAGGCAACGCGACCGAAGTCCTGAGCTTTTTTGCCTATCGACGCGCTTTTCTCGGCCTTTCGCTCAACGAAGGCGCGGCAGCCGCGTTTGTGCTGCTCCTCATCGTCCTTCTCCTCACCGTGATCTTTTTCGCCGTTCTCGAGCGCTCGCAATCGGGGGAGGGCCGGAAGTAGCCCATTCCGCTGGCGACCTTGATCCGAACGGCCTGCACGGCGATTGCGGTGATGCGGTTCTCCGGCGTCGTGATATGTCGAATACTGGCCGGCCGAGAGTCCGACATTGCATGAGGACGTCACGATATAGCGGCGGCTTCGACCGAGCGCGTGGGGTTGCGCCCCCGAAGCAACTGTAAATGTGCTACATATTGTGGAATGTGCCACATATTGTTACATCTATTGTGATACACATCGACTTGAAAACCGGAATAAAGCAAATATAAACGATAGAATGATGCTGGGCATGATCCAGACAACAGTACGTCGGCTTCTTCAAAATTACCACGATCAACGAATGTCGGTGTCGATCGTTGCGAGTCCTGCGACCAACACTCTTGCAATCCGACGCCGTTAGCTTTATTTTGCTTCCGACAACGTTAGTCGGGCGGTGTCTCATTCGGAGTCCTCGCCGCCAGGTTCGCCACCGGATACGAGAACATACGAAGGATATGGCTGGGCGAACGACCCGCTAACTGATTGTTTTTGTTGAAAAGACGGCGTCCCTCCGGGCCAACCAATCAGTCCGTCAGTTTTGGCGTCTTTTCGACCGTCTCAGAATAGTGCCGACATTTCCGCAGGTTAGCGACCTGCTCCAGGCGACGCTTGGCGGAGACGCAGCCTTCTGGAGCCACAATGGCCCGCATTTGGGCCATCGTCTCTCCGGGCCCATTTCCGTAGCCAACTGTTTGGGAAGGAGATGCTCGGCTGATAGTTGGAATCAGAGGCCGAGGAGGGCAGCCTGATCGGTCCAGGCGAGGGGAAGGCCGGAGAGCCGCGATAGCCTGTGGGCTGTGAGTTCGATCGGCTGATTGCCGGCGATGATCTTCGACACAATCTTCGGCGACAGAAACGCCAGCGGCAGGAGCCTGCTTACTTCAGAGACGGTGGTCGCATTCAAGCTGGCGATCTCTGTCAGGCTTCGGCCAGACCCATCCGTGAGTTGATGGAGATAAAGCTGAGAGCGATGGACAACGTCGATCAGAGCGGCGTCCGGCTCAGGGCTGTTGGACGAGGCGTCATTTAGAACTATGCGCATCTCGACGCCGCGCCGCTTGATGTCAAATGGACAATTGATCGACGAGGTCTCGGCACCTCCATCAGATGGCAAAGCTCTATCGAGCAGATGTTCGGGTAGCGCTTGGCAGCCGGATTACGCCAAGCGGCAAGCCGCTGGCTGGTGGCGACTTCGAGTCGCATAGTATGCAATCTGGAAAAGGGCAGACGATCGGGTAGAGACGCCTGGATGCCCTGTGGTTGCGACCTGGGGATCTAGGACTGCCGCTCGGTCTATCCGGCACTATAAAATTAAGAAGCGCGCTCGCTACTCGCACTAAGGCTCTTGCTCGGCAATGCCGGAGAGATAATCGCGGGGGGTATTGCCAAACGCCCGCCGGAAAGTTCGCTGGAAATAGGAAAGGTCTGAAAACCCGGCCTCGAAGGCAATGGTTGATATCAGGCCTGCCCGACGTCCGGCGATGATGTGATCGATCTCCTTTCGCGCGTGTTCCAGCCGCTTTATCAGCAGGTACTTTGTCGGCGTGGTGCCCAAGGAGGCGAACCCGCGCTGGATCTGCTTCATCGACAGCCGAAGCGTTGTTGCCATTTCGCGGATCTTGAAATTCGGATCGCGGTATCGGGTATCGATGAACTGGCGGCTGATCTTCAATGCCCTGTCGGTACCGGTGTCGTTCTGCCCCTTATACACGAAGTCGCCACGCGGCTCTTCGCAGATCATGACGCCAAGGAGCCCGAACAGCGCATCGCGAAGAAGCCTCTCGAGCTTGGCGTTCGAAACAGGAGATACCCGGAATTTCTGGAGTATGGCGGCAATCGCCTTATTGATCGGATCTTCCCTGGCTAGGAAATTCCCTCCCGCGACAGCGCCAGCGGCAACGCGGCTTAGGACGTCGCCTCGCGGCAACAGCGCCAAATGTTGCCGGTTGAACTCGCCGAAGAACGTGAACTCGGACGGCTTTGTCCGAGATCGTGTCGAAGAAGGTCCTGATCCTGCCGGTCTCTTTGTTCATCCGCTCGATGCGGGTGTCGAGGATCTCGAGCGCCGGCGTTATGTAATCCGTGTCGATCGAGCACATCCTCGATCGACACGTCCGGGCCGGCGAGCGGGGCCTTCATGATGAAGGCGATTTCGGCTTCGATGCGCGGCTGGATGAACCGGCCGGCCGGCACCGTGCCGCCATCCTCGAAGAACATGTCGTCGAGCAGGATGCCGGAATCCGGAATGTCGATGCTGAGCGCCGACTGCATCGCCTCCGAGGTCAGGCCGATCTTCCAGCCTTTTATCGCAAGCCCGGAAGCGACCTTTCGCTTCACCAGCGCCGCCTGCACCCTATAGGCGTCGTCCATCGTCGCTTGCGGAAAATCGAGGCTGAGCAGCCTGATCTGGCGGCGGTCGCGCTCGGCCTCGAACAGCCGCTGGGCCGCGTCCTCGACTTGCGCCTCCGGCGGCATGGATCAATCTCGGCTAAACTTCCTCAAGGGTGAGGTCGGCCCAGGATGAAATCGGCGCAGCGGTCGCCGATCATGATCGCCGGCGCGTTGGTATTGCCGCTGGTGAGCCTAGGCATGATCGAGGCGTCTGCGATGCGCACGCGCGGCACGCCGCGCACGCGAAGCTGAGGATCGACCACCGCCTGCTCATCTGTTCCCATCCGGCAGGTGCCACAGGGATGATAGACGGTCTTGGCGTGGCGGACGATGTGGTCGACGATTGTCTCGTCGCCGAGGTCATCGGCAGCGCCGGGCGCAAGCTCCTGGGCCACGACTTCGCGCAACGCCGGCTGGCGAAGGATGGCGCGCGCCACCTTCATGCCGGCGAGCAGCAAGGCAAGGTCGTCGGCGTGCGACAGGAAGCCGGTGGTGAAGCGGATCGGGTCGCTTGCATCGCGGGACCGCAGTTGCACCGAGCCGCGCGATTTCGGCCGCAGCACGCATGGGTTCAGCTCCATGCCGTGGCGCTCGACCGAGCCATGCTCGGCGTTTTCGATCATCACCGGCAGCACGTGAAATTGGACGTCGGGCCGGCCGTCGCCATCGGTGTCGAAGAAGCCGCCACTCTCGACCACGTTGGAGGCGAGCAAGCCGCGCCGGAACAAGAGATATTCGATGCCGTGCCGCAACGCCCTGATGCCGCGATCCTCACCGAGCAGCGAGATCGGCTCGCGGGTCAGCGCATAAAGCGGCGCGGCGACATGGTCCTGCAAATCCTGACCGATGGCAGGCATGTCGCGCATGACGGGAATGCCCATTTCAGCGAGATGCGCGGCAGGCCCGAGGCCGGAGAGCATCATCAGCTTCGGCGTGGCCAGTGCTCCGGCGGCGAGGATGACTTCCTCTTTCGCCGAGGCCGTTTGGCCGCGGCCGTCCGGCGTCGTGTAGGACAGCCCGGTCGCAGCGCCATTCTCCAGCGTCAGTCTCGTCACCAACGCATCGGTGACGACCCTCAGATTGGCGCCGCCGGCGAGCGGCTTGAGAAACACCTTGGCGGCGGATTGCCGCTCGCCTTTTGCCGTCGTAGTCTGGTAGAAGCCGACGCCCTCCTGGCGATCGCCATTGAAGTCGTCATTGTAGCGATAGCCGGCCTGCTGCGCTGCCTTGACATAGGCAAGCGACAGCGGATGGCGGTAGCGCGGGTCGGAGACCGGCAGCGGACCCTCGGTGCCGTGTCGCTCGCCGGCAAGGCGCTCGTTGCGCTCCAGCCGTTTGTAGACCGGCAGCACGTCATCCCAGCCCCAACCGGAGCAGCCAAGGTCGCGCCAGCCATCATAATCCTCCGGCTGACCTCGGACATAGAGCATGGCGTTGATCGAAGAGCCGCCGCCGAGCGTGCGGCCTTGTGGGATCGGCAGCGATCGTCCGCCGACGCTCGGTTCCGGCTCCGACTGGTAGATCCAACTTCGCGCCGTGCCGATGACCTTGGCGAAGGTGGCGGGCATGTCGATGAAACGCGTGTCGTCGGCCGGGCCTGCCTCGACG
Organism: Mesorhizobium sp. LEGMi-168a; assembly: GCF_058312955.1. Taxonomy (NCBI): domain Bacteria; kingdom Pseudomonadati; phylum Pseudomonadota; class Alphaproteobacteria; order Hyphomicrobiales; family Phyllobacteriaceae; genus Mesorhizobium; species Mesorhizobium sp. LEGMi-168a. The sequence goes on from NZ_JBZEGV010000011.1 coordinate 69,109, forward strand.
ACGAGCACGCGTTTGCCTGCATTTACCAGCCGGTTGGCGACCGTGCAGCCGGCCGAGCCGGCACCGGCGACGATGTAGTCATAGACCTCGGTCATCAGGCGTAACGCATCAGGGCGGTCTTCGTCTCGAGGTAGCCCTCGATCGCAGCGCGCCCATGCTCGCGGCCGATGCCGGACTGCTTGAAGCCGCCGAAGGGCGCGGCCGGGTCGAGCGTGTTGTGCGAGTTGACCCACACCGTGCCGGCCTTCAGGCCGTGGATCGCCGTCATCGCCTTTCCCATGTCGCGGGTCCAGATCGAGGCCGACAGGCCGTATCGCGTATCGTTGGCGATGCGGATAGCCTCGTCGAGATCGGCGATGGGCATTGCGGCAACCACAGGGCCGAACACCTCCTCGCGCACGATCTCCATGTCGGGCCGGACATTGTGCAGGATGGTCGGCGCCACATAGTGACCCCTGGCCGGCACCGCCCGCGCGCCGCTCACGCGTTCGCCGCCAGCCGCCAGGTTTCGTTCGACAAAGCCCTCAACGCTTTTCCTGTGCTTGGCCGAGACCAGCGGATTGATCTGCGCTTCCGCGTCGCGGCCGGCGCCCATCGTCATGCCATCGGCTATCTCGGCAAGGCGAGCCAACGTGCGGTCATAGATCGGCTTCTCGATCAGCAGCCGCGCGGCCGAGGTGCAGACCTGGCCCTGGTTGAAGAACATGCCTAGCCCGGCGAGCAGTGGCTCGACGCCGTCCTCCATGTCGGCCAGTAGGATCATCGGCGACTTGGAGCCGAGCTCCAGCGTGAACCGAGCGACGCGGTCGACGGCAGCGTGGCCGACGCGTTTTCCCACTTCCGTCGATCCGGTGAAGGTCAGCTTGTCGATACCGGGATGGCGGATCAGCGCTTCGCCGGTGACGGCGCCGCTGCCGGTGACGATGTTGATGACGCCCGGCGGGAAGCCTGCCGCTTCGACCAGCTCGGCGAGTCGCAAAAGGCCAAGCGGCGTCTCTTGCGGCGGCTTCAAGACGATCGTGCAGCCGCAGGCAAGAGCGGGTGCGATCTTCCACATGCCGATCAGCAGCGGAAAGTTCCAGGGCACGATGCCGCCAACCACGCCGACCGGCTCCATGATCGTCATCGCATGATGCTTGGCGCCGGGCGGCACGGGAATAGAGACCTGGAAGGTCGAGCCTTCGATCTTGGTCGCCCAGCCGGCATAGTAACGCAGCCAGTCGACGGTGCCGCCGGCGCTCAGCATGCGCGCGACGCCCAGCGACTTACCGTTCTCGATGCTCTCGATTTCGGCGAGCAGATCGGCGTCGGCCTCGATCGCATCGGCAAGCCTGAGCATCAGGTTCTGACGGTCGACCGGCCGCATCGACGCCCATGGCCCTTCGAGCGCGGCGCGTGCCGCGCGCACCGCCTGGTCGACAAGGTCGGGGCCGCTCTCAGGCACATGCGCGACGATCTCGCCGGTAGCGGAATCGTCGACCGCCAGGCCATCGCCGGCGAGACCATCGACGAAACGTCCGTTGATGAAGGGCCGGTGCGGTCGCAACAGGAATGCGGCGGCGGCAGTGCTGACTGGCGGCACAGTTCTCTCGTTCACGCCATCCTCCTCGAAAAGTCGATGAACATTTTCTACAGCGTTATGGAGCGCGCCAAAGCGCTTCAAGCCGGCGCGGCCGCGAGTGCGCTTTCAGTCAAAACAAAGTTCCCGTTCGGACAAGACGACTGGCCTTCGGCCAATTCAAGATCGCGGATGAGATCGGCCACGCTGGCACGTCTCCGGGGGTTTTGGAAAATGGTGGCGATTTGAGCGCGGTTCTCGGCAATCCGATGGTCACCACGACCGCACTGCCTTTGCTGCTCGGCATCGTGGTTGCGCTGCTTGCGCGCTTTGCCTTGCCGGCCGCGTCGCTGGTGCTCACGCTGTTTTGGGCAGCGCTGCTCGTGTTCTTCTACTGGGAAACCCTTGGTCCGCCGATCGTGCCGCCGGTCGCCGCCAGCCAGAAGCTGATCTATCTCGCCTTCGCCGGCATCGTCATCGGCCTGCTGCCTGAGCGGATGCTGGGCGGCCGAACAGGTTCTCCCGCCGTCATCGCTCTTGCTGCGGCCTTCCTGTGGCTCGGCTGGCGGCGGCTGGCCGGCGGTACTCTCGACTTGCAGATGATCGCCGCGCTGGTCGTCGAACTGCTGATGTTCATAGGTGCCGCGACGCTCACCATGCAGGAAGCTTCGCCATTACCGTCAGCGGAAGAGCCGTTCCTCGCACCAGCAACCGTGCTCGCCCTGTCGCTCTCCGGCGCCATCGTCTCGGTGCTCGGCGCCTCGATCGTCACCGGGCAACTGCTCGGCACGCTCGCCGCGCTGATCGGCGGCTGGTGCCTCGCGCAGTATGTCGCGACGCTGCGCGGCGGCGCGGCCGGTGCCTGGAGCAAGGGCGTTGAATTCCTGCTGCTCTACGCCGCCACCACGGTGCTGATCCAGGTCGCGCTGCTCGCGCCCAAGGCCAATCCCGCCGCACTCGTCCTGTCGTCACTGCCGCCGATCGTTGCCGTGCTCGTGCGCGGCCGGCTGCAAAGCCTGCTTCCCGGCGCGCGGCCTCTGCGGCCGCTGGTCGCCGGCATCCTGATCGCCGCTCCGGCGATTCTGGCCATCGTGACGGCGATCGTTTGGGCGCCGCATGGGGCCGCCCTCGGCTTTTCCTGAGCGGGGTCCAACACAAACACCAACAACAGGGAGAAACATGTGAGGACGAAGAAACTGATTGCCGCGCTCGCTTTCGCCGGCGCATCCATGCTGGCTGCGGCGGCCCATGCGGACAACTACGACATCGACGGCCAGCATGCCTGGGTCACCTTCACCATCAAGCACGGCATCTACGGCATCGCCCATGGCCAGTTCGACGCCGTCAAGGGCACGATCGCGTTGGATAAGGCCGACGTCTCGAAGAGCAGCGTCAAGGCCGAGCTCGACGTCGGCTCCGTCCACACTGCTTTCGACCAGCGCGACAGCGACCTCAAAGGCCCCGACTTCTTCAACGCTGCCGAGTTCCCAACGATCAGCTTCGAGAGCACCAAGGTCGAGAAGGTCGATGACAAGACCGGCAAGGTCACCGGCAATCTCATCATCAGCGGCGTCAGCAAGGAGGTCACGCTGGACGTCAAGCTGCTCAACGAAGCGCCGGCGCCGTGGGATGCGACGCTGACCAAGGCCGCCTTCAGCGCCACCGGCAAGGTCAGCACCGCCGACTTCCCGATGGCCAAGGCGGCCGATGGTTTCGGCCTCGGGCCGGAGGTCGACATCATCATCGATCTCGAGGCGATCAAGAAGTAGCGGAGACGGGGCGCCGCGCGGCGAAGGTCGCGCGGCACTTCGCAAGGCGGGTGCCGAAGTGCGCGCTCAGTCAAAACAAAGTTCCCGCTTGGACAAGACGGCAAAGACCGGTCATCGCACACTCGGTGTCAACAATCAGTGTGTCGGGCCTCGCGCCCTGGGGACAGCGGCAATGAGATTCACCGGTAAGACGGCGTTCATTACTGGCGGCGGCACCGGTATCGGCGCGGCGGTCGCCCGGCGCATGGCCGCTGACGGCGCCAACGTTGTGCTCATGGGAAGGCGGCGCGAGCCGCTCGAAGCAGTCATCAGGGATATTGGTGGTTTGGTCGTGCAGGGCGATGCCGCCGATGCGAACGCAGTGCGCGCTGCCCTTGCCGAAGTGCATGGGAAATTCGGTTCTGTCGACATACTCATCGCCAATGCAGGAGGGCACGGCGTCGGTCCGACCGTTTCGATGAGCGACGAGACATGGGCGCTGGCGACGCGCACCAATCTCGACACCGCTTTCGTCTGCGCCCGCGAATGCCTGCCGGACCTCATCGTGCGAAAGGGCAACATCGTTGTCGTCGCCTCGATCGCCGGGCTTTTCGCCGGACCGGCGGCGGCCGGCTACGTCACCATGAAGCATGCCTGCGTCGGCTTCGGCAAATCGCTGGCGCGCGACTATGGCCGCCAGGGCGTGCGCACCAACATCATCTGCCCTGGCTGGGTGGCGACCGCCATGGCCGACGATCAGATGCAGGTCGTTGTAGACAAGCACGGTCTGGGTTCGATCGAGGAAGCCTACCGGTTGGTGACCAAGGACGTGCCGCTTGGCCGTCCGGCGACGCCTGAGGAGGTTTCGAACGTCATCTGCTTCGCCGCTTCCGCCGAGGCGGCGATGATGAACGGCTCGATCCTGACCGTCGATGGCGGCGCCACCGTCGTCGACCTGCCGACATTGGCCTTTGTCGATTGATGAGGAGATGGCGATGAACGACCAGAACAGGCCCGCCGACTGGAAACATTTCGACGATTTTGCCGCAGGCATCGCCACCAACCGGCTGCCGACGACGGCTACGCTGCGCGGGCAGACCTTCAAGATCACGCTCGCGACCGGCCGCGTCATCGACCTCGCCTTCACCGCAGCCGACACGGCGGCCTGGAGCGAAGGCAGCGATGCCGGCGCCGATTGGTACGAGGCGTTGGAAGTCGCGCCGCAAGTGTTCTTCATCAACATGACCTTCGCCGCCAGGCCGGCCGAGGACGAGGCCTTCATCGTCGACACCAAAACGCGCCGTGTGCTCTCGGTGCGCGAGCGGGTGCGTGAGCCCGGCGAGGCGCCCGGCGAGCCGCGCGTGGCGCAGGTCTATGCGGCCGGCGTGCTCGGCGATTCATCCGTACCGCCGACCGGCATCGAGCCGTCGCCGACGCGCGACCTGGTCGGTCTGACCGCGCACTACACCTACAGCCCGAACCACGTTTACGAGCACATCTATCTGAGCTCGCAGCGCTATGCGTGGCAGAACCTTGTCGGCGTGCAGCGCGGCCATGGCGATGTCGATCTCGCCACCACCTGGAGGTTCGACGATAACCTCTACGTCTTCGGCTTCCGCGAGTTCATTATCCCGGTCGCTTCGCTGTTCTTCTACAATTGGGACACGATGCGTTCGACTGGCAAATTCCTTGGCGTGACCAGCCAGGGCAAGGTCGAGAACAAGCCCGCCGGCGCTTTCATCGAGAAGAAATCCTGGACCGTCTACGACGCCGGCAAGGCGCCGGTCTGAGTGCTTGGGAACATAAGCATGAGCAACAGGAACTACGACGCCATCAAGGCGCACTATGCCAGCTCCGACGCCAAGGACTTGGCGGCAATGATGGCGCCGGTCACCAGCCGCACCGCCTGGACCGAGATGGCCGGCTTTCCCTATGCCGGCACCTATATCGGCCCCGATGCCGTCATCGCCGGCGTCTTCAAGCCGATCGGCGAGGACTGGGACGGCTACACTTTTGCGCTCGAAAAACTGGTCGACGGCGGCTCGACCATCGTCGGCATCGGCACCTACTCGGGCAGGTACAAGAAGACCGGCAAGCCGATGACGGCGCGCGTCGTCCATGTCTGGGAAATGCAGGACGGCAAGGCCGTCAGCTTCGAACAGTTCACCGACACCAAGCTGGTCGCGGCCGCGATGGGCTGAGCACTGGCGCAGTGAATGCGGGCCTCGCCTTGGGAGGATCGGCCCGATGAAAACCTGGGAGGATGGAATGGAAATCACTCTGAAGGGAATGCTGGCCGGCCTGCTGCTGTCCACCGCGCTTGGGCTTGGCGGTACGGTCTTCGCCAGTGCCGCCGGCGATGAGATCGTCATTGGCGCGCCGATCTCGCTGACCGGGCCGCTGGCTGGCGACGGCAAGGAGCAGAAATGGGCCTATGAGCAGGCCATCGCCGACATCAACAAGGCCGGCGGCATCATGGTGAAGTCCGTCGGCAAGAAGCTGCCGGTGAGGCTGGTTGTCGCCGACGACGAAAGCTCCGAGGGCAAGGTCGCCTCGGCGCTGGAGAACCTGATCAAGGTGCAGAAGGTCGACGCGTTGCTTTCGACCCATTCCGGACCGATGAACATCGCCGGCGCCATCGTCGCGGAAAAATACAAGAAGTTCTACATGATCACGACGGCCTTTCCCTTCGAATGGCAGCCGCTGAAGCTGAAATATTCGGCCCTGTTCTTCTTCCATCCGGGGCCGGGCGCCGAAGTGCCGTTCCAGATATGGGACAAGCTGCCGTCCGACGAGAAGCCGAAGCATCCGGCGCTGGTCTCGGAAGACTCGCCAGACGGCAAGGGCTTTGGCGGCGCCTTCGAGGCAGCGGCGAAGAAGTATGGCTACAGCTTCGCCGTCGACGATCCCTGGGCCATCGGCGCCACCGACTATTCGGCGCTGATCACCAAGCTCAAGGCTGCCGATGTCGACGCCATGCTGGTCTTCGGCTCGCCGGCCGATACCATAACGCTGCTCAGGCAAATGAAGGAGCTCGGCTTCTCCGTGCCTTACCTGCATGGTTGGAAGGGCACCTGGACCGGCGAGTTCCACGAAGCGCTGGGACCAGACTCCGACTACATCATGACCGACGGCTTCTGGTCGGCGAGCTACCCTTACAAGGGCGCCAAGGAACTCGGCGACCGCTACGAGGCTGAGTTCAAGAAGGACTCCGTCACCGTGGGCGCATTCTACGCCAATGCCCAGGTGCTGGCGCAGGCGATCGAGAAGGCCGGCGGCACCGATGCTGCGGCGATCCATGACGCGATCTTCGGTCAGGAGTTCAAGGATACGGTGGTCGGCGACCTGAAGTTCGATGGGACCGGCTTCGCGCTGATCCCGAGCGTCGCGACGCAATGGTGGCAGGGCAAGCATCAGCTCATCTACCCTGACGGCAATTGGACCTACAAGCCGGCACCGGCCTGGGACAAGCGCTGACCGAACAGATGCGGCGGAAGGGGCGGGCGCCGGATTGCGAAGCCAGGCGCCCGTCGCTTCTTGCCAGTCCATTTGGGTCGCTTGGCAATGAGGCGGTTTTGACCGCCTAATCCTTTGTGCTTCCGCTGGAAGGAAACAGAACACTATGCAGGCGGACGGGATCTTGCTGCGCCTCGAGGCGGTCAAGAAGCGCTTCGGCGGGCTTGTCGTCCTTCACAATATCGATATCGCGGTTGGCTCCAACGAGCTGATCGGCCTGATCGGGCCTAACGGCGCCGGCAAGTCGACGCTGTTCAACGTCATCACCGCCATCTACGCGCCGACCGAAGGGCGAGTGTCGTTTCGCGGCAAGGACATTACCGGCATCGCGCCGCACCGTATATCGAGGCTGGGCATCGCCCGCACCTTCCAGCTGGTGCGCACCTTCCACACCATGACCGCTTTCGAGAATGTCATGGTCGGCGCCGTCTACGGGGCAGGGGGCCGCGTCAAGCATGCGACCGAGGCGGCCAATGCGGCCCTCGAGCTGGTCGGCCTGACCGCCAGGCGCGACATGCGTACCGCGCATATGACGCTCTCCGACCGACGCATGCTGGAGATCGCAAGAGCCGTCGCCTCCGATCCGGCGCTGCTCTTGCTTGACGAACCGATGGCCGGGCTCAACCCGACCGAGATCCAGCGCATGGTCGACGTTATCCGCCGCGTGCGCGCCGAGCGCGGCATCTCCATGTTGTGGGTCGAGCACAAGGTCGACGCCATCATGAGTGTGTGCAGCAGGGTGATCGTCCTCGACCACGGCGAGAAGATTGCCGACGGGACGCCGCACGAAGTCACGCAAAACCGCAAAGTCATCGAGGCCTATCTTGGCGAACCGGCTGCTTGAAGTAACCAATCTGGAAGTCGCCCATGGCGATGTCGGAGCGCTGTGGGGCGTCTCGCTTCATGTCGATCCCGGCACGATCGTCGCCATCGTCGGCGCCAACGGCGCCGGCAAGACGACGCTGATGAGGACCGTTTCCGGTTTGCTCAAGCCGAAGGCCGGCGACATCCGGCTTGCCGGCCAGTCGCTGGTCGGCAAGGCGCCGCAGGAGATTGCCCGCATGGGCATCGCGCATGTGCCGGAAGGGCGCGGCCTGTTTCGCCAGATGACGGTGCTGGAAAATCTCGAGCTCGGCGCTTTCCTCCCCAAGGCGCGGCCGCGCACGAAAGAGTTGCTCGACAAGGCCTACACGCTTTTTCCGCGCCTCAAGGAGCGCATCCACCAGAAGGCAGGTTCGCTCTCCGGCGGCGAACAGCAGATGCTGGCGATCGCGCGGGCCACAATGTCGGAGCCGTCGCTGCTCATCCTCGACGAGCCATCGCTGGGGCTCAGCCCGCTGGTCGTGCAGCAAATGTTTGCACTGATCCAGACCTTGCACGGCCAAGGCGTCACCATCCTGCTGGTCGAGCAGAACATTCATCAGGCGCTGAAGGTGGCCGACTACGCTTTTGTGCTCAAAACCGGCTCGCTCGCCATGCAGGGCACCGGCGCTGACCTTATCGCCGATCCCGAAATCCAGAAGGCCTATATGGGCGTGTTGGAGTAGAGAATGTTCAATTTGCCGCCGCCCGAAATCCTGCTTCAGCTCTCGCTCAACGGCGCGCTCGGCGGCGCCATGTATGGCGTCGCTGCCGTGGGCTTGAGCCTCATCTTCGGCACCATGCGGCTGATCTTCCTCGCCCAGGGCGCGATGATCATCCTGGCCGCCTATTTCGTGCGAGCGCTGTTCTACGGTTTCGGCATCGACCCGTTCCTGTCGCTCATCATCGTCGTCCCGGTCGGGCTCGTGGTCGGTTGGCTGGTCTATCAGGGCCTGTTCCGCAAGGCTGCCGCTGAAGCAGACCGCAACGTCTCACTACTGATCGCCGTCGGTCTGATGTTCCTGGTCCAAAACCTGATGACGGTTGTGTGGGGCGGGAATACCGCCGGCGTGGTCACCTCCTACACGGCGAGCGGCATCGAACTGCTCGGCGTGCGTACTTCCTTCACGCGCATGATGAGCTTCCTCATCGCGCTCGCCGGCACTGGCCTGGTGATGCTTTTCCTGCGCAAGACGATTGTAGGCAAGGCGGTGCGCGCCGCCTCCGAGGACATGGACGCCGCGACCCTGATGGGCATCAGCCCGCACCGCGTCAACGCCATTGCCTTTGCCATCGGCATTTCGCTCGCGGGTGCCGCCGGCGTCGCAGTGGCGACGACCTTTCCGTTCAACCCCTTCGCCGGTTTCATCTTCAGTCTGAAGGCGCTGGTGGCGCTGGCGCTGGGCGGCATCGGCAACGTAGCTGGCGCTCTGGCAGGCGGCATTATCCTGGGCCTGATCGAGGCCTACGTGCAGTATTTCATCTCAGGCGGCTGGACGAATGCCATCGCCTACGGCGTGTTCCTGGCCGTCCTGATGTTCAAGCCGGAAGGCCTTTTCAGCCGACCCTACAAGAAGGCTTGAGACAAATGAAGCAAATCTGGAAATGGATCGCTGTCGTCGTGGTGGTGGCGCTCGCGTTGGTGGCGTTCGTGCCTGGCGCGGTCGATAGCTACGCCTTCTCCTTCCTGTTCTTCGTCTTCCTCTACGCCATTATGGCGCAAGGCTGGAATCTCGTCGCCGGCTTCGGCGGTCAAATCAGCCTCGGTAACCATGCCTTCTTTGGGCTTGGTGCATACACCACCGCGATTCTGTGGAGTGGCAACTATCTTTGGGGCTCGCTCTATGACGCCCATCCCGGCATCTATTATTTCGATCCGATGACGATGCTGCTCGGCGGACTGGTCGCTGCGCTCGCAGCGGTCCTGATCGGCCTGCCGCTGCTGTCGAAGCTGCATGGCGATTATTTTGCCCTCGGTACGCTCGGCTTCGGCGAGATCGTCAAGGTCATCTTCATCAATGGCGGTGACTTCACCGGCGGCGCCTTCGGCATAGTCGCCCCGGCCAGCAGCTTCGACACGTTGCGCCCGCACTATCTCGTCGGGCTCGGCCTGGTGGTCGGCGTGGCGGTTGCTGTCCACCTCCTGATGCGCTCGCGCTACGGCCTGGCGCTGATTGCCGTGCGCGACGACGAGATGGCGGCCTCGGCCAACGGCATCGATGTGCTCAAAGTCAAGGTTGCCGCCTTCGCCGGCAGCGCCTTCATCGCCGGCGTGGCCGGCAGCCTCTACACCTACTACATCTTCCATGTCGGGCCGGACTCGGTGTTCGACCTCGACTGGATGCTCTTGCCGCTGATGATGACTGTGGTGGGCGGCACGGGCACGCTGCTCGGCCCGATCCTCGGCGCGCTGGTGATGTATGCAGTGTTCGACCTGGCGCGCATCGTGGTGCCCGATTATCACCCGGTGATTTCGGGGCTGACGATCATCGTGGCTATGCTGTTCTTGCCAAAGGGGGTGATGCGGTTGGGGTTGGGACGGCGCCTCAAATCGGCGTGAGACTTGCTGCCAGCGCATCGACAAATTCACTCCCGAAATCGGGCGAAGGACTGAGCAAGGAAACGTCACGGTCTGACGATTCTCGTTGCTAATGCAATGCCGACTGCACTCTCTCCCGTAACTCCCGTGGCGTTACGTCATACTTGCTCTTGAACGCCCGGGAGAAGTGCGCGCTAGAATTAAATCCGCACGCAAAAGAGATTTCGGAGATCGACGCTGAGGCGCGAGCCGGCGAGAGCAATTCCTCCTTGCTGCGCTCCAGCCGCCTGTCCCAGACGAAGCGTTCCAACGTGGCGCCTTCGCCCTCGAACGCGCGGTGCAGGTAGCGGCGGGAACAGCCCATGTGGCGGGCGATGTCCTCGGCCGAGAGGTTGCAGCGTGAAAGGTTGGCGTCGATATAGGCGACAATGCGCTCGCGTAAGGCTTCGAGCGACGAGCGGCGGAATTCGGGTGCCATCGGCTTGGCCTGGATCAGCCCGTTGATGAGCTGGATAAGGCTTTCGCCGACGCGGCGGCAGCCGGCCTCGTCGAGCTTGTGCGCTTCCCCGATCGCCATCTGCATCAGGCCCGACACGATGTGCGTCAGGCTGTCTTCCTGGCCGGGCAGGGGAACGGGTGCTGCGAGGCGGGCCAGCGTCTCATGGCCGAAGGTCGAGCGCGGTACCTGTAGGATCAACTGGTCGACATCACCGAGGTTCTGCAGCGAATAGCTGCGCACCGGATCGTAGATGATCGCCGCGCTTGGACCGAGGTCGACGGCGACCTGCTGCTGCTCGAAGCGGCTGCGGCCGCTGAGTTGCATCAGGATCTTGATCGCGTCGGGATCGAAGCTGCGCCAGAAGGCGCGGTCGTTGACCACCAGATGCGACTTGGCCTTGATTTCGGACAGCCGGCAGGCGCCGAGGTTGACTGAGACCAGCTTCGGCAGCGAGGGCGCCCCGCCGCGCGAAAAACGCTGGGTGATCGGACCGAACAGCAGCCGCGACGCGGACAGGAAGGCCTCGCCGTCGGCAACGCTCACATGGTGGGCGGCAGCGTGCATCGTTTCCTCCTCCAGGGCATGATGCCGAAAAACGGAAACCGGCTTTCGGAAAGGATCATGCTCGAATCAGTACTCCCGTCTTCATGCGGGATTGTGGCCCAGGCATTGCCCGAAGCCATCCACTATGGAAGTTAACATGCTAATCATCTCCGCCGCAACGGCAGATATGCGGGCTCACGCCTCGCCGGTCAGCCGCGCCGAGATCAGTCGCGCCGCCTTGATCGCCGCCACGCCCTGGCCGGCCGCGACCGCGTCGTCGACGCGTGAGACGGGGGAGGCCACCGCCAGCGCCCCGATCGGCTGGCCGTCGGCGCCGAGGATCGCGGCGCCGATGCTGTGCACGCCTTCCTCATAGCCCTGCGCGCTGCGCGAATAGCCGCTGGCGGCGGCGAATGCGATGGCTTTCGCCAGATCGTCCGGTTGCGTCACCGTCTGTGAGGTGAACGCCTGCAGCGGCTTTTCGAGATAGGCGCCGACCACTTCCAGCCGCGAGGCGGCAAGGAAGGCGATGCCCGATGCGGTCCCATGCAGCGGCAACACCTGGCCGACATCGACATTGACGCGGTTGGCCTTGGCCGACAGTTCGACATGGCTGGTGAGCAGCGCGCCGGCGCTGAATTCCGACAGATGCACGGTCTCGCCGGTCTCCAATGACAGTTCTCGCGCCACCGGCGCCGCGACCCGAACGAACGGAAAATGCGCGTCGCGGATGCGGGCCAGCCGCGACAGGCCGGCGCCCAGCCGGTAGCGGCGGCTCTTCGGCTCCTGCTCGATCAGCTGGTGGGCGGCAAGCGCCATCAAAAGGCGCCTGGCGGTCGCCTTGTCGAGGCCGGCGCGGCGGGCCAGGTCGGAGAGCCCGATCTCGGGCTCGTGCAGCGTGAACAGTTCCAGCAGCGACACCGCCTTGCCCACCGTGCTCATTGCGTCTTCTCCGAGATACTTCGCATGTGAATTAACTTGACAGGGGCCGATCCCGCCTGCAGTGTGTCTATAACATACAAAACTCCGGTTCAAATAGTGAACCGATTTGGGAACAACTACGCGCCCCAAAATTTTCGCGCGCCAGGGAGACTTCAGCGCCGTGACGGCCGCCAGCAGAAGCGATTTGCAACCAGCGACCATTAACGACTTGCTCGACCACGAGCAGGCAAGGTTCCTCGACACGCATCCGCGCTCGGCGGCGGCGTGGGAAGAGGGCAAGAAGCATTTTCTCTATGGCGGGCCGTCGCACTGGATGCGGCGCTGGGCCGGCGGTTTCCCGGTCTATGCCGCTTCGGCCAGCGGCGCGCATATCCGTGACATCGACGGCCACGACTATGTCGACTTCGCACTTGGCGACACCGGCGGCATGTGCGGCCATGCGCCCGAAGCGGTGACCCGCGCGGCGCTGCACCAGTTGCAGAACGGCACGACCATGATGCTGCCCACCGAGGACAGCCTCTGGGTCGGCGCCGAGCTGGAGCGCCGCTTCGGCCTGCCTTACTGGGCGCTGACCACATCGGCCACCGACGCCAATCGCGGCGCCATCCGCATCGCCCGCATGATCACCGGCCGGACCAAGGTGCTGGTCTTCTCCGGCTGCTATCACGGCGGCGTCGAGGAAGCGCATGTCGAGATCCGCGACGGCAAGATCGGCATGCGCAACATGATCCATCCGAACGGCGTCGACCATGCCGCCGTCTCCAGAGTGATCGAGTTCAACGACGTCGCGGCGCTCGAGGAAGCGTTGTCGCATGGCGACGTCGCATGCGTGCTGACCGAGCCGCTGATGACCAATTTCGGCATGATCCCGGTCGCCGGGGGTTTTCACGAAGCACTGCGCGAGATCACGCGGCGCACCGGCACGGTGCTGATCATCGACGAGACGCACACCATCTCCAGCGGGCCCGGCGGCTACACCGCGCTGCACGGGCTGCAGCCGGACATTCTGGTCGCCGGCAAGGCGATCGCCGGCGGCATTCCGGCCGGCATCTTCGGCGTCTCGCGGGAAATGGCCGAGAGGCTGTGGGCGATCGTGCCGATGGTCAATCCGCGCGTGCGCCAGTCGGCGCATCTCGGCATCGGCGGCACGCTGGCCGGCAATGCGCTGACCGTCGCCACCATGCGCGCCGTGCTGGAAGAGGTGCTGACGCCAGCCAATTTCGAGATCATGATCGCCAACGCCTCGCGGCTTGCCGAGGCCGCGCGGAAGATCATCGCCGACAACAAATTGCCCTGGCATGTGACGCAGACCGGCGCCCGCGCCGAAATCATGTTCATGCCCAAGCCGCCGCGCAACGGCGCCGACGTCATCGCCGGCCGGCGCGGTGACCTCGAGACGCTTTTGCACGCCTTCTACATGAACGAAGGCATACTGGTGACGCCGTTCCACACCATGTTCCTGATGTGCCCGGCGACCTCGCCGGCCGATGTCGATCGCCACACGGAAGTCTTTTCCCGCTTCGTCGATCTCGTCCGTGGCGCAGGCGTCGTCTGAACGATGGCAAACCCGCTCGACCTCACGGGCAGGGTGGCGCTGGTGACCGGCGGCGGGCGCGGCATCGGTGCAGCCATCGTCACGCGCTTTGCCGAGGCCGGCGCCTCAGTGGTCGTTGCCAATCGCACGCTCGATGCGGCAGAGGCGCTTGCCGCGGAGCTTTTCGCGCGTGGTCTCTCCGTTTGTGCCGTTGCGCTTGCGGGGCTGGATCGCGTGACGTTGCACGCACTCGTCGGGGATGTCGCGCGCGAGGCCGGCCGGCTCGACATCGTCGTCCACAATGCCGGCGGCTGCCCCTGGGCCTCGGTCGAGGAGCTCGACGAAGACAAGCTGGAAGAGGCGCTGGCGGTCAATTTGAAAGCCTGCTTCTGGCTGGCGCAGGCGGCGGCGCCGGAGATGCGCCGGAACCGTTTCGGCCGCATTCTCGTCACCTCGTCGGTGTCGGCGCGCGTGGCGATGGCGGGCGGCGCGCATTATTCGGCGGCCAAGGCCGGCGCCAACGCCTTCATCCGCGGCGCCGCCTTCGAGTTCGCGCGCGACGGCATCACCGTCAACGGCGTCGAGCCCGGCTTCATCGCCAAACCCGGCCGCGGCACGATGAGCAAGCCTGAGGTGGCGGATCGGCTTGGCCAATTCATTCCTGTCGGCCATCTCGGCGAGGCCGACGACATCGCCTACGCCATGCTCTACCTCGCATCCGAGCAGGCCAGATACACCACCGGCCAGACCATCGTCGTCGACGGCGGCTCGACCTTGCCGGAGACCGGCTATGCCGTCGAACGGCACTGGGGGCTGACATGAGCCGGCGCCTCGAAGGCCGCACGGCCCTGGTCACGGGTGCCGCCACCGGCATGGGCCGCGCCACCGCCGAGCTGTTCGGCCGGGCGGGCGCCGATGTCGTCGCCTTCGGTCATGGCGGAGACGTGCTGGAGGATGCGGCCAAAGCCAGCGGCGGCAGCGCCGTGCGCGGCGACATCACCAATGCCGGAGACATCGCACGCGCCATCGATGTCTGCGGCGGTCGTCTCGACATCGTCGTCAACGCCGCCGGCGTCATGATCCTCGACGAGCCGGAGACGCTGAGCGACGAGACCTGGGCGAAGAGTTTCGCCGTCAACGTCACCGGCTCGATGATGGTCTGCCGCGCGGCGCTGCCGCTGCTGAAGCAGCGTGGCGGCGCGATCGTCAACATCGCCTCGGTCGGCGCTTTCAACGCCAGCGGCCAGAATGCCGCCTATTCGGCGAGCAAGGCCGCGCTCGTCTCCTACACGCGTTCGCTCGCCTTCGCGCATGGTCCGGACGGCATCCGCGCCAACGCGGTGGCGCCCGGCTGGGTGCGCACGCCGATGAGCGTCTACGAGATGGAAGTGGCGGCGGCGGCCAACGGCTCGACACCCGAGGACGAGTTCAAGGCACTGACCAATCGCATCGCGCTGCGCCGCGTCGCCGAACCGCAAGAGATCGCCTCCTGCTGCCTGTTCCTGGCTTCCGACGAGGCATCCTTCGTCACCGGCGCGGTGCTGGTCGCGGATGGCGGCGGTCGCGCGCCGACGCAGAACAGGGCAGTGTGACTTGGGCTTAGCTCAGGAGGGTGGCGCGGAGGCCTCGGGCAGTTGATCGTTCCAACGAACGAAACATTGTTGCCCTCAGATCGACGCAGGTGGTTGCCTGAATGGAAGCCAGTCGCAGCGCAGCTCCCCTGTCCGGGATATTTACAACAGCTTTGATATATCGGCAGCCACGTCGAGGAGCCGCGGCGTCAATGCCGTCAGGGTCTTGGCCCTTGTGCTTGGCACCAGTATCGCGATGCTTGCATTGCAGCGGCCGTCTGGTCCGGTCAGTGGCGCCGCGACGCCATGCACACCCATCTGGAGTTCGTCGTGCGAGATGGCGTAGCCGTCCCGCCGGGTCTGCTCGATGCGTGCTAGGGCAACTGCAGGGTCGGCCGCCTTCTTCACGATACGGGCGATCGTCTTCTGGTCCTGGGAGGCGAGCATCGCCCAGCCGCTGGCTCCGAGATGAAGCGGATGGCGCGAGCCTGGGTCGTGCTGGACTCTGACCAGGTGCTTGTTGCCCAGCGCCTGCTCGGTAACCACCGCTTCGTCCTTATTGAGGCAATGCAGCACCACTGTCTCGCCAACCGCATTAGCAAGCGCACCCATCAAGGGCCGGGCTATGACGGAAATGTCGCGATCGAGCTGCCGAACCAGATCGTTGATTGCGCTGCCCAGCGTATAGCCATCATGGCCGCGCCGCACATAGGCGCGCTGCTCCAGTGTGACCAGGAGCCGGTAGGCCACGGTCCTGTTGATGGCGCAAGTGCGGGCGACGTCGGCGGCGCTCACGGGACCGTTCTTCGCGACCGTCTCAAGAACGGTGAGCATCTGGTCGCCAGTCAGCGATATCTCAGCCAAGTCGAAAACTCCGATCCATCAGGGCACCCAACTTGTATTCATATCCATAGTCCGGGCTCCCGGCCACGATTGCCAGCAACGGACATGTGGATTGTCGGATCGCGATTGTCCGATAGTTGAGACCTTTCTGATACCTGGAAGTCCTCAATGAGCGGCCGCACCTATTCCCTGCATCGCGTCCTCAAGAAATGACCGAAACCGTCTTTTCGACCGTGTTGGCGAGAATGCCGGAACGGCCGAGTTCCAACCCGAGACCGCTGGTCTTGACGCCAAGCCAGGGTAGGGCGGGGTGCGGCGGGCCCCAAGCGTTGACCCAAACCGATCCGGCGCGCAAATGCCGCGCAAACCGGTTGGCGGTTGCAAGATCTCGCGTCCAGACGACCGATGTCAGCCCGTAGTCAGTGGCGTTGGCGAGAAGCAGCGCTTCCTCGTCGTCGCGAAAGCGGATGATGGTTCCGACTGGCCCGAAGATTTCCTCGCGCGCGATCGTGAGTTCGTTATCGCCGGCAAACAGCGTGGGCGCGTAGAAATATCCGGGACGGTCTATGCGCCGGCCGCCGGTCAACAGGCGAGCGCCCTCGGCTTTGCCCTTTGCCACATACCCGTCCACACGTTCGAGCTGCCTTTCGCTGACCAGCGATCCCATCTGCGTGTCAGGCGCGAAAGGGTCGCCGACAACGACGCTCTGCGCTGCCGCAACCAGGCGCTCGGTCACCTCGTCGGCGATCGCTTCATGGACAAGTATCCTGCTGCCACACGCGCAGGTCTGGCCCTGATTGGCGAACATCGAGATCGATGCGCCGGCGATGGCGCGGTCGAGGTCGGCGTCGCGGCACACGATCTGGGGCGACTTGCCGCCAAGCTCGAGCGTGACCTTCTTGAGCGCCTCCGAGGCGATGGCGGCAATCCGGCGCCCGACACCCGGGCTGCCGGTGAAGGAGATCTTGTCGATGCCGGGATGCCGCACCAACGCGTCGCCGGCCACCACGCCGCTGCCGGTAACCAGATTAACGACACCGGCCGGGAAGCCCGCCTCCTCGATCAGTTCGACCAGGCGGATTGTGCTCAGCGAGGCATCCTCGGCCGGCTTGATGACCACAGTGTTGCCGGCGGCGAGCGCCGGCCCCAGCTTCCACGACGCAATCATCGTTGGCGCATTCCATGGCGTGATCGCGCCGACCACGCCGATCGGCTGGCGCAGCGTGTAGGAATGGCGTTGGCGGCCGTCGAACTCCGGCAGGTCGAAAGTACTGCCGCCGATCTTGTCGGCCCAGCCGGCGAAATGGCGGAAGGTTTCGGCAGCCAGAGGGATTTCGAACATGAACGGTTCGAAGTAGGGGCGCCCGATGTCGATGGCCTCGAGATAGGCGAGGTTCTCGCGGTTGGCTTCGATAAGATCGGCCAGCCGCCACAATAGTCTGCCGCGATCCGACCCGGACAGGCGCGACCACTCGCCGGTCTCGAACTGCGCGCGCGCGGCAGCCACGGCGGCGGAGACGTCATCTACGGTCGCCATGCTCAGTGCGCCGAGCGGTTGGCCGGTGCTGGGATTGATGACGGTTTGAACCCCGCGATCCGCCGCCGCACGCCACCGTCCGCCGACATAAAGCTCGGCGCGTGGCAGCCGCTTTGCCGTTTCACCAAGTTCGCTCATGCGTTCTCTCCCAGCACCGCAGATTTCAGTAGTGGGTCTGGTTGACCAGCACGCCGGTGGCGCCGACGATCGCCTGGCTAATGACGCGTTTGTCCGGATCCCAGCCGACCAATCGGCCCGCCGACTTCGGGGCCTCGTTGAGGTCGATCACCAGGGCGCCGTTGAAGGGCGTGGCGCGGTCGGACCAGGTGAAGAGATAGAGCTTCTCGGCAATCTTGCGGACCGAAGTCGGTTCCACCGCGCCCATTCCGGCTTCCGGCCCGGTGATGCCGTGCCAGACATAGAGTTCCGGCTCGATATAGATATGCTCGAAGAAGTGGGTCGGGCCGTAGGTCCAGTGAATGCGCTTGCCGACCAGCTCCTTGGTCGGTTCGAAACGCTCGCCGATCTCACCGCCCACGCCTGCCTCGAGAATGACGCTCCTTTCGGCGATGGTCGAGGTACCTCCCATCATGACCGTGTGCACGATCACGGCCCGTTTACGGGCAAGGTCGAAGACCACCATGTCGTTGGAAGTGCTCTCAGGATGATTGATAGTTGCGGCCAGCAGTCCATGGCGCACTTCGATCGCTTCGTAGCTCGCCTCGCCGACCGGGAAGGCAACGTTCGCCGCCGGCTCGGAAGTCCAGCGTACCGTCTTGTCGCCGAAGCTCAGCGACACAGGCGGGCGGTCGGCGAAATGCAGCACTTGCGTCGTTCCGACGAGTGATTGCGTCGCGTCGAGCCGCAGAGCGTCATGACCCGGAAACAGCTTCTCGGGCGTGACGGTGTCGAGGCGCTTGTAGTTCTCCGCTATCTGGCTCATGGCTTACCTTTCGACGGTGTGTTGGATTGGGCTTCTGGGTTTTCCAGGACGTCCTGGGCGATGCGGAAGGATTCCACGCCCGCCGGGACGCCGGCGTAGATCGTGAGCTGGATGAGGGCGTCGCGGATCTCGTCCGGGGTGACGCCGTTGCGCAGCGCGCCGCGCAGATGCAGTGCAAGCTCGGCGCTTCGGCCGAGCGTGCCGAGCATGACGATGTTGAGCAGGCTGCGGTCGCGGCGACTGAGCGCCTCCCGCCCCCATGACGCCCCCCAGCAATATTCGGTGACCAATTCCTGGAAGTCGCGGCCGAATTCGCCCGCCCTGTCGAACGCGCGCTGCACATATTCCTCGCCGACGACCTCCTTGCGTATCTTCAGTCCCTTGTCGAACAGCGCCGGCTTGCTCATGCCGGGACCCCTTCATCGACGACCGGGTTGCTGAGCCTCCCGAGCCCCTCGATCTCGACGGAGATGGTGTCCCCGTTTGTCAGAAAGCGCGGCGGCTTGCGCGTGAAGCCGACGCCGGCCGGCGTCCCCATCGGGATGACGTCGCCGGGCTCCAGATCGATGAATTCTGAAATGTGTTCGATAATCGTCGGAATATCGAACAACATCTCGCTGGTATTGCCCGACTGCACCACTTCGCCATTGAGCGTCGTGGTGATCTGCAGCGCGTGAGGATTGGAGACTTCGTCGCGCAGCACCAAATAGGGTCCGAACGGTCCGGAGTGCGAGAAGTTCTTCCCCGCCGTGTACTGCGTCACCCGGAACTGGTAGTCACGGACGGTCACGTCGTTGAAGATCGAATAGCCGGCGACGTGGTCGAGCGCGTCTTTTCGCGAGATATAGCGGCCGGGTTTGCCGATGATGACGGCGAGTTCGCCCTCCCAGTCGAGTTGATGGGAAACTCGAGGCACGACCACCTTTCCGCCGGAGGCGACCAGCGTCTTGGCGAAGCGGGCAAAGATAATCGGGATCTCGGAGACGGGACGGCCGGCTTCCTCCGCGTGCTTGCCATAGTTGCGGGCAACGCAAATGATCTTGGGCGGGAAGGGGACCGGCGGCAGGAGATTGACAGTATCCGCCCGAACGAGGATCGAGCCGCGGCGCGCGTCCGCTTCATCCAATCCGGACGCCTTTTCGACCAGACGCCCCAGAGCCTTCAGGGCCGCATCGCCGGCTTCCAGAAAACCGACGGCATCCGATGCCCAGTTCTTGCCCGAAGGCACTTCCTGCGGAAAAGCACTGTTCGCATGGGCGAGATCGATGATCAGGTCGCCATATACCGCTCCGAGCCGCGGCTGATCGCCTGATGTGTATGCGACGAGCTTCGTCATTGCGCTCCCTTTGGGTTGTTTAAATCCGAATATCGGATAAATATAGTTCGATATTCGGTATCATAGTGGCCGACGCAACAACGGTCAAGGCAGGCGCTCGAGCTTTGCTCCAATTTACGCGGCACGCCCGCTGACCGGTCAGCACACTCACGACAAGCCGACTTTCCCGGGTGTTTTGGGCCTCCGTGTGCGTTCGACGATCAACCCCTCTTGACGTTCTGCGCTAGCTCATCTAGTTTCGAATAACGAACAAATTATGTCCGATTATAGGACAAGATTTTGACAAGGAGAGGAAGCACAATGACATTGCGCGTGGGTCGGCTCGGACATGTCGGGATCGCTGTCCGGGATATGGAGCGGTCGGTCGGCTTCTACACGGATGTTCTGGGAATGCGGCTGACCGAACAATTCAACTACGGCATGGACGAGGTCGGGCACGGTGTCGCGGTGCTGGCGGGATCTTTCGTGCGAAACGACTCCACCCATCATTGCCTGTCGATCTTCACGCTGCGGAATGCAGTCGAACCGCCAGCCGAACACGCCTTCGGCCTGCATCATATCGCCTTCGAGATGAACAGCTCGGACGACCTGCTGGCGCTCTACCGACGTTTCGAGGAGCGGGGCATCCCCATCGTCAATGCCCGCAAGGGCGGTCCTGGCAACCAGCCGCGCTTCTATGGACGCGATCCCGACGGCAACTTGCTCGAATTCTACTGGGGTATCGACCAGATCGGCTGGGACGGCATTGCTCGCCCCTATCCGCCGATCGAGGAGATCGAGCTTGGCCGCTTCGATTTCGAGGCGTTCGAGCGCGAGCGGGAACGCATGGCCGAGGCCGCCAGGAACGCCAAGACAGTCTGAGAAAACGAGCGTTGGCGCGACCGGAGTGGCGCGCCGCGACTTCACAAAGGGAGGGGCCGATGGCCGCCAGCGCTGCTGCTTCTGCTGCCCATTGGCCGCAGATAGGAGACATTCTGCAAAATCACTCCGGCGGCAGGCCGGACCCGACATCGGACCTTGCGGGCAGATCGCTTGACGTTGCCTTCGCTGACGGGGGCGCGCTCAGGCTGGCGTTCTCCACAGCGGAGCTCTTGTCCTGGAGCGCAGGCTTGAGAGGGCATGATCGGCAGCCATATCAAGCATTCCGGGTACGCGACCGCATGTATTTCGTCGACTTCATCGACGCCGGCGACGAGATGAGATCGATCAGCCTCTGGTTGGATCTGACGCGCAATGCCGTTCTCCTGATCGAGGGTTCGGTGGCCGATCGGACGGCCGAAGACATGAATCTCCTCACCCGCGTCGAGAAGACCGGTGCACAAAGCGTGCCGACGCTGACCTATCGTACCGGCGGCATTGGACGATCCGTCCCTGAGTTTCCTCGAACCGAGAAGCTTTTCGGGAAGTACTTTCGGTATGAGTACAGCGATACGCACGTCTATGATCATTACTACGTGAACCCGAAATACTATTTCTGGTACTGCTGGCGTGGTCCGGATGCAGGCATAGGCGAGTTTGACGAGGCCGACTACTTCGAACTGGCCGAGGACGTATATCTGATCTGCTGGCGGGAAAAGTTCCTACCCTGCCTTGCCGTCACCATCGAGGACCTCAGCTCGATGCGTTCGATCGGCAAGGTGTTCGGCGCCGATTCACACACATGGCGGACCGGCAACAGTACAGTCGGAGCAACGATGAGCATCATCGCGACGATCCCGCCAGGCGCGGTCGGTTCGCTTGCGTAGCGCTCCGGCATGAGGAGCGCCGCAGGCAAGGGCGAGCGTGAAACGAGGAGCGGCTAAGTCACCTCCGCGTGATGAAACCTTGGCGCGGAAGAAGCTGGGAAAGTATCGCCGGAGATGATGCAGCACGACACGACAAGGACGCAGCAGGAACCAACGCCCATCGCGCGGTTCGGCGGTGTTTCCAAGAATTACGGCGCGTTCCGGGCTCTGAGCGGCATCGATCTTGCCATCAGACGCGGCGAGTTCCTCACCCTGCTTGGTCCTTCCGGTTCGGGCAAGACGACCTCTTTGATGCTGCTGGCGGGTTTCGACACCCCGACGACGGGCACGATCGAAATGGACGGCACACGCATCGAAGGCCTGCCGGCGCACAAGCGGGACATCGGCGTGGTGTTCCAGAACTATGCCCTGTTTCCTCACCTCACCGTGGCGGAGAACCTGGCATTTCCCCTGTCCGTACGACGCGTCGCGAAGGCAGAAATCGGCGAGCGCGTCCAGAAGGCGCTGAACCTTGTCCATCTCGACGGCATGGGCGGGCGAAAGCCTTCGCAATTGTCGGGCGGGCAGCAGCAGCGTGTCGCGCTCGCCCGCGCGATCATCTTCAAGCCGCGCCTAATCCTGCTCGACGAGCCGCTCGGCGCCCTGGACAAGAACCTTCGGGAGCACATGCAGGCGGAGTTGAAACACCTGCATCGGCAGCTCGGCATCACCATGGTGTTCGTTACCCATGATCAATCCGAGGCCCTCAATCTTTCGGATCGCGTCGCCGTGTTCAATAAGGGCCGGCTCGAGCAGATCGATCCCCCCGAGCTGCTGTACGAACGACCGTGCACGCCCTTTGTCGCTTCCTTCATAGGCGAGAACAACCTGCTCGACGGTCGGGTGGAGGCGCTTGCGAATGGCCGGGCCACGATCCGGCTGGAGGCAGGAGCAGTCCTGCATATGAAGGTCGCCGGAAATCCGGCGATCGGCGATCTAGTCAAAGTGGGTATCCGACCGGAACATGTGACGGTCGGTGGCAGCGGAGGGTCATTCGCGGCGACGGTCATCGAGATCTCCTACCTCGGCGACGTGCGCCGAGTGGCCGTCGAATGCGTCGGCGTGGGGCGTCTCACGCTCAAACTTCCAACAGGCGCCGAGGCCAGCCAGGTCGGCATCGGCGACGAAATCCGGGTCGTCATCCCGCAGGCGCTGTGCAGGGCGCTGCCCGACACAGGCGGCGACTGACGCTCGCGATGCATTTGCGAAGTACCAATCCAACCAAGAAAGGGGAACTGACCATGAAAATAAGAACAGTCCTTCATGCGGCACTTCTGGCGTCTGTCATCGCGCTGCCCGGGATCGCCGTCGCTCGCGATCTTACCGTAGTGTCGGCAGGCGGCATCTTTCAGGATGCGCAACGCCAGGTGTATTTCGATCCTTTCCGCAAGGAGACAGGCATTCCGCTTGCGGAAGACAGCTGGGATGGCGGTATTGGCGTCCTTCGCACCAAGGTCGGCGCCGGCGAGGCCAACAATTGGGATGTGGTCGAGGTCGAGGCCGAGGAGGAAGCGCTCGGATGTGAAGAGGGTCTCTTCGAAACCATCGACCCCGCCACTGTGGGCGGTGCCGATCGCTATATCGCTGGTAGCGTCACCGAATGCGGCGTTCCTGCCAACGTGTTCAGCATTGTGCTCGCCTATGACGGCGCGGTGTTCAAGGACGGTCCGAAAAGTTGGGCCGATGTCTGGGACACGAAAAAATATCCGGGCAAGCGCGCCTTCCGCAACGGGCCGAAATTCACGCTGGAGGCGGCGCTGATGGCCGATGGGGTTGCGCCAACGGACGTCTACAAGACCCTGCGCACCCCCGAGGGGGTCGACAGGGCCTTCAAGAAACTCGACGAGCTCAAACCCAACATCGTCTGGTGGTCGTCGGGCAACCAGCCGATGCAACTGCTCGGCTCCGGAGAGGTGGCGATGACCACCTCCTACAACGGTCGCATCCGCGGCGCCAATGCCGAGAACAAGCGCGACTTCAAGATCATGTGGCCCGGCAACATCCTCAACATCGATTCCTGGGTCATCCTCAAGGGCTCTCCCAACAAGGACAACGCCGTCAAGCTCCTGGAGTATCTCGGCCGCACCGACCGTCAGGTGGAGTGGCCTGCCAAGCTTGGCTACGGCGTCGGCTCTGTCGCGGCGCAGGCAGGCCTGCCAGCAGATATCGCAAAGACGCTGCCGACATCGCCGGAGCACATCGCCGCCGGCATCACCGTCGACGCCAATTTCTGGGTGCAGAACATCGACGCCTTGAACGAGCGGTTCTCCGCGTGGGCCGCGAAATAGCGGTAAGCATGGCGGCGGACCCCTGTCCGCCGCCGGCATCGCGGAGGCACAGTCGATGATCACCGAGATCAACAGACGGCGACGAGCGTTCGGCGCAAATGCAGTGGGCATTGCCCTCGTGGCCCCTCTTGTCCTGTTCCTCCTCGCCTGCTTCTTCGTCCCGCTCGCGGGCATGCTGTTTCTGTCTGTCGACGATCGCGAACTCGCTGCGGTGATGCCCAGAACGGTTGCGGCACTGGCTGATTGGGATGGCGCCGACATCCCGGCGACGGCGGTCTTCGAGGCGGCGGGCAAGGATCTGGCCGATGCGCGCAAGGCAAAGGTTGCCGGCACGGCCGCGCGTCGGCTTGGCTATGAATCGGCCGAATGGCGCATGATCGTGCAATCGACCGCGCGGGCGCTGCCACGCGACCCCGCCAGTGTCAGCGACTGGAAATCGACGCTGATCGCAACCGACGGCGCATGGGGCAAACCCGAGATCTGGCGCGCGCTCGATCGAGCCAGGGGGCCACTCACCGATCTCTACCTTCGTTCAGCCCTTGGAATGCAGAACGGCCAGGATAGCGCGCTCTACCTCAGCGTGCTTGCTCGCACCTTCGTCATTGCCCTGTCGGCGACGGCGATCTGTATTCTGCTTGCGTTGCCGGCCGCGCATCTTCTTGCCAGCGTCAGTCAGGTGACAGCCAATTTCCTGATGCTGGCGCTGCTGTTGCCGTTGTGGACGTCCGTGCTGGTGCGCTCGACGTCCTGGCTGGTCATTCTGCAAAAGAACGGCGTCTTCAACCAGGTGCTGATCGGATTGGGGATCATCGATGCTCCGCTCGAGCTCGTCTACAACCGCATCGGCGTGCTGATCGCGCTTACCCACATATTGCTGCCTTATGCGGTGCTGCCGCTCTATGCTTCCATGAAGGCGCTGCCGCGCACGCAGATGCAGGCCGCTCGATCGCTCGGCGCCGGTCCGCTCAACTCGTTCTTCCGAATCTACCTGCCGCAGATCGTCCCGGGCATCTCGGCCGGCGGGCTGCTCGTGTTCATCCTGGCGCTGGGCTACTACGTCACGCCGCTGCTTCTCGGCGGCCAGGGCGACCAGATGCTGCCCTTCTACATCGCCTACAACACGCTGCAGGCGCTGAACTGGGGGCTCGCGGCGGCTCTCGCCAGTATCCTGCTCGTCGCGACAGTCCTGCTCTATTCGCTTTATGTGCGACTTGTCGGCGTGCAGCGGGTGGGGGTCTGACATGGTGGACAGCACGCGCATCTGGCTCTGGGGTGCCCGGCTTGCCGGAGCGCTGGTTCTGGTCTTCCTGCTGTTACCGATCTTCGCCATCGTGCCGCTTTCTTTCAACGGCGGCTCGATCTTGGCCTATCCGCTGCAAGGCCTGTCGCTGAAATGGTACGCCGCAGTCATCTCGACGCCACGCTGGATCCACGCGGTCGGCAATTCGTTGATCGTGGCGTTCTCGACGGTCGCCATCTCGACGCCTCTCGGCACACTCGCCGCGCTTGGTCTCGGCAGGATCACCTTCCCGGGAAAGTCCCTGCTGATGGCGCTGCTGATTTCGCCGATGATCGTGCCGGTGATTATCACCGCGGTCGGGGTTTATTTCTTCTTCGCTCCGCTTGGGCTTGCCAACAGCCTGACCGGCCTGGTTCTTGCGCATTCCGTCATCGCCGTCCCGCTTGTGCTGGTGACAGTCAATGCCTCGGTGAGCCAGCTGGACAAGGGCTTGCTGCGGGCTGCGGAGAGCCTTGGCGCGCCGCCCATGACGACGTTCCGCAGGATCACCATCCCACTCATCCTGCCAGGCATCGTCTCCGGAACGATCTTTGCCTTCGCGGCTTCGTTCGACGAAGTGGTCATTGCCCTCATGATCACCGGGCCTAGCCAGAAAACCTTGCCGCGGGAGCTGTTGAGCGGCACCCGCGAGAACCTGGATCCGACCGTGCTGGCCGTCGCCAGCATTCTCATCGCCATTTCGGCCTGTCTGCTGTTGCTGCTGAATGTCGTTCAACATCGATCGGCCATGCAGCGAAGCTGACCGGCGTCACAAGCTCCGGGGCGGGGCTAGATACGACGAAACTTGGAAAGGTAGACAGCGTGAATTTCACTCGCAGAAAAGCCCTGGGGCTTGCCATTGGCTCGGCCGTGCTTGCCAACGCAGGAAAAGCGTCGGCTGGACAATCCGTATCGCCCGAGCGGCGAAGCCTCGATCAGCTCTATAAAGCAGCACTCGCTGAAGGCGGGCGGGTCATCGTCTATGCCGGCGGAGACACACCCGGACAGCAGGACGGGACTAAGAAGGCGTTCGAGCAACGCTTTCCCGGAGTCGTGCTCGACGTGGTTGTGGACTATTCGAAGTTCCATGAAGCGCGCATCGATAACCAGATCGCGACCAAGACCCTCGTTCCCGATATCATCCAGATCCAGACCCTGCAAAACTTCCCGCGCTGGAAGAAACTGGGCGTGCTCCAGCCCTACAAGCCAATTGGCTGGGACAAGGTCTATAGCGCCTTCAAGGATGGCGACGGCGCCTATACCGGCGTGTTCGTCGACGCGTTCTCCAATCTGGTCAATTCAAAGCTGCTCCCGGATCAAGCGACTTGGCCGCGCGAGGCCAAGGACTATTTGCGCCCCGAATTCAAGGGCAAGATCGTGCTGACCTATCCGACCGACGACGACGCGGTGCTGTTCTGGTTCAAGCAGGTCGTCGACAAATACGGTTGGGACTATGTGGCTGAGTTGGCCAAGCAGGAGCCGATCTTCGTGCGCGGCACGCAGGCGCCGACGGACATGGTGGAAGGCGGCCAGGCCACCGTCACCTTCTCGACCGACGGCGGGCTCGTGTCGTTCCCGGGCACCGTCTCCCGCTTCGTGTTGCCAAAGGAAGATCCGTTCGTTGCTTGGCCGCAGCAGGCCGCAATCCTCAAAGGGGCAAAGCATCCTGAGGCCGCGAAGCTCTATCTGAGCTGGCTGCTCGACAGGGAGACGCAGACGAACGTCTGGTACATGTGGTCGGTGCGCACCGACATCGCGCCGCCGGAAGGCTACAAACCGATCTGGGAATACAAGAACGGCGATCCGACCGCTTTCGGGAAATTCCTTGCCGATCGTGCGGCCGTCGAAAGCTTTCGTTCCCAGATAGGACTCTACCTGGGCGAGGCAAAAGGCGAACCCTCGCCGGGCCACCTCGGACTGCACCCCGACAAAGCGCTGCCACACTAGAACTGTTCAGCGTATCGGGTCGACGGGCCGTTGGGCGGACTTTTCACCCCGGCCATGCGTTGCGAAGCAAACAGGTGAGCTATGGACATCGCCGTTATCTGCGGAAGCCTTCGCAAGGGCTCGTTCAATATGATGCTGGCGCGGAACCTTGCCGCGCTGGCGCCAAGCGACATGCGGCTCGCGTTGCTCGAGGGCCTGGAACTCTTTCCGCCATACTGCGCCGACATCGCGGCAACGCCCGAGATCGTCAAGCGATGGGTTGGTGCTATCGCAGCCGCCGATGGCGTCATCCTGGTGTCGCCTGAATACAACCATTCCATCCCGGGTACGCTCAAGAATGCGCTCGACTGGATTTCCCGAGATCCGGGCAAGCCTTTCGCCGGGAAGCCTGTCGCCCTTCAATCGGCTTCAACAGGGATGCTC
Source organism: Mesorhizobium sp. LEGMi-168a (assembly GCF_058312955.1). Classification (NCBI taxonomy): domain Bacteria; kingdom Pseudomonadati; phylum Pseudomonadota; class Alphaproteobacteria; order Hyphomicrobiales; family Phyllobacteriaceae; genus Mesorhizobium; species Mesorhizobium sp. LEGMi-168a. The sequence goes on from NZ_JBZEGV010000011.1 coordinate 96,800, forward strand.
GGCGGCGCCCGCATGCAATATCACCTGCGCCAGATCATGGTCTTCTTCGACGCGCGCTTGCTGAACAAACCTGAACTGTTCGTCAGCGATGCCGCATCCAGATTCGCCGCCGATGGGATCCTCCGCGACGAAAAAACCGCCGGGGCGATAGCCGCGCATTTGGCCGCTTTTCGGGTGTTCGTGCGCGACCATCAACCTGAAAGACCGTGGGGCTCGAATGACGTTCAAAAGGTGGGCGCTGGCGAACCGATCGTCTGAAGGGCTGGCGGCCTTGAAATATCGGAGCATTTAATTAACCGGTTAAATAAATGATGCGCTGCATGCGACGTTGAGAACGGGAGGACGCAATCCATGCAACTCAAGGAGGGAGGAGGCGTCAGGCGTCAGAGTAGCCCTCGGGCCTACTCTACGATCTACCCGCGAGAACGGGCATTACGGGCGCCACTGCACTAGGGGATCGCTACGAGGCCAGGGCAGCGACAATTCGATCACCCATCTCTTCCGTGCCGATAGGCTGTCTGCCAAGCCTGGCAATGTCGCGGGTGCCATAGCCTTCTGCAAGTATGCTCTTGACGGCATTTTCAAGTGTTCTCGCCGCGTCATCCCGACCAAAACTCAGCCTGAGCATCATTGCGACGGAGAGTATCGCGGCAAGCGGATTGGCTATGTCCTTGCCAGCGATATCCGGTGCGCAACCATGAACCGGCTCGAACAGGCCCTTTTTGTCAGCATTTAGCGATGCTGAAGGCAGCATTCCGATGGATCCGACCAACATCGATGCTTCATCGGACAGGATATCGCCGAAGAGATTGGCGGTGACGATGACGTCAAATGCCTTTGGGGTTCGTAAGAGGGCCATCGCTGCTGCGTCGATGTAAAGGTGGCACAACTCGACGTCCGGATAATCGGCACCAACCTCATTGACGATCTCGCGCCACAATTCCATTGTCTCAAGCACATTTGCCTTGTCGACCGAACAGAGTTTCCTGCGGCGAGACCGAGCCGCGCGGAAGCCTGCATGAGCAATCCTTCGTATCTCAGCCTCAGTGTAGCTCATGGTGTTGAATCCACGTCGGGAGCCGTCGGCCTCCCTCTCGATCCCGCGCGGCTCTCCGAAATAGAGATCGCTGGTGAGCTCGCGCAGGATCATGAAATCGACACCCTGGACAACTTCGGGTTTGAAGATTGTCGTGTCAGCGAGCTCGCTCCATGCCACCACCGGCCGATAGTTGGCGAAGAGGTCGAGCTCGCGGCGCAACGTCAGCAGCGCATCGCCAGGCCGAAGCCCGCGCGGTAGCGTCTCGTATTGAAACCCGCCCTCCGCGCCGAACAATATCGCGTCGGCTTCTCGCGCCAAGGCAAGCGTCTCCGGGGGCAGGGGGTGACCTTTGGCCTCATACGCACATCCGCCTATGAGCGCTTCCTTCAGCTCGATGGCGAGGCCGTAACGTGCCGCGATCGAACGCAAGACTTTAACTGCTTGGCGCGTGACTTCTGGGCCGATGCCATCGCCTGGCAGGATAGCGATTTTCATGTCTTTCTCCGAACGTCAAAGGGAATTGGGCGCGCCGGCCTCGGTGCGCTCGAAATCGTTGACGCGGTCGAGCAGCGACAACGTGTAATCGATCTCGTCGAGACCGGCGAGGAGGCAAGAGCGGCCGAAGGGATCTACGGAAAACGGGTACACCAGGCCGTCCGCATCGATGACCTGCTCATTCTCCAGGTCGATCGTGAGCGACGTTCCCGGAGATGCATCAAGCCTCCACCGGATCGTTCGGACGATCTCTGCAGGCAAGGTGACAGGCAGCAGTCCGTTCTTCAGGCAATTGGCCTGGAAGATGTCGCCGAAGCTTACGGCGACAATGCTGCGGATGCCGAAATCGACGAGCGTGTGAACGGCCTGTTCGCGCGAAGACCCGCAACCGAAGTTCCGGTCGGCGACAAGGATCGTGGATTTCAAGAAGCCGACGCGATTCAGCACGAAATCGGGGAGCTGGTCTCCGGTTGTGGCAAAACGCAGATCATGAAAGCAGAAGCGTCCGTAGTCGATGCGTCGCTTGTGCATGAAGCGTGCCGGCAAGATCTGATCGGTGTCTATGTCCGCACCCTCGATGGGCGCCGCTATGCCGGTTAGAGATCCAAAGCGTTCCATGTCAGTTTCGCACCAGTTGACGCACATCGGTCAGACAGCCGCCGACGGCCGCCGCCGCGGCCATCGGCGCGCTCATCAGGTGGGTGCGTGCTCCGCGCCCCTGCCGTCCAACAAAATTGCGGTTCGTGGTGGAGGCACAACGCTCGCCACTCGGCACAGCATCGCCGTTGATGGCTAGGCACATGGAGCAACCGGCGTAACGCCATTCGCAGCCGGCTTCGAGGAAGATGCGATCGAGGCCTTCCGCCTCGGCCTGCGCTCTCACAAGTCCAGAGCCTGGAACGACAAGAGTCGGCACTAGGGCACGTCTTCCCTTCAGAACTGATGCCGCAGACCGCAGATCCTCGATCCGGCCGTTTGTGCATGATCCGATGAAGACGCGATCGACCTTGAGACCCTCCAATAAGGTGCCAGCGCTAAGTCCCATATAGTGGAGCCCCTTTTCAACCCTGGCGCGCCTCAACGGATCAGCGACATCACCGGGATTAGGAACCTGATCGGTAATCGCCGCGGAATCTTCCGGGCTCGTCCCCCAGGACACCATGGGTGCGAGCATGCCTGCGTCGAGGACTACCTCCGCGTCGAAGACGGCGTCAGCGTCGCTGGAAAGCGCGGTCCACTTCGCAACAGCTTGGTCCCATGCCTGGTTCTTTGGAGCGAAAGGACGACCTTTGAGATAAGCGAACGTCTTTGCGTCGGGGGCGACCATGCCGGCTCGCGCGCCTGCCTCGATCGACATGTTGCAAAGCGTCATGCGGCCTTCGATGGAAAGGTCCCGAATGGCGTCGCCAGCGTATTCGATGACATGGCCAGCTGCGCCCGAGACCCCAATCGACGCGATAATGCCCATGATGATGTCTTTGGCAACGACACCTGGCTTGGCTGAGCCATTTACCGTTACCCGCATGGTGCGCGGCTTGCGCTGCCACAAGGTCTGAGTTGCAAAGACATGGCTAACTTCCGAGGAACCGATACCGAAGCCGAGCGCCCCCAGCGCCCCGTGCGTCGAAGTATGGCTGTCGCCGCATACGATCGTCATTCCGGGCAGGCTCAAGCCCTGTTCGGGGCCGACCACATGCACAATGCCCTGTCTCGCATCGTCGAGTGAAAAGAAGGCGATCTCATTGTCCTGCGAAAAGCGAACGAGCTCTTCGATCAGCTCACGCCGCTCCGCATCGACGGTATCGTCCAGGGTTCGACCACGCGTGGACACATAGTGGTCGGGCATCGCGAAAGTCAGATCGGGTCTGCGGACCTTCATTCCCTTTCGCCGCAACGTTTCGAAGGCCTCAAGCGGCAGGTCGTCGCCCACATAATGTCGGTCGATGTACAGCAATGTCTGTCCGTCCAGTCTCTCAAAGACCTTGTGACGGTCCCAAATCTTGTCGAACATCGTGCCGGACAAGGCGCATCCACTCCGAATCTGGATACTCTGAGGGCGTCCAATCGCCCCTTCAGCAGGATGATAGGGAGCAAGGCCGAGCGCGGAAGTCGTCATTCACCAAGCATGCTGCGCGGATCACGATGCTTGAGCAGCCTCGAGCAAATGACGCAGCAGCAGTCGTGTCGCGACGGGAAGCTCTGCATCGCCGCGCACACAGATCTTGTGCTCGCGCACCGCCCAGTCCTCGTCCAGCGCGACGGTCGAAATATTCATGACCAGGCTGAGCTTGGCAGCGAGCCGGTCCGGAATGATGCCCAGACCCAAGCCGGTTTCAACCATCCGGCACACTGCGTCGAAGCCACCGACTCGAACGCGGGAGCGCAAGACGCACCCAAGCTCGCCAGCGTTCTTCAACAAGAGAGTCTGGATGGAACTGCGGGGTTCCTGCTCGATGAGATCGTATCCGAGCAGCTCGGAAAAAGACACGTCGGCGCGGCCGGCAAGGTCATGCTCGTTCGGCACAACGACGACCAGGCGGTCCTCGAAACAACGGTGCACGACCAGATCACCGGTGGGCAGCGCGCCAGAAAAGATTCCGATGTCGGCGCTGTTGTCCATCACGGCCTGAATGTTCACGGGGCTGAGGTTCGATTGCAACTCCACGCGTACCTGCGGATACCGTTCGGCAAAGCTGGCAAGCTGCTCGGGTATGAAGCCGAAGAGGGTTGATTCATTGGCCCAGATGCGAACCTGGCCGCGAGTGCCGCCCGAGAAATCGATAAGTTCAGCTTCAAGCTCGGCCAGGTTGCGCATGATCAAACGCGCATGCTGGAACAGCGCTTGCCCTGCGGGTGTCGGCTCGACGCCCTGGCGATGGCGGAGCAGCAGCTCTGTACGAAGCGCCTGCTCGAGGTCGCCGATCCGCTTGCTGACCGCGGATGCCGCGATATTCTCGCGTTCCGCAGCGCGCGCAATACTGCGCTCTTCAATTATGGCAACGAAGAGCCGTAACGTCAGAAGATCGATACGCGAGCTGACATTGATCCGGATTGGCTTCGGCGCTCCCGTGCCTCGTGTCGCTGGCCCATAGCTTCGCACTTTCAAGTCGCCGATAGAAGATGCGCGGGACCAGCGGGCAAGTCGCGCCCGCGACGGTGCCGCCACGCCTGAGTGCGGTTGACGACTACCGACGTGAGGATCACCTGAAGCAATTTGGCGCAAGCCGCCGACAGCAGGATCAAGACCGCCATGGCAGCCGCGGCAGCCGTATCGCCTGTATCGTCCATTTCGACAACAGCTACCGAGGCGAGTTTCGTTGCGGGCTGATAGAGGAATACGACAGCGCCGATCGTCGTCATGGCGTTGAGGAAGAAATAGGTAGCTATGTCGATGACCGTGGGCAGACAGATTGGCAGCGTTACGCGGGCAAAAGTCCGCCAAAAAGGTACGCCAAGCGCTGCCGCTGCCTCGTCGATCTCGCGGTCAATTTGCTGTAGCGCCGTTGTCGCCATCAAATGCGGCACAGTGTAGTAGTGCGCAACCGTAGCCATCACCAAAATCGACAATCCGCCATACAGTCCGTTCAGCGGGTTCGACGCGTCGTTGAAAAAGAAGATGTAGCCGAGTCCAAGCACCAGCCCCGGCACGGCAATAGGGAGCATTGCGAGTGCCCGATAGAGCGTCCGCGGCAATACCTGACCCGGTCCTTTCTCAGTCAGATAAGCGCCACCAAAGGCACAGACTGTTCCGGCCAATGCCGTCCAACCAGCCATCTTCAAGCTGTTGATATACGAAGACCAGCCGGCCGCGTCATAGGACGCGAAGTCATAGTTGTTGAGCGAGAGGCTCAAATCGTAAGGCCAGAAGGCTACCAGGGAGGCCAGTATCGCGGTTCCGACCACCGATAGGATGAGGAGGGCGACGACGCTGACAGCCATCAGCATCAACTGGTCGAATTCGCGGCGAGGCTGGGGAACGAGCACCACGGCACGTGCGCTCAACATCGACTTCTGGCGGCGCCGGACATGGAGGTCGACGACAAAGGACAGAACTGCCGGCAACAGCAGCAGTACACCCACGACCGCGCCCATCCGAAAATTCTGCTGGCCAATCACCTGCTTGTAGATGTCGATCGACAAGACGTTGAACTGCCCGCCGATGACCTTGGCAACGCCGAAGTCGGTGACGGCGATCGTGAACACCACGAATATCGCATTGATGAGCCCGTACCGGGCTCCCGGCAGCGTGATGGTGCGAAACATCTTTCGCCGCGATGCGCCCAATGTCTGCGCGGCCTCGTAGAGACGCGCATCCGACATACCCAAGGCCGTCATGAGGATCATTAGCGCGTGCGGGAAGCAGTAGAAAACCTGTGCCGCGACCATCCCGGATAAGCCGTAGATCGTCGCGTCCCCAATCCAATCCTTGAGGAAACCTTGATTGCCGAAAAGATAGATCAGCGCGATCGCCGGCAGCAGCGAAGGCGAAAGGATGGGCAGGAGGCCGATGCCTCGGAAGAGCGGTTTGAGAGGTATGCAACTGCGCGAAAGAGCGTAGGCATAGGCAAAGGCGATCGCGACCGTAATCGCCGTGGTCAGCGCGCCCAGCAACAGGCTGTTTCCAATCGAAACTGAAAGCGATGAGCTGGCGAGATAGGCCTGAAAATTGGCCAGCCCAACAAAGGTCCCGTCTTGGTCTTCGACGCTCTTTACGAGAATTGACGCGACCGGCAGGAGCACCAATGCGATGAGCACTGCGACCAGTATCGCTGTCAGCCCGAAATGGGCGATTGCCTCGGACGTCAACTTGGGTCGGCGGCGCAGGGCGACAATTTCGATCTGGTTCCCGCTAGGCATGATCTTATGCCGACAGCAACTGCATGCGATGTGGGTCCAGCGCTACGGCCACGGATTCACCAGGGCCAATCTTAAGGCCTTGCAGTTCGCGCGCTGAAACATCGGCACACAATGTAGTGACGCCCCATTCTTGCACACAAAGCCGCAGTCTGGTGAAGGGGCCCAGGAATTCCGCCCCCGTCACGCTCGCCAGCGCTTTGCTGGCGGCGCCTGCGCCGTCGCGAGGCGCCGCCGACACCGCGATGTCCTCGGGACGGACGCAAAGCCGTGCTGCGCCGTCGGCCGAACCGACCGGCACCGCTATCGCCACTGTGCCATGCTCAGTCCTGAACACGCCGTGCGAAACATGACCGGTGATCACGTTCATCTTGCCGACGAAGTCCGCGACGAAAAATGAAGACGGACGGCCGTAGATCTCCGCAGGCGAGCCGACTTGTTCAATGGACCCGTGATTCATGACGACGATCCGATCTGCCATCGCCAGGGCTTCTTCCTGGTCGTGAGTGACCATGATCGTCGTCAGTCCAAGCCGGCGTTGCAGATCCTTGATCTGTTCCCGCAAGTGCACGCGCACCTTGGCGTCAATCGCGCTTAACGGCTCATCCAACAGAAGCAGTTTCGGTCTCGGCGCAAGGGCTCGCGCCAAGGCAACGCGCTGCTGCTGCCCTCCCGAAAGCTGCGAGGGATACTTGTCCTCGATGCCCGGCAGGCCAACCATTTCGAGCAGTGCGCTGACCCGCTCATGAGCTTCGCGCCGGCCTGATTTCAGACCATAGCCCACATTGTGGCGAACGGTGAGATTTGGAAATAGCGCATAGGACTGGAACAGTATGCCAAACCCTCGCTCGGCCGCCGACAGATCGGATATGTCGCGGCCTGCGTGTCTGAGCGTGCCGGTGCTTTGCCGCTCCAGCCCAGTTATGATGCGCAAAAGCGTCGTCTTTCCGCAACCTGAAGGGCCTAGGAAACTGACGAACTCGCCATCATGGATGTCGAGATCGATCTTCTTAAGCGCGACATGGCGCCCGAAAATCTTGCCTACGTCGCGGATCTCAAGAAGCGCGGATGCCTTACCATTAGAGGCGTTCATCGAGTTGGGGATCCAAGTCCTTCGAGGTGGTATAATGCCCCCTGAAACTGCCGCGCACTGCAAGTACGCGGCAGCCGGCTGTCAGGTCTCAATTGTTCTTCGGTTCGGATTTGCCGTCGTAACGCTTGACCCATTCCGCCGTGACGGCTTCGCGATCATGCGCGCTCGTGGCAAGGTCCTGATCGGACATCGCAGCCTCGGCGCCGGCCGGATATGCCTTCGGGGTGGGAAAGTCCCCAGGGTAGGCGACGATGGCCATGAACTTGTTGTACTGGTCGTTGGCCGCCTTGCTCACGGAGAAGTCGGCCAGTTCCTGGGCAGCCTTGAGTTTCTTCGTGCCCTTGATAATCGCAGTCGCCTCGATATCCCATCCAGTCTTATCCTTCGGCAGAATGATATCGATGGGCGCACCTTTCGCTTTGAGCTGAGGCGCCGTGATGTCGGTTGAAATACCAATGACATATTCTCCGGTCGCCGCCATCTTGCAGGGCTTTGACCCTGAATGGGTGTAGAGGGCGATGTTCTCATGGAGCGCATCCATGAATGGCCAGGCCTTGTCCCCCATGGACTGCTTCCAATGATTGACGGCCAGATAGCCGGTATGGCTGGAAGCCGGATTGGGCATCGTGATCTGCCCTTTGTAGATCGGCTTGGCCAAATCCGCCCAGGTTTCTGGCGCCGGGATGTTGCGTTTCTTCGCCTCGATCGTGTTGAAACAGATCAAGCTCATCCAGGTGTCCATGCCAGTCCATGCAGGCGGATTCTTGTCATCGCGAAAGCGCGGCTTCAGTTTCTCATAGTCCTTCGGCGCATAGGGCTCGAGCATTCCAAGCTTGTCCAGGCTAACGAGGTGCATCAGGGGCACACCCCAAACCGCGTCCGCGTGTGGATTGTCCTTCTCGGCCAGCAAGCGCGCCAAGACGATTCCAGGACTGTCCCGCAGCCAAGCAATCTCGACGTCGGGATATTGCTTCTCGAACGCGGCCTTACATGGGGCGAGTTGCTCTTTTTCCAGTGCGGTGTAGACGGTGATGGTCTCTTTGGCTGACTGAGCATATCCCGTCGAAACAGTCTGCGCGATGAGGGCGGCGGCAAGAAGCACAGACAGCGTCCACCGATGTCTCCGCGAGTGTTGTGGCGTTTGGACGTTAGTGGTCATTTTGTTCTCCCCTTGTTATGCACCACGGCATGTTTCTACGGTAGACGCCCATCCGGAAGCCGAAAATGCGCGATCCGGAAGTCAGCCATCGCGAACGACGATGGCTGGCGTCAGAGACGACCAATTTTCAAAGTGCGCGGCGGTTTTGAGAGAACGACATGCAACCAAGACCAGGCCTTTTAAAGCCGGTCGCTTGAATCCCTTTCAGCACGACGCGCTTTAGCCGGGCTCGGGGCGGCGTCGATCTTGCGATCAACTATGTCCGCCTCGGCGGCATTCCATGACAAACGGTTGACTTTCCCCATCTGTGCGCATAGTGAGAAACAGTGTTTTGCTGGGAAAAACGCCTGCCTAGTACGGCTCGCGGCAGGTAAGGCCGTCAGGCCAGATGACGGGAACGCGTTGCGGTACTGGACAGTTGAAAAGTCCGCTTGCGCTGACCAGCATCTCCGCGATCAAAGCAGCGTTTCGATCATATTCGGCACTACCGCACGTCCTGGGCGCCTCGATGACCGGTGACTGGAATGTATATTGACTACCAGTATTTGCTCTCAGGCGCCGCGCCGTCGATGCGCTTTGGGCCGGCAACCACTTCCCGTATTGATGGGCTCCTTGCACAGGCAAAAGGTTGCGTGATCGGTCGGCAACACGGTCGGCCTTTTGTCGACATCAATATCGATGGCGCGCCGCGCCGCGTGGAGTTCGAGCGCGACGCGGACCTGGAACTGCTCCTTGCCAGGATAAAGGCGCGTGGAATCCCGCTGCATCGCGATCGCGAAGTGATCGCAGCGGTGCTCGGCATAGGCGCTGTTTTGATCCTGGCGATCGCGCTCGCCGTCTGGCTGAGACCCTGACTCTCGAAAACCGCCGTCAGGAGGCCGCCGGCTGCATGCGCCTGCGCGCGTCGATGGCGCCGCGGTCATAGCCGAGATTCCAGGAGATGCGCAGGCTGGCCTTGAGCAGAGCATCGATCTGAGCCTGATCCGGTATCGGCTTGATGTTCTGCACCGAGCCGACAATGGCAACTGTCCCCGCAACGTCCCCCATGCGATCGAAGATCGGCGCCGCTACCGCATTAATGCCGAACGTCTCCTCGTTGGGAGCAGTGATGAACCCTTGCGCCCGCGCCTGCGCCAGCTCGGCTTCCAGTTTCGCTGCATCGACGATCGTGTGATCGGTCAAGCGGGTGAGGCCTTGGCGCAGCACATGCTGGAGCAGCGAACGATTGCTGAAGGCAAGCGCCACTTTGCCCTGGGCGGTGCCGTGCAGGACCAGCTCGCTGCCCTGCCTGACGCCGATCTCCAGGTTGGATTTCCCGAACACCGTGCGCAGCACGACCAGTGACCGATTGCGCAACGCCGAGACGACTACGGTCTCACCGATCTCGTCGCGCAGCGCGGCGATCGCATCGGACGAGGCGGTCAGCAACTCGATGCGCCCGGCGGCGACTTGGCCGATGAGATAGGATCTGGTGCCGAGCTTATAACGGGCCGAAACCGCGTTCTGGTCGACATAACCACGCTCCACCAGCGTCTGCAGATGGCGGAAGACTGTTCCCTTGGTTGTGCCGAGCAGGGCTGCCAGCTCGCTCACCCCCACTTCGCCAGGCGCTGCGGCGACGGCCTCGAGCACGTCGAAGGCAAGCTGGACCGATTTCACGCCACTGTCAGACCGTGCCGTAGTCATGTCTCTGTCTTCCCCCCGCGTTCGCGTGCGCCGGCTTTGCCGGTTTGAAGCACTTGCTTCGTGCTACCCCGACGTGTCCTCCAATACAAGATTTCCGCAAGCTGCCATCAGACGATCGACAATTCCGGTGTCTGCAGTGGCTCGCTAACCCTACCTCACAGTCGCCGCGAACACTGACAATACCGAGCGCAGTAGATGGCCCACCTCAGAGACGGTGTAGCCGCCTTCCTGCACAAGCGCCGTCGGCAGCCGCAGCGCGGCCAGACGGCGGGCAACCTCGACGAACCCTTCCGAGGTGAGGTTGAGCGAGCCCAGCATGTCGCTTTCATGCGCGTCGAGCCCGAGCGAGACGACCAGGAAGCCCGGATCGAACCGCCTTATGCGCTCGATGGCGATGTCGAGCGCAGCTAGATAGGCCCCGTCGCCGGAGCCGACCTCGAGCGGCAGGTTCAGGTTGAAACCCTCGCCCCTGCCGGACCCGACCTCGTCGGCATGGCCGATGAAGAAGGGAAAGGTCATGTCGGGATCGCTGTGCAGCGACGCGAAGAAGACATCGTCGCGGTAGTAGAAGATGTGCTGCGTGCCGTTGCCGTGATGGACGTCGATGTCGATGACGGCAACGCGGGCGTGGCGGGTTCGCGCCACCGTGGCGGCGATGGCCGCATTGTTCAGGAAACAGAAGCCCTGGCCCATATCGCCATGAGCATGGTGGCCGGACGGGCGGCACAGCGCGTAAGCGACGGGCTCGCCCGCCAGCACAAGACTTGCGGCATGTGCCGCGCTCGAGGCCGACCCGAGCGCTGCTCCCCAGGTCTGCGCCGTCAGCGGCGAGACCATGTCGCCAAGGTAATATCCGGCCTGGCCGAGATAGTGCAGGGGCCGGCGCGCCCGAAAATGCCGCGTCGGGTAGATATTGGGCATCAAGGACGTCAGGCCCGGCATCATGTCTGGCCATCGGCCGGGCGCTTCGGCGAGGAATTCCAGATAGCCGGGATCATGGACGCTTTTGAGGAGAGAGTCGGCGATGACCGGCGGCTCGATCAGGTCCAGTCCCATATCCCGCACCACGGCGATGAACGCTTCCAGCCGCTCCGGCGTGTCCTGGCTTTCGGCGAGTTTGCCGCGGAAGAGGACCGGCGTGGATTTGTATCCGCGTTGCAACGGAGAAACGACGGCGCGCATGATCTTCCTTTCCAACGAAACCGGTGGCTTGCGGCGGCGGTCAGTCGTTCTTCGGCACAGGCGAGTACTGCGGCCGCGCCGGCGTGAAGACGTCGATGTTGATGACCTCCTCGTTACCGACGACGACAGCGTGGTGCATCACGTTCGGCGGGACGACGATCAGGTTGCCCGGCCCCAGGCGCCGGACCTCGTCGCCGACATGGAAATCGACGGTGCCGGAGACGATGTAGGCAATCTGCTCGTAGACATGCTTGTGCGGCTTTGGCTCATGGTCGGGTTGAAGCCGGTGCATCGCAATGGTGGCGCTGTTGCCGGAGAAGGCCTTCTGGTCCACGCCGCTGCGAATCGTCTTCCATTCGATCGCGTTCCAGTCGATGCCGTGGATGGTCATGTCAGGATCCTCTTGCTTGTTGTGCCTCAGTGGACGGCCCGCGCCGCGGCCGCGATGGCGCGGCCGCCGGCCAGCAGGATGCTCTGGTCGGAGCCGCAAATGAACACGGACACGCCGCGATCGACCCAGCGCGCGATATGCGACGGGTCGCCGACGAAAAGGCCGGCAATCTTGCCGGCCTTGTGCGCGGCGGCCGCGACGCTGGCGATCGCGGCGTCCAGCTCGATCGATCCGGGTTCAACCTGCATCGACAGGCCGAGGTCGACCGGGCCGACGAAAAGCACGTCGATCTCGGGCACTGCCGCGATGTCATCGAGGTGCTCGAGCGCCTCGCGATCCTCGATCTGGGCCATGATGATGGATCGCCGGTCGGCGTCGGCGCGATAGCCGGGACCGGCGGTGCCATAGGCGCCGCCTCTGACCGAGGGCGAGAAGCCGCGTTTGCCGCGCCCGTATTTGACCGCGTCGGCAACGTCCTCGGCATCTTCCGGCCCGCTCACATGCGGCACCACGATGCCGGCGCAGCCGATGTCGAGAACGCTGCCGATCGCCTCCGCCCGCCTGGAAGGCACCCGTACCAGCACCGGCATTTGCGCCGCCTTTGCGGCCAGCGCGATCAGGTCCAGCGCCTCGATCCCCAGCGAGGCATGCTCCTGGTCGGCGACGACGAAGGCCAGCCCCGCGAGCCCGAGAATCTCGACCAGGCGCGGGTCCGGCGTTTTCAAGAACGTTCCCGCCAGCACTTCGCCAGCCAGAAGGCGCTGGCGCAGCCCGCTCATGCGTCGAGGCCGACGAAACGGGCCGCGTTGTCGGCAGTCATTTTGCGCACGTCGATGTCGGAGTACCCGAGCTTGAGCAGCAGCGCCGCGATCTGGCGCATGCCCTCGACCGGGGTCGGGTTGTTGTTCTGGCCGAGATCGGAGCCGAAGAAGGTGTTGTCCACGCCGGCGGCGGCGATCACCAGCTTCAGGTGATCCTCATCGAAGAGATAGAAGGTCGACGGGACGAACATGCAGATGGAGTGCTCGATCATCACACCCATCGCGACGAGGGCGCTGACCTGGTCCATAGACGCGCCGTTCACATAGGTCGGGTGGTTCAGGAAAAGGCGCGCGACCCCGCGCTTCTTCGCCTCCTCGTAGAAGGGAAAGGCCTCGTCGATATGGTGGTGGCCGGCCGAGACGCAAGCGTCAGCCTCCGCGATGAGGTCGAGAATGGCCTTGACCTCGTCCAGCACGACGCCTTGCGCGTCGACAAGGCGCAGGCCTTCGGCCTCGACGGTCTTCTTGGTATTCTCCGGGAACTTGCCCTTCAGTTCCTTGGCAGTCTTGATGATATGGTTCTCGGCGTGAGCCGTCGGCATCCACACGATCCGCGCGCCCTGCTTCAGCGCATAGTCGACCGCCGACGGATTGAAACCGCCCAGCGGGTGGTTGAGGACGATGGCGCTGAGCACCTTGGTGTTCTTGCCCATATTGTTGTTGAGCAGCGTCGCGATCGGCATGGTCGGGTAGTAGTGATCCTTGAGCAGGATCGCGCGCATGCCGGCTTCGTCGGCGGCGCGCAGCGCCTCGATGTGGTCGATCTTGCGCGGGTGCAGCGAGGGGCCGGAATGGATGTGAAGGTCCACGGCTCCCTTGATGAGCGAGTCGATCCGCGTCTGGTCAATCTCGATGGTCATGTCTGGCTCCTGTGTCATTCGCTCGCGAGCGGAGCGGGTATGTAGTCGCGCCAGCGCTCGTCGAGTTCGGGCATGTCGGCAAAGCGCTTGCGGGCGTCGGCTGCGCGGCCGACAAGGTCGCGAGCGGATTGCGATTTCGCGTCGCAATAGGCGTCGATGTCGGCGACGGCCTGGGAAAGCACCTGCCAGCCGCGCAGCATCACTTCCGAGGCCATGCCGACCGCCGAGGCGCCGGCAAGCATCATGCGCGCCACGTCGTGGCCATTGGTGGCGCCGTTGATGCCGATTAGGTCGCGGCCGGCCCCGAGCACGGCGCGCGAGTTGGCAAGCCAGTGGCAGGTGAGGGGCAGGTTCCAGAACCCGCCGATGCCGCCGCTGGTTGAGAGGAGGGGAGCCTGGGTTTCGAGATCGGGCAGCATGCCGAGCGCGCGCCCAGCCATGATCACGCTTGCGGCGCCGCTGGCGAAGGCAGCGGCGGCGAGGTCCGGCACGCGTTCGCTCTGGCCGGTGATCTTGATCCAGACCGGAATGTGGAGAGCCTCGGTCATCATCCGGGTCAGAGCTGCCACCCGCTCCGGCGAAAGCACGGTGGAGACAGCGCCTTTCGCGGCCTCGCTGGCGTAAGGCGTTCCGATGTTGAACTCGAGCACGCGCAGCCCGGCGGCTTCGATGCGCCGGGCCATGTCGAGCGCCGGCTCTTCCGCCGCGAGTATGATAGAGGGCACGAACAGGCAGTCGTGCTCGAGGGCGAACCTATCCATTGCGACGGACTGCGCGAGCCAAGCGTCGAAGTCCATTGGCGGCAGTCCCGAGCGTGACAGCACCGTCGTGCCCGTCGGCGCCAACGGTCCCCATGGCGCCTCTGTCCAATCCGGGCCGAGGGCAACGTATTCGGCGCGCCGCAACTGCGACTTGGCCGCCTGCGATTCGTTGACCGACTTACCGACCACCGCGCCTGCTCCGGCCAGGATCGCTGAGCGGATCCCCGCCGCGTCGATCAGGTGCTCGCCCGGAGCCGCGATGACCGGGTTCTTGAGCGTGGTCCTGCCGACCTGGACGCGAAGGTCTGCCACCGCGTCACCTCGTCCGGCGCGAAGCGAAAGAGCGGGCCCGGCCGCCGTCCATCGCCCGTCTGTCCGTCGGCCCGGCCATCATTGCGCCTGCTCCGGCTCGGCAATGCGGGCCAGCGTCGATTCCAGCGCGTCCAGCACCTGCGCGAGTTCTTCCTCGCTGACGACAAGCGGCGGGGCGACGACAAGCGTGTCGCCAAGCGCGCGAAGCAGGACGCCCTGTGCCTGGAGATCGGCGGCAATCCTGGCGCCAAGCCTGCCAGGTTTCTCAAACGGCGTCTTGCCGGTCTTGTCGGCGACAAATTCCAGCGCGCCCATCAGCCCGACGCCTCGGACCTCACCCACCAGCGGATGGTCGGCGAAGCGTCGCAAGCCGTCCTGCAACTGCCCCTGGCGGGCGCGGACCAGGCCGACAATGTCGATCTCGTCATAGATGGCCAGCGTTTCCAGCGCGACCGCCGCGCCGACCGGATGACCGCCGTAAGTGTAGCCGTGGCCGAAACCGCCGAACTCGGCGGTGCGGTCGGCCAGCACCTGGTAGATCCGATCGCTCAGCATCAAAGCGGAGATCGGGAAATAGGAAGCCGAGAGGCCCTTGGCGCAAGTGAGCATATCAGGCTTCATGCCGACGGTCTGGGAGCCCCAGTAGTTGCCGGTACGGCCGAAGCCGCAGATCACTTCGTCGGCGACCAGCAGGATGTCATGCTTCGCCAGAACGGGCTGGAGGAGCTCGAAATAACCCGCTGGCGGCACGACGACGCCGCCGGTACCCATGACCGGTTCAGCGAAGAAGGCCGCGATCGTGTCGGCGCCTTCGCGTTCGATCGTCGCTTCGATTTCGGCCACGAGGCGGGCCGCGAAATCCCGCTCGCTCTCTCCGGCGAAGCCGCCGCGCCAGTGGTGAGGCCGTGAAACATGGACGAAGGTGTCGATCGGCAGGCCGAAACCACGGTGCATGTTGGGCAGCCCGGTCAAGCTGGCCGAGGCGATCGTGCTGCCGTGATAGCTGCCCTGCCGGGACAGAATTTTACGGCGCCGGTCGTTGCCCTTGGCCGCATGGTAATACCAGCAGAGCTTGATCGCCGTATCGACGGCTTCCGAGCCCGACGTTTGGAAGATCACCTTCGACATAGGCGAGGGCGCCTTGTCTATCAGGCGGCTGGCCAGTTCGATGACCGGCGGCGTCGAGCGATGCGCGAAGGTCTGCTGGTACGGCATGGTCAGGAGCTGTCGATGCGCGGCATCTGCGAGCCGCCGGTTCGAGAAGCCGAGCGACGCGCACCACAGCCCCGACACACCCTCGATATACCAACGGCCGTCGGTATCCTGGACCCTTACGCCATCGCCCTGCTGGATGATCAGCGGCCCGAATTCCTCATGCCGCCGGAAGTTCGTCTGCGGGTGCAGATGGGTGGCAATGTCACGGTCGCGCAGGAGGTTTGTCATCGTACTCTGTTCAGCATTACAAAACAGTGTCACTTAATATGAAACAAGATGCTGCTGCAACCTTTTTCGGCTAGGCCAGACCCATAGAGGTCTCGATGCGCGGCTCATGCGCCCTCAGGCATTCAACTGGCTGACGAACTTTGGCGTCAGATAGGCCTGGATGCCTTCCGATCCGCCCTCGCTGCCATGACCGGACTCCTTGATGCCACCGAACGGCGTCTCCGGCGCGGCGAGCCCGAAATGATTGATCGAGACCATTCCGGCCTCGATGCCGCGCATCAGCCGGTCGGTGCGGTCGACCCGCCGCGAGAAGGCGAAGGCGGCAAGGCCGAACGGCAGTCGGTTGGACTCGGCAATGGCGTCGTCGACCTCAGAGAAGCGATTGACGATCGCGATCGGACCGAACGGCTCGTCGTTCATGATCCGGGCTGAGAGCGGTACGTTGGTGAGCACAGTAGGCTCGAAGAAGAAGCCCTCGTTGCCGATGCGTTTGCCGCCCAGGCGAAGCTCGCCACCCGCCTCGACCGCATCGCGAACGAGACCGGCCATCGCGTCGAGCCGGCGTTCATGGGCGAGCGGCCCCATCTGGGTCCCCTCATTCGCTCCGTCGCCGACCTTCAGCTTGCCAGCGCCAGCGACGAAGGCATCGACAAAGGCGTCGAAGACGCCGTCCTGCACTAGGAAGCGGGTCGGCGCGGCGCAGACCTGCCCGGCGTTGCGGAACTTGAGCGCGACGCCGGTTGCGCTCACGGCAGCCGGATCGGCATCGTCGCAGACGATAAAGGGGGCATGGCCGCCCAACTCCATGGTCGTGCGCTTAAGATGGCGCGCCGACAGTTCGCTAAGGTGGCGGCCGACCGGCACGGAGCCGGTGAAGGAAACTTTGCGGATGACCCTCGACGCGATCAGGTGCTGCGATATCTCGGCGGGAACGCCGAAGACAAGGTTGAGCGCGCCGGCCGGAACGCCAGCTTCCTCGAAGCACTTCACCAGTTCGATGACGCAGCTCGGGGTCTCTTCGGGCGCCTTCGCGATGATCGAACAGCCGGCCGCCAGGGCGCCGGCGATCTTGCGCACGCTCTGTCCGATCGGAAAGTTCCAAGGCGAGAATGCGGCCACCGGCCCGACCGGCTCCGGCAGCACCATCTGCAATGTGCTCGGCGCGCGCGCTGGGATGACGCGGCCGTAAGCGCGGCGTCCTTCTTCGGCATACCAATCGATGTGATCTCCGGCGCCGCGCGCCTCCATCAGCGCTTCCGACAACGGCTTGCCCTGCTCGCGTGTGATGGCATGGGCGATGGCGTCGGCGCGCTCCCTGGTCAGGTTCGCGGCCCGCCGCAGGATGTTTGCGCGTTCGTACGCGGAAACTCGGCTCCAACCCTGAAAGCCCTGCTGAGCGGCGGCCAACGCCGCGTCGAGATCCGCCGTCTCGGCAAAGGCGATCTCTCCGATGGACTCACCCGTGGCTGGGTTGAGGACATGTCCCCGGCGAGTGCCGGAGCCCGCGGACCATTTTCCGTTGATGAAGAGATTTTCCGACATGCGATCCATTCCGCTCGAGGTGACGTCGCCCGTGAACAGCCGGGTCCGCCCGCAGAAGCGGCCGGAAACCTCGCCGGTTCCTTTCGGGTGTACAGGAATGGCGGCGCACGGCGCCGCCGATGACCGAGCGGAACACTAGCCGCGATCTTGCGTTCCGTCAATTCATTTGGAACGTAATACAAAACGCTGTTTCTTAATTCGGAATATAAACGGTGCAGCGGCGTTTCGCTAGCCCATCGCTTTCTTCGCCGGAACGCGTCCGCTGCGCACCTCGAAGGGGAGGTGGCCGACATAGCCCAGATTCCACGAAACTCTTTGTGCCGCCCGCAGCACCGCCTCGATCTGCCCGGGCGTCGGCTGGCGGCCGATGTTCTGGATCGACCCGACGATTGCGATCGAGCCCACTGTCTTGCCGGAGCCGTCCATGACCGGCGCGGCGAGCGCGCTGATGCCGAGCAGCATTTCTTCCGCAGCGGTTGCATAGCCGCGCATGCGAACAGCTTCCAACTGGCGCTCGAGCTCGTCGATGTCCGTCACGGTGTGAGGCGTCAGCCCGGCAAGGCCCCTGCGCCGCAATTGCTTGGCAAGGCCCTGGGTGTCGAATGCGAGAACCGCCTTGCCCTGGGCGGTCGCGTGCGGTTCGAGCACGCTACCCACCCTGACGCCGATTTCAAGCGACGACTTGCCGATCAAGGTGTTCAGGACAATGTTGCCGCGATTGCTGAGGCTGGAAATCACCACCGTCTCGCCGGTTTCGTCGCGAAGCGATCGCATCGCATCCTGCGAGCCGGCTATGATGTCAACGCGTTCGGCAGCCGCCCGGCCGATCAGGTAGGTCCGCGCTCCAACCCGGTAGCGCTGGGTCGACGCGTTCTGGATGAGATAGCCCCGATCCACCAGCGTCTGCAGGTGGCGAAATACCGTCCCCTTCGTTGTCTGCAGCTTGTTGGCGAGTTCGCTGACGCCGATCTCGCCGGGCTCGAAAGCGACAGCCTCGAGCACTTCGAACGCCAGGTGGACGGATTTCACGCCAAGCCTCTGATCGTTGGATTGGGTCACGTTCTACCTTTCGTTTCAGGGATCGTTCGGACTGGCGCCTGGAGGAGTCGGCTTGTCGACTGATGAATTTCTGTATCATAGTCGGGAACACGGTTTTCTCAAGCGGAACAGATTGAGATGCAAAATCGTCGAAAGACGGTGTCGCGCCTGCGTCGCTATACGTCTTGTTATGAGATACTCTGTTTCTCTTGACAATACGATCAAAGCGATCTTAGAAAGGGTCTCGGCTGGATTGTAATGACCCGTCAGGGGAGATCGTGCCTTGGTCCCGATGGTTCGTCGGACGCTATGGCAGAGCAGGTTGCTCCCCAGGGGCATCGGCAAAGGTGCCGCCAACCGGCGAGGACTGCGTGACTTCGGAAAGGGAGGCGTAAGAGTGGTGCATGCCCGCGGCGGTGCCGTCCAGCGGAGTAGATTTGTCGAGTTCGCGGGGGTCCAGAAGAGCTACGGCAGCGTGAATGTCGTGCGCGACCTCAACCTTGGCATCGAGCGCGGCGAGTTCATCACCCTGCTTGGACCGTCTGGTTCCGGCAAGACGACGTGCCTGATGATGCTGGCCGGTTTCGAAAACCTGTCGGCGGGCGATATTCTGCTCGACGGCGCGTCAATAGGCTCGATGCCGCCGCAAAAGCGCAACATCGGCATGGTTTTCCAGAGCTATGCCCTGTTCCCGCATATGACGATCGCGGAGAACATCGCGTTCCCGCTCCAGGCCCGCGGCATTGGCAAGTCCGAAACGGCCGAACGGGTGGCCAAGGCCTTGGCGATGATACGCCTGGACAGCCTCGGCGGGCGTCTTCCGGGTCAGTTGTCCGGTGGCCAGCAGCAGCGTGTGGCCCTTGCCCGCGCACTGGTGTTCGAGCCGTCCCTGGTGCTGATGGACGAGCCTCTCGGCGCGCTCGACAAGCAGCTTCGCGAGGAGATGCAGTACGAAATCATGCACATCCAGCAGCGGCTTGGCGTCACTGTGGTCTACGTGACCCACGACCAGACCGAGGCGCTGACCATGTCCAGCCGCGTAGCGGTGTTCAATGGCGGCAAGATCGAGCAACTGGGCCCGCCGAAGCAGATCTACGAAGAGCCGGTCAACAGCTTCGTCGCCCGCTTCATCGGTGAGAACAACCGGCTGAACGGCATCGTGCGGACAATCGACGGCGACAATTGCACGATCGACGTGGGCGGCGAGCAGAGCATCCGCGCTGCCGCAATCAACGTCTCGGCAGCGGGGGAGCGGACCACGCTGTCGATCCGGCCCGAGCGCGTCGTCATCGGCGCTGCCGCCGCGAATGCGGAGAACTGCTTCGAGGCGACCATCGACGAGGTCGTCTTCCATGGCGACCATCTGCGCATGTCGGCGACGCTGTGCTCGCAGCCCGGCTTCATCGTCAAGATCCCGAACAGTGCCGGTGTCGGCATGGGTTCGCCGGGCGACCGCATCAAGATCGGCTGGGCAGCACGCGACTGCCGCGCCCTCGACCATGGCTGACTGCGAAGGCGGCCGGATATCAACCTCAAATGAAAACGAGAAGGGGAACAGGAAATGAAGAAATCGAGGCTCATAGGCGGTCTGCTGGCCGCTCTGGTCCTGGGCGCCGGCATAGGCCATGCCTTCGCCGAGGACGTCACCGTCGCCACCTGGGGCGGCACCTATACCGAGAAGCAGCGCAAGTCGATTTTCGACCCGTATACGGCGAAATCGGGCGGCGCCGTGCTCGATGCCGTCTACACCGGCGGGCTTGGCCAGATCCAGGCGATGATCGAGTCCGGCAACACCACCTGGGACGTCATCCAGATGGGCGCGCCTGAAATGTTCAACGCCTGCGCCCAGGGCCTTATCGAGGAACTCGACACGAGCAAGCTCTCCTCGGCGGCCGACTTCAAGGATCCCGGCATCACCAAATGCGGCATCGGCGCCATCGGCTGGGGCATGGTCATCGCCTACAACACCAAGCTTACCGGCGACCAGCCGAAGAGCTGGAACGATTTCTGGGACCTGAAGAAATTTCCCGGCAAGCGCGGCATGAAACGGGAGCCGCAGAACAATCTCGAGGGAGCGTTGCTTGCCGACGGCGTCGCTCCCGCCGACGTATACAAGGTCCTGTCCACACCGGAGGGCGTCGATCGCGCCTTCAAGAAGCTGGATGAGATCAAGGCCGATATCCAGTGGTGGGAGGCCGGCGCGCAGCCGCCCGAATGGCTCGCCAACGGTGGTGTGGCCATGTCCACAACCTTTGTCGGCCGCATCCTGGAGGCGCAGGCCGAAGGCGCCGCCATCAAATTCGGCTGGCCGGGCTCGCTCTATTCCGTCGACTATTGGGCCATCGTCAGCGGCACCAAGAAGAAGGATGCCGCTTATGCCTTCTTGAGCTACGCGACCTCGCCCGAGGCGCAGGCGGAGTTCTCCAAGATCCAGCCGGTGGCGCCGGTCAACCTGAAGGCGTCGGCGCTGCTGTCGCCGGAGCGCATCGCAATCATGCCGGTGGGCGACAATCTCAAGGAAGCGGTTCCCACCGACAGCAATTTCTGGAACGACAATCTGGAAGCGCTGACCGAAAGGTTCAACGCCTGGGCCTCGAAATGAAAAAGGCCGTCCCCGGCGCGGTTCGCCAAGCCGGGGACGCCGGCCGTCTGCAGCGATAGTCGAGCGAGCAAAACCCGAGCATGGCCAGCATATCGATTCCCGCGGATTATAGCCGAAGCGGCTGGGCAGTCCTGATAAGGGTCTGTCGGCCGCTGATGCGCCACGGGCTCCTGCTGCCTTGCCTGCTGTTCATGGCCTTTATCTTCGTCTGGCCGATTCTTTCGCTGCTGGCCAAGGGCGTCTACAGCCCGGAAGTACGCGATACCTTGCCGCAGACTGCCGCGGCGGTGCTCGCATGGGATGGTTTCGGCGAGCCACCGGACGCGGTCTACAACGCGCTGGTGGCCGATCTGCGCGTCGCCGACCGCCGCGACGTCGCCAATGCCGGGCGCCGCCTCAACTACGAAATCCCCAGCTACCGCAGCCTGCTTATCAAGACGGCGTCCGCCTTGCAGAAGGACTCGACCCAGCCGCCGCGCCAGCAACTGGTGGCGATCGACGCCAAATGGCAGGACCGGACCTTCTGGACGGCGATGCGGCGGGCTGCCCCAGCTGTCACGCCTTACTACGTCCTGAAGGCCCTGGATCTCGAGCAGAAGGACGGTGGCGGCATCGGCCGGGTTAAGCCGGAGGAAGCCACCTTCGTCGACGTGCTGGCCCGCTCGCTATGGATATCGGCTGTGGTGACGGCGATCTGCCTTGTGCTTGCCTTTCCGGTCGCCTTCAGGATTTCAGCCGCTTCGCTTCGCTGGCGCGGCCTGCTGCTGCTGCTGGTGCTGCTGCCCTTCTGGACGTCGCTGCTGGTACGCACCAGCGCCTGGGTGGTGCTGTTGCAGGACAACGGCATCATCAACTCGCTGCTGTTGTGGAGCGGCATCGTCAACCAGCCGGTCCACCTGATCTTCAACCGCATCGGCGTCTACATCGCCTTCGTGCATGTCATGCTGCCGTTCATGATCCTGCCGATCTACAGCGTCATGGTCGGCATCTCTAAGGACTATACGCGCGCGGCCTATAGCCTCGGCGCCAGCGGGCCGCGCACCTTCTACAAGGTGTATCTGCCGCTGGTGTGGCCCGGCATATGGTCCGGCTGCCTGCTCTCCTATGTCATTGTCGTCGGCTACTACATCACCCCGCTGCTCGTCGGCGGCAGCCAGGACCAGATGCTGAGCTACTTCATCGCCTTCTACACGAAGCAGACGGTGAACTGGGGCCTGGCCTCCGCACTGGCGATCCTGCTGACGACATGCGTCCTGGTGCTGGTCGGCCTATACGGCCTGCTCGGCCGCAAATCCCAAATCGTGGTGAAGGCCTAAGCGCGATGTCCGGTTCGTCAATGCACAAGCCGAGGCCCGATATCTGGCGCACGCTGGCAAGCGTGGTAACCGTGCTGGTCTTCCTGTTCCTGTTGGTGCCGATCGCGGCCGTGCTGCCGCTTTCCTTCAGTTCAGGCTCGTTCCTCTCCTATCCTATGCCCGGACTGTCGCTGCGTTGGTACGAGGAACTGCTCACCAACTACAAATGGCTGCTCGCGCTCAAGAACAGCGCGGTCGTCGGGGTCGGGGCAGCGGCACTGTCCACCGTGCTTGGCCTGTCGGCAGCCATCGCCATGAACGGGCTTGGTCCGCGGGCCCGCAGCATCGTCAACGGCTTCCTCATCGCGCCGCTGGTCATGCCGGTCATCATCATGGCGGTCGGCCTTTATCTGTTCCTATCCGGCCTCGGTCTCGCCGGCACGATTACCGGCATGATCCTGGCCCACACCGTCATCGGCACGCCCTATGTGGTCATCTCCGCGACCGCGGCGCTTCAGAACTTCGACATGCAGTTGATCCGTGCCGCCAAAAGCCTGGGCGCGTCGCCCTGGATGGCCTACCGACGCGTGATGCTGCCGGCAATTCGCCCGGCCATAGTCGCGGGATCGCTTTTCGCCTTCGTCGCCTCGTTCGACGAGGTCGTGATCGTGCTCTTCCTCGCCGGCCCCGGTCAGGTGACGCTGCCGGTGCGTCTCTTCGAGGGCATCCGCGACGAGCTCACGCCGGTCGTCATCGCCGCCGCGATGGTGATGATCTCGATCTCGATCGGTCTGATGGCGGTCATCGAGATCCTGCGCCGCAAGTCTGTTGCCCGGCGCGGCATGGCGTGAACGGCACGAGAGAGGGATTGCGTCCGCCGGCGTTTGAGCAGCGCTTGCCGATCGCCGGGCTCCACACTTCAAGCCTCGCTGAGCCGGCCGACGCTATGCCGCCAGGGCGTTCCAGCCCGCAGTTTCAACGTCCGGCAAATCCATTCAGGAACGCTGCAAGCGAGCTCCCGAGAATAGGCGAAGGGTAGCCGCCCTCCTGAACGATCAACGTCGGCCTCGTCAGCGCGGCCAGGATTTCCCCCATCCGGCGGAAGCCGGGTTCGTCCACGGCCATGCAGGCGAAGGGGTCGTCCTTGGAGGCGTCTAGTCCCAAGGCGATAATTAGGACGTCCGGCGAGAACTGCCGAACCGCCTCGCATGCTTTCGCAACTGCCGCCAGATATGCTTCTGTCCCGCTCATCAGAGGCACCGGCAGATTTAGATTGTACCCTTCTCCGTAACTGGCTCCGATCTCGTCGGCGTAGCCGGCATAATAGGGGTAGAGGTGAGCTGGATCGCCGTGCACGGATACCGTCAGAACGTCGCGCCGGTTGTAAAAAAGTGCCTGGGTGCCGTTGCCGTGGTGAACGTCGACATCGACGATTGCCACCCGCGCTTCTTGTGAGGCCGCCAGGTTGGCCGCGATGGCTGTGTTGTTCAAATAGCAGAAGCCGCCCGCCTGATCGCGATAGGCGTGGTGTCCGGGCGGGCGGCAAAGCGCGTAAGCGGAGCGTTCTCCCTCCAGCACCCTGGTCATCGCATCGACGGCGGTGTTGGCGCTCGCTCGGGCCGCCTCCCAGGTTCCCTCCACCAGCACGCAACTGGCGTCCGCCTGATAAAAGCCGGCGCGGCCGAGCAGGTCGCGGGGCAGGCGGCTCATGTGGCGGCCGGGATGGACGCTTGATCGGAGTTCGGGACCGACGCCCGGCAGCTTCCGCCACGCCTGGAAGCCGGTTTGCAGGAAGGTGAGGTAATCGCGATCATGCATTGCCGCGATGATCTCGAACGAATGCTCGTGAGGAGGTTGGACAGCAATACCAGCCTCTTCAAGTCCAGAGAGCAGGGCCGCGATCCTTTCTGGCTGTTCAGGACTGGGTCTCAACTCGCCGCCGGCGATCCGGGTCAACGGGCGATGCAGCAGTTGCCGCTCATCGAAGATGGCTAGCATTGGGATCCCCAGGAATGGCGCGGCTGGATCAACGGTCGTTGGTCGCTTTGACACCGTCGCGGCGGACAAATTGCGCAGCGATGAGAACGAAGATCGACAGAACCACCAGCATGGAGGAAATCGCCGCGACAGTCGGGTCGACCTGGTCGCGGATGTTGGCGAACATGCGCTTGGTCAGCGTCGATGTCGCGCCGCTGGAGATGAAGAGCGAGACGACGACTTCATCGAAAGAGGTGATAAAGGCGAACAGCATGCCGGAGATGACCGCGATCCGGATCTGCGGCAGGGTCACCGTCAGGAATGCGCGCAACGGCGAGGCGCCCAGGCTGCGCGCAGCTCGTTCCTGGTTGACGTCGAAGCTGGCCAGGCCATTGCCGACGGCGATGATCACAAATGGAATGGCCAGCGTCGTGTGCGCCAGCACGAGGCCCGTCAGCGTGTTGTTGAGGTTGAGTCGAGCGAAGACGAAGAAGGCGCCGATGGCGACGAAGATGAGCGGAACCATCATCGGCAGGATCAGCGCGCCGCGCACGACGGCATTGAAGCTGCCTGAGCGTTTGTGGAGCCCGTAGCTGGCAAGCGTGCCGAGCACTGTCGCCAGGATCGTCGTCGAAGATGCGACCTTGAGGGAAACGACAGCCGAGCGCAGCCACTCATCGGAGGTGAAGAAGGCTTCGTACCATCTCAGACTCCAGCCGCGCGGCGGGAATTCCAGATACTGGGAGTCGGAGAAGGACAGCGGGATGATGATCAGGCAAGGGATGACGAGGAAGGCCATCACCAGCGCCACCAGCACGTAGAGCCAAAGGCGCTGCCCGTGCGTGATCTGGGTGGAGGAGGCGGGCTGGCTCGGCATCAATGCTCTCCGACCGATGATCCCAAACGCTGCACGCCCCACCTCATCAGCAGCAGGATAAAGCCTGTAACCACCAGCAGCGCCACGCTCAGCGCGCTGGCCGCGCCCCAGTTGGCGAACTTTGACACCGCGTCGGCGATCTGGGTGGACCACATGGCGACGCGGCCACCGCCCAGTAGCGCCGGTGTCAGGTAGAAGCCGAGACAGAGCACGAAGGTCAGGGCGCTGCCTGCGCCAAGGCCCGGCGCAGACAGCGGCAGGAAAACTTGGCGAAACGCCTGCGCCGGCGATGCGCCGCAATTGGCCGCGGCCCTGAGATAGACCGGATCGATGGCGCGCATCGACGAATAGAGCGGCAGTATCAGGAAGGGCAGCATGACATGCACCATGCCGATGACGGTGCCGGTCAAGTTGTTCACCAGCGGCAGGGAGTCGCTGATCAACCCAAGCTGCTTCAGCCAGGTGTTGATGATGCCCTCGCGCTGCAAGAGAACGAGCCAGGCATATGTCCTGACCAGAACGGACGTCCAGAAGGGCAGGATGATGAACACCAGCAGGATTTGCGCCGCGCGCTGCGACAGTTGCGAAAGCAGGTAGGCAACGGGATAGCCGAGCAAGACGCATATACCGGTGACCAGCGCGGACACTTCGAGCGTGCTGAGAAAGCTGTTGATGTAAGCGGGCCGCAGGAGGCGAGCGTAGTTCTCGGACGACAGGGCGCCGGAAGCGTTGAAAAGCGACAGCCAGGTCAGCCAGGAGAATGGAGCCAGCAGCACAAGGGCAACCAGCAGGAGGGCCGGCATGGACAGCCCGAACATTGCGAACCCGTGACGGCGCTCATCGGCGCCAAGCAACTCGACGTTGAGCGATGGGGTTTCGTAGGCTGCCACGCTCACGAGGAGGTTTCCCGCACCAGCACGCTCGCTTCCGGCCTCAGCCACAAAGTAAGCGTCTGCCCGGGCTCCGGCAGAGGCTTGCTCTCGGTCGGCGCGCGCCGGATCGATATTTCATGGTCGCCCGGCAGCTTCAGAGAAATGGAATGGCTGTCGCCACGATAGACGACATCGACAACCAGGCCTTCGATGCGGTTGTCGCGCTCGTCGTCGCCCTGCCAGCCGAGACGCTCCGGCCTGATCATTAGCCATTGCTCGTCTAAAGGGGAGGGCGGCTGCGCCAGTTTCAGCCGGCGTCCGGCCAATTCATATCCGTTGCTGGTCTTGCTGACAGGCAGCATCCTCGTCTCGCCCATGAAGCTCGCCACGAAGTGACAATTGGGTCGGTCGTAGATGTTTGTCGGCGTGTCGAGTTGCACGATCCTGCCGTTGCGCAGCACCGCGATGCGGTTCGACATTGTCAACGCTTCCTGCTGGTCATGGGTGACGTAGACCGTCGTCATCCCGAGCCTGTCGTGAAGGCGTTTCAACTCGATCTGCATATGCTCGCGCAGGTTCTTGTCGAGAGCCGAAAGCGGCTCGTCCATCAAGAGCAGCTTCGGCTCGAAGACGATGGCGCGCGCGAGCGCGACGCGCTGCTTCTGGCCGCCGGACAATTCAGTGATGCGGCGCGCGGACAGATGCGCCATCTGCACGACGTCGAGCGCTTGCTTGACGCGTTCACGAATGTCGGTCACCTCGCGTCGGCGCAGCTTGAGCGGATAGGCGACGTTGTTGAAAACGTCCATGTGCGGAAACAGCGCGTAGTTCTGGAACACCATGCCCAGGTCGCGCTTGTGGGGAGGCCTGGTGATGAACTCGACGCCATCGACCATCAGGCTGCCACTGTCCGGGCGTTCGAAACCGGCAATGACGTTGAGCAGCGTCGTCTTGCCCGAGCCGGAAGGCCCGAGCAAGGTCAGGAATTCACCGGGCTCGATATCCAGCGATACGTCGTCGAGCGCCCTGAACGCGCCAAATGCCTTCGAGACATTTCGTATGGATACGGCGCCCGACGTCATGCCACTCCCTCCTGCCAGAGCCCTTAGTTGGACATCAGGAGGCTATAGTCTTCGCGTACCAACTCACTGTTGTCACGCCACCAGTTCGTGTCGATCGGCGTCTGCTTGGCGACGTTGTCAGGCGACATATTGGATTGCGCGAGCACCTCGGGTGAAAACTTGCCGACTTTGAAAGCCAGGCTGTTGGAGGGCCCGTAATACGGCATCATCTGGGGAATGCGCGCCTGAAGCTCCGGCGACACCACGCCGGCGATGAACTTCTGCGCCGCGGCTACATTCTTGGAGCCCTTGAGGATCGCCATGCAGCCATAGCCGAGAAGGCCGTCCTCATAGGTGAATTCCACCGGCGCCCCATCCTTGATGACCGAAGCGACACGGCTTCCCCAGATGGCCATCATGTCGACTTCCTTGTCCTTGAGGATCTGCGCCGACTGGGCGCCTGACGACCACCACACGGCAATGTTCGGCTTGATCTCCTTCAACCGCTCGAGCGCAAGCTTCGTATCCAGCGGGTAGAGGGCATCCTTCGCCACGCCGGCGCCGAGCAACGTGATTTCCATCATCTCCTGGGGATAGGCGCTGAGCGCGCGCCGGCCGGGAAACGCCTTTACGTCCCAGAAATCCTTCCAGCTGGTCGGATGCTTGTCCTTGTAGACGTCGGTGCGCCAGGCAAGCACGACCGAATAGGTATTGGTCGCGATCCAATCCTTGTCGTAGGCCTTCTTGTCGAAGCCGTCCGCCTTGACCAGCTTATAGTCGAGCGGCTCGAAGAGGCCCTCCTTGCTGCCGACGGCGCATTCGTCGGCGCCGAGATGCACGACATCCCAAGTCGGGCTGCCCGACTGCACCTGAACACGCACGGCCGCGATACCGTCCTGCGTCTCCTCCGAAATCGACACTCCGGCGCCCGCGGCGGCAGGTTGCCATAAGGTTGCACTCAGATCCTTCTGCAGGTTGCCGCCGAGGCCGGCGACAGTGAGCGTATCGTTTGCGAATGCGCTCGACGCTGCGCAAATTACGGCCGTTCCAATCAGGCTCGCAAATGCAAATCGCCTCAAATGCATGGTGTTCTCCCTTTTGATTGAGCTGTTCCGCCGCGCCGGCCCTTCTCTGTGGCTTGGCGTGCGCAAGATCGACAAGACGCCGGGGTCGTGGCAATCTGGTTGATGAGATGAACTATCTGGTTTACGTTGTCAACTAAATTTCGACCCAAGTCGATCTCTCGCCCCAGCTTCGTAAAGGCCAATCATGAACAGATCAAAACAGGGATGGGCGGCTTCCGTCCATTCGCGAGGCGAGGGGGCTCCGAGATCAGCGGCCGGGCAGGATCGCGCCGTTCGCGCGAACCGATCCTTGGGGGAGGATCCTGCACCGGACATCCGGGACTTGTTTTCATTCGAGCTCCAGCGGCTGGCCGGTCTGTCGACGCGCATCGCAACCTTGTCGATCCGGCCGAAATACGGTGTGACGACCCGGGAGTGGCGTGCCCTGGCCGTCTTGAAGTACCTGGGCACTGTGCCATTGCAGGAGTTGGCCAAGCACAGCGGCCTGCTCAAGAGTCAGATGAGTCGCACTGTGTCGGGACTGATCGACAGGGGCTATATCCAGAAGACCGCGAACCCGGAAGATGGCCGCAGCATTCTGTTGCGTCTCAGCGCCGAAGGTCTCGCGCTGTCAGAACAGGTGCTCGACGACTCTTTCGATCGAAACGAGCAGATGCTGTCCTCGCTCACCAATGCCGAGCGGCTGATGCTGATTGAACTCATGCGGCGCGTCATCCGCACCAGTTCGGACTACTTCCACGACCTCAAGCAATTGGCCAGCCAGTCGGACCTCGATCAACTGGACGAGGAATAGCTCGCTTTCAAAATATGGTTGACCATGTGAACGATATAGTTCACAAGAGCAACCAATAATAGGCGGGCAAAGCGCTCGAACATTTGCACTCCGGCGAGTGGTCGGACGTGCGTGCGCTGAGTTCGCGCCATCGCATCGCATGGAGCGGGTTTGCTTTGAGCTGCGTGTGGCAGGCCGAAGCAGGGACAGATTATGACGGAAGCTGCCGCCTCATCACTCGACAAGGTCTTGTCCGTGCCACTGCCGGACTTCGAAGCCGGTGATCTTGCTGCAGCACTGCGCCAACACTTCGGCATCGAAGGCTCGCTTTCGCGTATCAGCGGCGAACGCGATTTGAATTTCAGGGTCGACGCTTCGGACGGTCGTACTTTCGTTTCCAAAATTTCAGGCCCTGCAGATGCCTATGATGAGATCGCGTTCCAGAACGCGGGCCTGATCCATCTGGCCTCGCGGGATCCATTGCTGCCGGTCCCTCGCGTCATCCCTGCACTGGATGGCCGCATGATTGTCCCGCTCGAGCGGAATGGTCGCAATTGCCTGCTGCGTGTCTTGAGCTTCTTGCCTGGCGAGCCGGTGATCGGTCACCGAGCTACGTCCGCCCAGCGCACGAAGCTCGGCGAGCTCAGCGCCAGGCTCGATGTCGCGCTCGCCGACTACGCGCATCCGGCGGCGGAGCGGTCGCTGATCTGGGATCTCGTTCACTTCTCCGCTCTCAGCGGCAAGCTTGGATTTGTCGAGGACGACAGTCAAAGAGCGCTGGCGGGACGGGTTTTCGAGCGGTTCACCAGAGTCGTCGCGCCGCGCATGCCCGCATTGCGCCGGCAGATCATCCACAATGACCTCAATCAGAACAATATCCTGATCGGCCGCGATGGCACCGTTTCCGGCTTCATCGATTTCGGCGACATGGTCCGAACCGTCCTTGTGGCGGAAATCGCCATTGTAGTCGCCCACCAGCTCTATCGCGAAGACGACGTATCGTCGGTCATGACGGAGATCGTCGCAGGCTATGCAAGGGCGCTGCCGTTGCGGGACGAGGAGATCGCCGTCCTGCCGGTCCTGGTTCAGTCGAGGCTGGCGATGCGAGAATTGATCGTCGCCTGGCGCAGCAGGACCAACCCGGCCGCTACCACCTCCTATCGAAACGACATCAGCAAGTTTGGCTGGGCAGCGCTTGCGCGTTGCGAGGCGCTGGATGAGCGGAAAGCTCACGACTGCCTCGCCGAGGCTGCCCGGCTCTGACACGGATTTAAGATAAGGATCAGTTGGATGTATGACGTGCTCATGGAACGCCGGGACCGCTTCCTGGGCCCGGTCTACAAAGAATTCTACAGAACGCCGTTTCTGCCGGTTCGCGGCGAGGGCGTGTGGGTGACGGATAGCGACGGGAAGCGCTACCTCGACGCCTACAACAATGTTCCGCATGTCGGGCACTGCCACCCGCGGGTCGTCGAGGCGGCAAGCCGCCAGCTTGCAATCTTCAACTCCAACACCCGCTACCCGAGCGATCTGATCGTGGACTATGCGGAGCGGCTGGTCGCCACCTTGCCGAAGCCGCTCGAGGTTTGCATGTTCGTCTGCTCCGGCACCGAGGCCAATGAGCTTGCCTGGCGCATCGCCGCGGCGAATACCGGCGCGGATGGCGCCGTCGCGACGCGTTCCGCCTTCCACGGCAACTCGACGATCATCGGGGCGCTCGATACATCGACCATCCCGCCGGAACGTCGGCAGAGCTGGGTCGCCGCCGTGCCGGCGCCAGAATCCCGGGAAACCAGCGATCCGGGCCTCCGGCAGACGGCCGATGAGTATGCCGCGCACTATCGGCATGCCATCGGCGATCTTGCGAATCGAGGACATAGACCCGCGGCGCTGTTTTTCTGCCCGGTCTTTGCAAGCGACGGGCTCTACAACACGCCCGCCGGATATCTGGAGTCGGCGATGACGGAGGTGCGCAAGGCCGGAGCTCTGGTCGTCGCCGACGAGGTGCAGTCGGCCCTCGGCCGTACAGGGACGCATTTCTGGGGCTTCCAGCATGCGGGGATTGCGCCCGACATCGTCACCATGGGAAAGCCGATGGGCAACGGCTTGCCTCTGGCGGTCGTCGCCACCAGTCGCCGGCTGGTCGAAGGCTTTCTCAGGAACGAGCGCTATTTCAACACGTTCGGCGGCAACCAGGTCGTGGCGGCTGCGGGTCTCGCCGTGCTCGACGTCCTGCGCGACGAAGGTCTGCAGCAGAACGCGTCGGACGTAGGTGCCTATCTGCGTGCCAACCTGAAATCCTTGATGCCGCGCGACAGTCGCATAGGCGACGTCCGCGGCACCGGCCTGTTCGTAGGCGTCGAGATCGTCAAGGACCGGGATGGCTACGCGGCAGCTCCCGAGACGGCTCGCGCGATCATCGAGGATCTGAAGCAGCGCGGTGTGCTGGTCGGTATCACCGGACGTCAGCGCAACCTGCTCAAGATAAGACCGCCGATGGTCTTTTCGCGAGAGAATGCCGATCAGCTTGCCGAGACGCTCGGCCGCACGCTGACGTCATTGTCCCAATGAGAGTGAGATAGCTCATGAACCGCGAGGTCGTGATCTGTGAGTGCTTTGCCCGCGATGGCCTGCAGCATGAGCCTACCTCCATGGGCACGCAGGCTAAGATCGGGATCATAGACTCCGTGGCCGAGGCCGGATTTTCTCGCATCGAAGCAACCAGCTATAGTCATCCTGCTCAGGTCCCCGCTTTCGCCGATGCCTCCGAAGTGCTGAGGGGCATTCGCCGGCGCCCGTATGTGTATTTCAAGGCCACTTGTCCGAACCGGAAAGCGGTCGAGCGCGCGCTGGCGGACTTCAGAGCCGGCTATGGTGCGGAAGAGTTGAGCCTGCTCGTCTCGGCGACCGAAGCGCACACCGAACGCAATCTGCGCACGACACGCGAGCAGCAATGGCGCAATGTCACCGAGATGGCCGTGCTGGCCGGGGGTCATTTTCGCCTCATTGGGGTCGTATCCATGGCTTTCGGATGTCCGTTCGAGGGACGTGTCGATCAGGGTGCGGTGATCGCCGACATCGCGCATTTCGCATCGGTTGGCGTACGGCATGTCACGGTGGGCGACACGACCGGTCACGGCACGCCGTCAACCGTGCGCGCGTTGTTCAAGCGCATCGCCCAAGATATGCCGGAGGTGACGGCAATCGCGCATTTCCACGACACGCGCGGCACGGCGCTCGCAAATTGCGCGGCCGCCTACGAGGCCGGCTGCCGTTGGTTCGACAGCGCACTGGGTGGCGTCGGCGGTCATCCGGCGCAGATCCAATACGGTGAGGGCTATACCGGCAATGTCGCGACCGAGGACCTGGTCAACCTGTTCGAGGCCGAAGGCATCGCAACCGGCCTCGATCTGGATCGTCTGAGCGAGGCCTCGCTGCTGTGCGAAAAGCTGCTCGGTCGGCCGCTACAGAGCCGCGTGGCCCGCGCCGGCTATGGATTTGTCAGCTAGGAATTCGGCATGGGACAGACAATGGAAACTCCGCTGCTGGCGATCGAAAGCCGAGGTCCGGTGCGCGTCGTCGTGCTCAATCGTCCGGACAAGCTGAATGCACTCGACACCGCGTTGACGCAGGCCTTGCATGACGCCCTGGAGGCGGCCGATGGCGATGCCGATGTGCGAGCCATCGTGCTCACGGGCGCCGGGCGCGGCTTCTGTGCCGGCGCCGATCTGTCGGAATTCAAACACCTCACCCCGGCCAATCAGGACGCGGTGGAACGTCGGGCGGATCTCACCTGCCGCACCCAGGCGATGCTGCAGAAACTGTCGAAGCCGGTCGTCTCGGCAGTGCGCGGCGCAGCCGTTGGCGGCGGCGCGGGCCTTGCGATCGGCTGCGACATGATGGTGGCGGGCGCCGACCTCAAGTTCGGCTATCCCGAGCTGAAGCATTCGATCGTGCCGGCGCTGGTGATGACCGGACTGCAACGTTCGCTGGGACGCAAGGCGGCTTTCGAGATGATTAGCCTCGGTCGACTGATCGGCGCCGAGGAGGCGCTCAAGCTCGGCCTGGCCAATCGTGTCGTCGAGCCGGATCAAGTAATCGAGGCGGCCGTTGCGATTGCCGAACAATGGGCGGCCGCCAATCCACGCGCGATGGCGGCGGTGAAGTCGCTCTACTACCAGGTCGCCGACTTGCCCTATGACGAGGCGATGGCGGTAGGCCGCGACGTCAACGCCAGGATGCGCGCCTTCAGGGATGACGAAGCATGAGCCCGCTCGAGGGAATACGCATCCTCGATTTCTCGCGGGTGCTCGCGGGGCCGATGGCCACGCAGATGCTGGCCGAGATGGGCGCCGAGGTGACGAAGATCGAGCGCCCGGGGACCGGCGACGAGTCGCGCAGTTTCGAGCCGCGCGTGGCCGGCGGCGAGAGCGCCTATTTCTTCGCCTTCAACAGGGCCAAGCGGTCGCTGACGTTGAACCTGAAATCGGCGAAGGGGCAGGATCTGGCGCGGCGGCTGGCGGTTGCTTGCGACGTCGTGGTGGAGAACTTTCTGCCTGGCGAGATGGAGCGCTTCGGCCTCGGCTATGATCAGCTCGCCAACCTCAATCCCGGACTGATCTATGTATCGAGCACCGGCTTTGGCCAAACCGGGCCTTATCGGGACCGCCCCGGCTACGACACGGTTTTCCAAGCCCTTTCCGGGGTCATGCATCTGACTGGCCATGCCGACGGACCTCCTGCCAAGGCCGGCGTGCCGATTGCCGATCTGAGCTCGGGTCTGTGGGTCGCCATTGCCATACTGGGCGGCCTGGTCGGCAAAGCGCGGCATGGCAAGGGCTGCCGTGTCGACCTGTCGATGATGGATGTACAGGCAAGCCTGCTGGCGCTCGCGGCCGCCAGATTGTTTGCGCTGGACGAAGACGTGGCGCGCGCCGGAACGGAGCATCCGGGCCGCGTTCCTTCCGCCGCGTTTGAATGCCGCGACGGCGGCTGGCTGCATATCAGCGGCAGCGACCAGCACTGGCCCGGGCTTTGCTCCGCGCTCGGGCTTTCCGAGCTCGCGGCGGATCGCGCGCTCGACAAGAACGCCGAACGTGTCGCCCAGCGTGAACGCGTCATGGCGGCAATTCGCGCCGCCATCCTCATGCACGAACGCGCGCAGCTGGCCGAAAAGTTGCGGGCGGCCGGCATCCCCGCCGGAGAGGTTAACACCGTTCGCGAGATACTGAACGATCCTCATATGACGGCAAGAGGCGTCGTTGGCGCCTTCGAGCATCCGAGCGCGGGGCGCTTCCCGGCCCTGCGGACGCCCGTGCGATTCGATGGATTCGACGATCCACAGATCGGCTGCCCGCCGCGGCTTGGCGCCGACACGGGTCGGATACTGTCCGAGGAACTCGGGCTTGACGCCCGCGAGATTGCTGCGCTGAAAGCCGAAGGAGTGATTTGAGCATGAGCGTGCCAGTACCGGTTATCTGCCGCCGCGATGGACCTGTCGTCCATATCGTCCTCAGTCGTCCGGAAGCGCGCAACGCGCTGAACCTGCAAATGTGTCTCGACCTGCGCCGTCATTTCGAGGAACTGGATGGCGACAAGGACATAAGGGCGGTGCTGCTGACCTCGACCGGCCCGGTCTTCTGCGCCGGCGCCGATCTCAAGGAGCGTGTCGACAAGGACGAACGCTGGGTGCTGGAACGCCGCAGGGCCTCATTCGCGGCCTATGACGCGATCGCCCGCTGCGGCAAACCGGTGGTGGCGCTTACACAAGGGCCAGTGGTCGGATCCGGGGGTGAAATATTGATGAGCTGCGACTTCGCCATTGCATCCGAGAAGACCACCTTCCGTTTTCCCGAACCGCAATGGGGAACCGTCGGCGCTACACAGCGCCTCCAACGCGTCATTGGCAAGGCGCGAGCCAAGGAGCTGCTGTTCACCGGCCGCATCATGCCGGTCGAGGAGGCCTATCAGCGCGGCCTCGTCGCGCGCGTTGTGCCGCACGAGGACCTGGCCAAGGCGGGCGAGGAGGTTGCGGCAAGCATCGCGGCCGCCCCGCCGCTGGCGATCGCGCTGACCAAACAGGCTGTAGACCTTGGCCACGAGACGGACCTCGGCAACGGCATCCGCATCGAGCTCGCAGCGATCGAGCGTTGTCTTGCCGACGGCGGCTGGCGCGACGGCATCAGGAACTTCATCCGACAGACCGAGGCTGGAGCGGGCAATGGCGAAGGCTGAGCTCGATCTCGCGGGCTTCTTTCCGCTCACGATCGCAGAGGCGCTGCGCCGCACGGAGGCAACCGCTCCCGATGTCGAGGCGATTGTCGCCTCGGACGGGCGCATCGCCTGGGGTGCCTTGGCCAAAGAGGTCGGATGTGTGAGTGCCGGCCTTTCTGCCCAGGGCATACGCAAGGGCGACCGCGTCGGCCTTTGCCTCGGCAACTCCGTGCGCTGGGTGACGATCTTTCTAGCCCTCGGTTCGCTTGGCGCGGTCACCGTGCCGATCAACACTCGCTTCGTCGCAAGCGAAATGGCCTATGCGTTGCGCCAGTCGCGCGTCAGCACGTTGATCACCTGCGACAAGCTCTTCAAAATCGATTTCATCGCCATGTTGCGGGAGGTCTGTCCGGCTGTCGATCGGCGGCTCCCCGACGATGTGATGCCGGCGCTGGCGAAGGTCATCGTGATCGGTGATGACGTCCCGCAAGGCGCGGTCGGATGGGGTTCTGTGGAGGCCGCAAGTGCCACCGGCGCCCCGGATATCGAGGCATGCAGCGCCAACGATCCGCTGCTTATCCAGTACACGTCCGGCACCACCTCCTTTCCGAAGGGGGTGGTGCTGACCCATTGCAACATGCTTGCCAATGCCTGGTTCTCGGGCTTCAGAATGGGGTTGCGGCCAGCCGATCGCTTCCACAGCGCCCGGCCATTCTTCCATGTCGCCGGCACGACGCTTTCCATCTTGTCGGTGCTGCAGCACGCCGCCACGCTGGTCAGCATGGACCGCTTCGAGGCGGGAGAGGCGCTCAGGCAGATGGAGGCGGAGCGCTGCACGCATTTTTCCGGCAACGACACCATGGCTCTGATGCTGCTCAACCATCCCGATAGGGCGCGGCGCAAGCTCCATCTGCGCGGCGCGTGGCTGGCCGCCTCGCCGACGATCGTGCGGCGGGTGATAGACGAGCTCGGCGCCCGCGAATGCGTGGTTGGCTATGGGCTTTCGGAGGCATCTCCCAACGTCGCGCAATCCTGCTTCTGGGAACCGGAGGAGATCCGGGTCACAGCCGCGATGCGGCTTGAGCCAGGCGTCAGCGTGCGCATCCGCCGCGCCGATGGCAGCGACGCGGAGGCCGGCGAAAGCGGCGAGATCCTAGTGCGCGGCTGGAACGTCATGCTCGGCTATTTCGACAAGCCGAAGGAGACCGCCGAAGCGCTCGACCCCGAGGGCTGGCTGGCGACCGGCGACCTCGGCGTGCTCGATCGCAGCGGGCGCCTGACCTTTCTCGGCCGCGCCAAGGAGATCATCCGTGTCGGTGGCGAGAATGTCTCGCCGGCCGACGTGGAGAACGCATTGCACCGCCATCCGGCGATCAGGCAGGCCGCGGTCGTCGGCGTGCCCGAGGAGCGGTTGGTCGAAGTGCCCGCCGCCTTCGTCATCCTCAACGAGGGTCATTCGGCGGCCCCCGAAGACATCAAGGCCTGGGCAAAGGGCGAGATGGCCGGCTTCAAGGTGCCACGTCACGTCTGGATCGTCGACAGCTTCGAGGCCATCGGCATGACCGCCAGTTCCAAGATCCAGAAGAAGCAGCTTGCCGCGCATGCGCGTGGCCTGCTCGGCCTCTGAGGCGGCATCGTGCGGATCGACACACAAGTCACGCGGCTTCTCGGCATCGATCTGCCGATCATCCAGGCCGGCATGTCCTGGGCGTCGTCGAACGCGGCCTTGCCGCTCGCCGTGTCACGTGCCGGCGGTCTCGGCGTCATCGCGGCCGGTCCCATGTATCGCGACGACCTTGCACGGGCCATCGACGCGGTTCGCGCCGGCACCGACCGGACCTTTGCCGTCAATCTGCCGCTTTACCGCAAGGGCGTGGACGAGATCATCGATCTGCTGGTCGAGAAACGCGTGCCGGTGCTGATCGCCTCGCAGGGCGGGCCCAGGAAATATCTGGAGCGCTTCAAGGCGATCGGCACCATTTGCCTGCATGTGGTGGCTGGCGCCGAGCATGCGCTGAAGGCCGCCGACGCGGGTGTGGACGGATTGATCGCGGTCGGCGGCGAGGCGGGCGGCCACCCGCCGCCGGAGCTCGTGTCGACGCTGGTGCTCGGCCGCGCGATCGCCAAGGCGGTGCCCGACATGCCGCTCGTCCTCGGCGGCGGCTTTGCCGATGGTCGCGGCCTGGCGGCCGCGCTCGCGCTCGGCGCCGGCGCCGCGCAATTCGGCACCCGCTTCATGCTCTCGCGAGAGGCCAGGCTCCATGACGCCTACCGGCAGCGCCTCCTCGGCGCCTCGATCTCCGACACACTCGTCGTCGGCCGCGGCCTCGGCATGATCCGCGTGCTCAGGAACCGCTTCGCCGAAGCGATGAACGAGGCCGAAAACAGCGGCGTCGCCGACGAAGCGCGCCGCGAGATCTTTGCCGCCAGCACATTGAAGGCCGCTGCCTTCGACGGCGATGTCGACCAGGGCAAGCTGGAAGCTGGCCAGAGCGTCGGGCTTGTCGGCGACATCTTGCCGGCCGCCGAGATCGTCCGCTCGATCGCCTTGGAATATGCCGCTGCCGTGGCCGTGCTGCCGCGTCCGACCGAGAACTAGAAGAGGAACGCCTCATGCTCGACAAGTGGTTGCGACACTGCGGGCCATGCGGGACGCCGTCGGACAGGCACGCCTGAGGGGCACTGGTTTGCAGACCTACGACTACATCATCGTCGGCGCCGGATCCTCCGGCTGCGTGCTTGCCAACCGCCTGGTGAGTGCCGGCAGAAATGTCCTGCTTCTGGAGGCCGGTCCGCGCGACAACACGCCCTTCATAAATATCCCGGCGACGTTCGTGCGCGTGCTCGGCACAAAGCGAACCTGGATGTACCGGACGGAGCCCGAACCCGGCGCCAACGGTCGCGTGCTGACCGTACCGCAGGGACGTACGCTGGGCGGCGGATCGTCGGTGAACGCGATGATCTACATTCGCGGGCAGGCCGAGGATTACGATACATGGCGCGATCTCGGCTGCGCCGGCTGGGGCTATGAGGACGTGCTGCCGATCTTCCGGCGCAGCGAGGACAACGAGACTTTCTCCAACGCCTTTCACGGCGTCGGCGGCCCGCTCAAAGTGTCGGAGCCACGCTATCGTCATCCGATCAGCTCGGCCTTCGTGCGAGCCGCGCAGGAGGTCGGCCTGCCTCACAATCCCGACTTCAACGGCGCGGCGCAGGCTGGTGTCGGTTTCTATCAGACGACCACCTTCGCCGCCCGGCGCGGATCGACGGCAGCTACCTATCTGAAGGCTGTCCGTCACTCGAAACTGCTGACGCTGCATGTGGAAGCAGCGGCGGAAGGGGTGGTGCTCGAAAACGGCGCCGCGGTCGGCATCCGCTACCGCAAGGCCGGGCAAGTCCTAGAAGCGCGCGCGAGGGAGGAGGTCGTGCTGTGTGCCGGCGCGCTGGCGACACCGAAGCTGCTGATGCTGTCGGGAATCGGTCCGCAAGCGGAACTGGCCGGTCTCGGAATTCCGGCGACGCGGCATCTGCCGGGCGTGGGCGAAAACTTCCAGGACCACATCACCGCGTCGGTCTACGGGATCACCGACCGGCCGATCTCGCTCAAGGGCCAGGACAAGGGGCTGCGAGCTGTCGCGAACGGCCTGCAATATCTGTTCGCGCGATCGGGTCTTCTGACGTCCAACGTGGTCGAGACCGGCGGTTTCGTCGACACCAGCGGGCACGGCAGGCCGGATGTCCAGTTCCACGTCACCCCGGCGCTGGTTGGAGATGCCACTCGCGAAGCGATGGACGGGCACGGCGTGTCGATCAATCCGTGCATCCTGCGTCCGGCTTCGCGCGGCAAGGTCTCGCTGCGCAGCCGGGAAGCCAACGACCCCATCATGTTCGTCGGCAACAATCTCACTCGGCTGGAAGACCTCGACACCCTGGTGCGCGGCCTGAAGCTCGCTCGAAAAATCCTTCGCGCGCCATCGATGCGGGCGCTCGGCTTTCGCGAGCTTGCGCCGGGCGATGGTGACAAAAGCGATGCGCAGCTCGAACAGCACGCACGCGCCTTCGCAAAGACGGTCTATCACCCGGCTGGCACCTGCAAGATGGGTATCGACGAAATGGCCGTTGTCGACAACCGGTTGCGGGTGATCGGCGTGCCACGGCTTCGCATAGCGGACGCCTCGATCATGCCGACGCTGGTCAGCGGCAACACCAATGCGCCATGCATCATGATCGCCGAACGCTGCGCCGATTTCCTGCTGGCTCGCGATCACGTTTAGGATTGCCGAGCCGGACCTGACGCGTTGTCAGGCCGCGAGGGGCAGGCAGCGATCGTTCCTAGCCCTTGCTTGAGACGCAGATCGCAACGGCGCGAACCGCTCCCGGTTCGCTCGAACCGGCGTGCATTCCTCTGCTTAAAAAGAGCCTGCGGAGACTTCGTCCAAAGGAGGGCCGTGAGTTCGATCGTCTGGCGTAAATCGCACTAAAGTTGGCGTAACATGCCAAGAATTGTCTGACAGACACTGCGACGCTGATTGCAACAAAAAAGGGGAAGGCAGGGCCGGGAATGGCCTTGTCTGAAGTCGCAAAGACCCGAAACCAGGCCGGAAGTGCGTGAGCAGCCCTTGCTGGGTCCGCAGGCGCGCGGCCAACCGACAGCATAGGAATGGGAGTGCCAGAATGACATCTTTGCGTGTCGCGATCGATATAGGCGGGACGTTCACCGACGTCTGCATCATGGACGACGCCAGCAAGTCGATCCGCGTCACCAAGGTGCCCTCGACGCCAAACCCGATCGACGGCTTCATGGCCGGACTGCAGCGGGGCAATGTCGCGCTGGGTGACGTCGCGCTGCTGGCGCATGGCACGACGGTTGCCACGAACGCTCTCATCACGCGGCGGCTGCCTCGCGCGGCGATGGTCTGCACCAAAGGGTTTCGCGACATCATCGAGATTAGGCGCGCCGACAAGGAGGATCTCTGGGATACCTACAAGGATGTGGCACGGCCTTATATTCCACGCCGGGACCGTCTGGAAGTCGCCGAACGGATGGATGCCAATGGCAGGGTTCGCCAGCCGCTGGACGAGGATGAAGCGCGCCACGTCGCCCGCATCCTGAAGAAGCGCGGCGTTGCTGCCGTCGCGGTCTGCTTCATGAACGCCTTCGCCAATGGCGCCAACGAGCGACGGATGAAGGAAATCCTGCTCGAGGAGCTGGACGGCATCCCTGTCACGACCTCGTCGGAAACCCTACCGGAAATCTTCGAGCACGAGCGCTTCTCGACCACCGTGGTCAACGCGGCGCTCGCGCCCGTCGTCGGCGACTATTGCAACGCGCTGGACGCGCGGCTCAAGTCCGAAGGCTACAAGCGCGATCTCCTGCTGCTGCACTCTGGCGGCGGTGTGATGACAGCCCGCGGCGCCAAGCAGTTCGCCGCCCGCCTTGCCGGTTCAGGTATCGCCGCCGGCGCCATCGCCAGCCGTCACATCGCCTCGCAATGCGGCTTCCCGAACTCAATCGGCCTCGATATGGGCGGCACCAGCTGCGACGTCTCGCTGGCCAGCGAGGGGCGCTCCCGGGTCACCAAGGATTGGTTCATCGAATTTGGTTATCCGATCCGCTTTCCGGCGATCGAGCTTCTGACGATCGGCGCCGGCGGCGGCTCGCATGCCTGGATCGACCCGGCCGGCTCGCTGCGCAACGGCCCGCAGTCGGCCGGCGCCAATCCTGGACCCGCCTGCTACGGCCGAGGCAACATGATCCCCACC
The DNA here is from genome assembly GCF_058312955.1 of Mesorhizobium sp. LEGMi-168a. Classification (NCBI taxonomy): domain Bacteria; kingdom Pseudomonadati; phylum Pseudomonadota; class Alphaproteobacteria; order Hyphomicrobiales; family Phyllobacteriaceae; genus Mesorhizobium; species Mesorhizobium sp. LEGMi-168a. Next base: position 137,993 of record NZ_JBZEGV010000011.1, read on the forward strand.
AACACCGACGCCAATGTCGTGTTGGGGCGCCAAGGCACCAGCCTCGCCGGCGGACACATGTCGCTCGATCCGAAGCTCGCGCAAGCGGCGGTGGCCAAGGGGGTCGCCGAACCGCTTGGACTGGAAGTGCATGCCGCCGCAAACGCGATCGTCCAGGTGGCGAACGCCAACATGGCGGACGCCGTGCGGCTCATCTCGATCAGCCGCGGCTACGATCCGCGCGATTTCGCTCTCGTCGCCTTCGGCGGCGCTGGCGCGCTGCACGGCGCCGAGATCGCGCTTGAGCTCGCGATCCCGGTCGTGATCGTGCCGCCCAATCCTGGCGTCACCTCGGCGCTCGGCTGTCTGCTCGTCGATGTCCAGCACGATCTCGGCCAGACCTTCATCAGCGAGGCGAGCAAGACCGACATGGCGACGTTAATGTCGCTGTTCGCCAAGCTCGAAGACGAGGCCTGGGACCTGCTGCGGCAAGAGGGGGTCGAACGCCAGGACGTCATCCTCGAGCGTTCCGTCGACATGATGTACCAGGGCCAGTGGCGCTCGCTGTCGGTGCCGTTCGGCGCGGCGCTGCAGTCCGTGGACCAGCTCGTCGCCGCCTTCCATGCGCTGCATGAGCGCGAGTACAATTTCCGCCGCGACGACGCGCTGGTCGACATCTACCGCGTCAATCTGAGCGCCATCGGCGTCACGCCGAAAGCCACGCTCGCCGAGCATGCCCTGTCGAGCGAGGAACCGGTGCCGAAGGAGCGGCGCACGGTGTGGTTCGACGACAAGCCGTTCGCCGACACGCCGATCTATCAGCGCGAGGAGATGAAGGCGGGCGCCAGGCTCGTCGGCCCGGCCATCATTGAACAGTTCGACTCTACCACCGTCGTGCCGCCCGATGTAACCGCCGAGATCGACCGCTTCCTCAACATCGTCATCCGCTTCGAGGCCTGAGCCATGAACACTGCCGCCGCAATGCAGCGCGCCGAAGGATTTGCCCTCGATCCTGTGACCTTCGAAGTGCTGAAGAACTCGTTCATCAACTCCGTCAACCAGATGTCGGAGCAGATACTCAGGACCTGCTACTCCTTCGTCATCTACAACCGCGACTTCTCCAACGGGCTGAGCGACGTCAATGGCGATTCCGTCGCCCAGGGCGACCAGGATCTCGCCGGCCATGTCGGCACGCTTCATCTGACCTGCAAGGACGTGATCCGCGTGTTCAAGGGCCGCATGGAGGACGGCGACGTCTACGCCATCAACGACCCCTATGCCGGCGGCACACATTTCTCCGACGTGCGGCTGATCCGTCCGATCTTCATCGACAGCGAAGTCATCGGCTTCGCCCAGTCGAACGGCCACTGGACCGATGTCGGCGGCTCGACGCCCGGCTCCTTCGACGTGATGGCGCGCGACATGTTCCGCGAGGGCATCCGCATCACGCCGGTCAGGCTGTGGCATGCCGGCCGCTTCTGCGACGACGTGGCGAACCTGATCGCCGCGCAGACGCGCGATCCGGCCTCCATCATCGGCGACATGCAATCGCAGGCGCAGGCGACGATGATCGCCGCGCGCGAGATCCAGCGCCTCGTCGCGAAATACGGCAAAGAGACAGTCAAGGCCGGCTTCGCCGACGTCCAGAACTATGTCGAGCGCGCCACTCGCCAGCGGCTGGCCGAACTGCCACGCGGTACCTGGGAGACGGAGGATTTCCTCGACCGCGACCTTGGCGCGGGCGAGGGGCTGATCCCGATCAAGATCAAGCTGACGCTCACCGGCGAGAAGGCGATCTACGACTTCACCGGCTCGCATCCGACGGTCGCCTCGCTCTACAACTCGGCCTTTGGCGGCACCTTCTCGGCCTGCGTGGCGGCGATGAAGAACTTCTTTCCGGACCTGCCGCTGAATTCCGGATTCTACCGCACGATCGAGGTCATCGCGCCCGAGAACACCATCGTCAACGCCAAATGGCCGGTCGCCGTGACAGGCTTCCTGATGCCCTTCGACAAGATCGTCAATTCGGTCGCCGAAATGTGGTCGCGCATCATTCCCGAGCGCGCCATGGCCTGCACCTTCCATTCCGAATATTTGCTCACCGGCGGCCAGGACGCGCGCAAGCCCGAGCGTCCGACCTTCATGTTCTACGACTGGCTACCCGGCGGCTGGGGCGGGCGCAACGGCAAGGATGGCTGCAACCTGACGACCTTCCTGTTCGGCACCGGCCTGCGCTCACAGCCGGTAGAGGGCCAGGAGCGCGGCTCGCCGATCATCACCGATGAATACCAGGCGCTGCCGGATTCGGCTGGCCCCGGCAAATGGCGGGGCGGCGTCGGCGTGATCAAGCGCGGCACCATGCTCGAGGTCGACGCCACAGTCATGTCCTATATCTGCGACCGTGAGCGGTCCGTCGTGTGGGGCATCCAGGGCGGCCTGCCTGGCGTGCCTCACGGCATCACGTTGACGCGCGCGGGATCGGACAAGGGCGAATGGATGGGCGCGGTCTTCTCCGATGTGCCGGTTCGGCCTGGCGACCATTTCAGCCGTCCGACCTCGGGCGGCGGCGGCTTTGGCGATCCGCTCGAGCGTGATCCGCAAGCCGTGCGCGAGGACGTGATCGACGACTATGTCACCGTCGGCCGTGCCAGGATCGACTATGGAGTCGTCCTCAAGGTCATCGATGCGGACCTGCTCGAATACGAGATCGACGAGGAGGCGACGCGCACTGAGCGTGCTTATATCCGCGCCAACCGCATCGCCTGGGCGCGTGAGGATGCGGAGGCCGTCGCGGCCCGCTATCGGGCCAGCGAGATCGGCATGCTGGACGCGATCCGCCGCCACGCCGTCATCCTCGACTGGGGCTCCGGCGAACTGCTCCAGAAGACGACGCGCCAGTACCGCGGTGCGTTCGAGAAGCGTACCGTCGCATTCTGGAGCAAATAGCGGGATGGGTGAGCTTGCCCTCCAATCGGTCGACCTGGCCTTCGGCGGACTGAAGGCCCTGCGCGGCGTGTCGCTCGTTCTGGGCGGGCGCGGGGTCATCGGGCTGATCGGGCCGAACGGAGCCGGCAAGACCACCTGCATCAACGTCATGACTGGGATGATCGCCCCCACTGCGGGGACCATCACCCTGGACGGCGACAGCATCCTCGGCCTCGCGCCAAGCGAATTGCGCCGCCGCGGCATCAGCCGGACGTTCCAGGCCGGCCGCCTGTTTTCCGCGCTGACGGTGCACGAAAATGTCGCGGCGGCGGCGGTCGGTCTCGGCAAGTCGCGCGGCCAGGCCGATCTCGCGGCCGACGCCACGCTCGATTGGATGGGCATCGCAGCACTTGGCGAGCGGCGGGCGGCAACGCTCTCCTATGCGGACCAGCGGCGGACCGCGATCGCGCGCGCCCTGGTCGAGAAGCCCGCCTTCCTTCTGCTCGACGAGCCGGCGGCCGGCATGTCGCAGCAGGAGGCCACCGAGCTTGGTGTCCTGATCCGCCGCATCCACCAGGAGTTGGGTGTCGCGGTCCTGCTCGTGGAGCACAACATCACGCTCGTCCTTTCGGTCTGCGACCACATCCATGTGCTCGACAGCGGCGCCGAGATCGCCGCCGGCGCGCCGGACGCGATCCGCGCCAGCGCGGCTGTGCGCGAGGCCTATCTCGGCACGTCGCTGGAGCGCCAGGAAGCGGCACGGGCGGAGGTTGCGGCATGACGATGCTCTCGCTTCACGACGTCAGTGTCAGCTACGGACCGCTCACCGCCATCCGCGATGTCTCGCTCGACGTGGAGCCTGGCGAGATTGTTTTCCTTGCCGGCCCGAACGGCGCCGGCAAGTCCACCCTGATGCGGGCGATTGCCGGCGTGCTGGCGCCGAGCCAGGGCAGCATCGCCATCGCAGGGAAGTCGACGGCCGGCCTGCGCAGTGAAGCAATCGTGCGGCTTGGCTTCACGCTGGTGCCGGAAGGCCGCGAGATCTTCGGTTCGCTGTCGGTCGCCGAGAACCTCGCCATTGGCGCTTACCTACGTAGCGACCGCGCAGGGATACAGGAGGATATGGACTTCGTCCTGGCGGAACTGCCGGCGCTGAAGCCGCGGCTGCACGATCCTGCGGGCCTTTTGTCCGGCGGCCAGCAGCAGATGCTGGCGGTCGGGCGAGCGCTGATGACGCGCGCCTCGCTGATCGCCATCGACGAGCCATCGCTCGGCCTCGCGCCGAAGCTGATCGACCAGGTCTACGATATCCTGCTGGCGCTGCGGGCAAAGCGCGACCTCACGCTCCTCATCGCCGAACAGAGTTTCCTGCGCGCCGTCGAGGTCGATGCGCGCCTGCTCATGCTGCGCAGCGGCCATGTCGTGCGCTCCGGCAAGGCGCGTGACCTGGCGGCGGAAAGATCGCTCGAGGGCAGCTTCTTCGGTTTCGAAGGAGCGGCCGCATGATGCTCAACCTGGCGCAGAACCTGATCGACGCGCTGAGCCTCGGCAGCATCTATGCGCTCACCGCGCTTGGCATCGGCATGATCTTCAGCGTCATGCGCCTCGTCAATTTCGCGCAGGGCAACTACATCGCCTTCTGCGCCTTTGCGCTGCTGGTGCCGGCAGGCGAGGGCATCTCGCGCCCGTTCATAGGCCTTCTGCCCGGCTGGGCGCTGGTGCCGGTCGTGCTCGCCATCGGCGTGCTGCTGGCCATGGCGTCGGAGGTGCTGCTTTTCCGCCACCTGCGCGGCGCGCAGCCGGCGACGATGATGATCGCGTCCTTCGGGCTCGGCTCGGCGCTGCAGAACCTGCTGCTGATGATGTTCGGCAGTCGTCCGATCGCGCTCGATCTGTGGCCGGCGCTGACGCAGCCGGTCATGTTCGGCGGCCTCATGGTGCCGCGACTGCAACTCGTCATCCTGGCGGTCACCGCGCTTGCTCTCCTGGCGCTCACCCTCTTCCTGCAGCGCACGCGTTTCGGCACCGCCATGCGGGCCTCGTCGGAGAACTTCCTCATGGCGCGCATGCTGGGCGTGCCGGCCGACCGGGTCATCCTCGCCGCCTTCGGCATTTCCGGCGCGCTCGCCGCCACCGCCAGCCTGCTCACCTTGCCGCAGACCGGCATCGCCGACATCCGAATGGGTGACGGCATCCTGCTCGTCGCCTTCGTCGCCACCGTCGTCGGCGGGCTCGGCAGCCTCACCGGCGCCGTCGTCAGCGCCTATTTGATCGGCCTTGCCAGCGTCTTCCTGCAGATCGCCCTGCCGCTCGCGGCGCGTCCCTATCGCGATGCTTTCGTCTACGCGGCGGTGATCGTCGTGCTCATGCTGAAGCCGGACGGCCTGTTCTCGGCCGGCAGCCGGTCGCAGAGGATCTGAGATGAGCGTGGGCCGCCCCCTTCAGCGTCTCGTCGCCAGGCATGCGACGCCGGTCATTTTGTCCCTGGCGCTGCTCGTCGCGGTTCTGCTGCTTACAGGCTTTGCTTCGCCGCTCATCGTGCGCGTTGGTATCGGCACGCTGATCAGCGTCGTGCTCGTGGTGGGGCTTTTCATCTTCGTTGGGAACTCCGGCATTCTGAGTTTCGGCCACCTCGGCTTCGCGACCGTCTCTGCCTACGCCACCGCCTGGCTGACCATGCGGCCGGCGATGAAGCAAATGCTGCTGCCTGGGCTGCCGGAGATCATCCTCGCTGCGCAATTGCCCTCCTTAGTTGCCACGATCGCGAGCGGACTGCTGGCGGCGCTGGTGGCGCTTGCCAGCGGCGTCCTCATCATGCGGCTTTCGGGGGTAGCCGCATCGATCGCCACGCTCGCCCTGCTCGCCATTATCAATACGGTCTATGCCAATTCCGACCCGATCACTGGCGGCGTCGGATCGCTGGCCGGCATCCCGACCGGCCTCGGCATCTGGACTGTGCTCGGTTGGGCAATCTTTGCCATTCTTGTTGCGCATGTCCATGCTACGTCAGCGGCTGGGCTGGCGCTGAGATCGTGCCGGGAAGATCCGATCGCGGCTCAAGCTTGCGGCATACGTGGTTTTCGCGTTCGCCTGCTCGCCTATGTGTTGAGCGGCTTCGTCTGCGGCATCGCTGGCAATCTCCAAGCGCGCTATCTCGGCGTCATCAGCCCGGATTCTTTCTATTTCGGGGCGACGCTGCTCGCCCTCGCCATGCTGATCGTCGGCGGCATGCTCAGCCTGACTGGCGCCGTGGCTGGAGTGCTGGCGATCTCGGCAGCGATGGAAGTTCTGATCCGGCTGGAAGGCAGCGTCGAGCTGTTCGGCTTCAGCTTCAGCATCCCTGCCGGGACCGCGAACTTCCTGATCGCGGCCGCAATGTGCGTGGCGCTTGTGAAGCGTCCGCAAGGTCTCGTCGGCGATCGCGAGATCACACTGCCCGCTTCCCTGCTCGGGAAGCTCGATCGCGACCTGAGCAACTCAAAAAACAACGTTGGGACAACCACAGTGGAGCACACACTATGAAGGGGAATATGCTTCTGCGCGGCCTCGCAGCGACCTGCGCCGGTCTTGGCCTAATATCCGCAACTGTAGCTCCGGCCTTTGCCGAAGATATGAAAGTCGGTTTCGCGATCGCCCAATCGGGCTGGATGGAAGCCTACGACAAGGGCGCGACTCAGGCCGCGCTGCTTGCGATCGAGGAGATCAACGCCAAGGGTGGGCTGCTCGGCCAAACCTTGAAGCCGGTGATCGAGGACACCCGCACCGACCTTGCCCATGCAGCTCAGGCCGCCCAGACGTTGCTCGCTGACGGCGTCGGTGTGATGATCGTCAGTTGCGACTACGACATGGGCTCGCCCTCGGCGTTGGCCGCCGAGTCGGCAGGCACTATCTCGATCTTCTTGTGCGCCGCCGACATCAAGGCCGGCGTTCAAGGCATCGGTCCACATTCCTACAGCGCCTCTTCGGTTGCCAATGCCGAGGGCGCGACAATGGCCGAGTGGTCCTACACCAAGCGCAAGGCGCGCACCGGCTACCTGCTGGTCGATACCAGCATCCAGTATGATCGCAGCCTGTGCGCCGGTTTCGACTGGCAGTTCCCGCAGCTCGAGGGCGCCAAGGTCGTCGGCCAGGACACGTTCAAGAACGGCGATACCAGCATTGCCTCGCAGATCACCCGCATCAAGGCGCTGCCAGCGCAGCCCGACGTCATCATGCTGTGCTCCTACATCCCGGGCGCCGCCAGCGTGGCGCGCCAGCTGCGCGCGGCCGGCATCACCTCCACGATCCTGAACGGGACGGCGATGGACGGCGACTACTGGCTGGACTCCACTCCGGGTCTGAAGGATTTCGTCGGCCTGGCGAAGGGGTCCTTCCGCGGCGACGATCCGCGCGCCGACGTCAACGCCTTTGTCGAGCGCTACAAGGCAAAATACGGCGCGCCGCCGGTCAACCAGAGCGTCTTCGACGGCTATGTCGCTATCCAGCTGTGGGCAAAGGCTGTCGAGAAAGCCGGGAGCTTCGATTCCGATGCCGTGGTCAAGGTGCTCGATACCTACAAGGACGAGCCCTCGCTGCTCGGCCCACGCACTTTCACGCCCGACGTCCACATCCAGACGCAGATTCCGTTCCTGGTGACGGACGTGGTCGACGGCAAGTCGAAGGTGATCGACCAGTTCACGATCTCGAAGAACATCCCGCTGGACGTGCTGCTGGCGAAATGACACCGCGGGGGCCGGCTTAGCCGCCGGCCCCCAATCCGAAACTCAAAACGAGGCGCGCGACGTCATGCGCCGCGCGACGAATGCCTTTTTCCTGGAGGACGCCATGACCGTTTCGATCCCCAACTCGACCGCTGCGCGCGACAAGGCTTTCGCCTTGCATCCCTTTGTCGATCCGCTCGCCAACATCGAGCCTTTCGTGGTCACGCGCGGCAAGGGTGTCCGGGTCTTCGACGAGGAGGGACGAGGTTATATCGATGCGGTCGCCGGCCTGTGGTGCGCTTCGCTCGGCTTCGACAATGAGCGACTGGCGCGCGCGGCCTATGAGCAGATGCGCAAGCTGCCCTTCTATCACGCCTTCACCGGCAAGACGAACCAGCCGCTGGTCGACCTGTCGGAGCGATTGGTGCAACTCGCGCCATCGCCGATGAGCAAGGTCTTCCTCGCCAATTCCGGCTCGGAGGCGAACGACACCGCCATCAAGTTGATCTGGTACTACAACAACGCGCTTAAGCGGCCCGAGAAGAAGAAGATCATCGGCCGTGTGCGCGGCTATCACGGCATCACGCTGGCGACGGCCTCCGTCACCGGCCAGGTGATCAACCACACCTCGTTCGACGTGCCGCTGGCGCGCTTCCACCACGTACAGACGCCGCTCTTCTACCACAACGGTCTGCCCGACGAGAGCGAGGAGGATTTCGCCAGCCGCTGCGCCAAGGAACTTGACGATCTGATCGTCGCCGAGGGGCCGGACACGGTCGCGGCGATGTTCATGGAGCCGATCATGGGCGGCGGCGGGGTGATCGTCCCGCCACGCACCTACTACGAGAAGATCCAGGCGGTGCTGCGTCGCCACGACGTGCTGGTGGTGGCCGACGAGGTGATCTGCGGCTTTGGCCGCACCGGCTCGTATTGGGGGTCGCAGACCATGGGGATCGAGCCGGATATCCTGACCTGCGCCAAGGCGCTGTCAGCAGCCTTCCTGCCGATCAGCGCCGTGCTGATCGGAAGGAAGATCGTCGATGCGGTCGCCGAGGAGACGCACGCGATTGGGACCTTCGGCCACGGCTTCACCTATTCCGGCCATCCTGTGCCGGCCGCGGTCGCGCTCGAGACGCTCAAGATCTATGAGGAGGAGAACATCATATCGCGGGTGGCCGAGACCGGTGAGTTCCTGCAGGCAGAGCTGAAGAGGCGCCTCGGCGACCATCCGCTGGTCGGCGATGTCCGTGGCGCCGGCCTGATCGCCGGCGTCGAGATCGTCGCCGACAAGGCGGAGCGGCGCAATTTCGCCACCGCCGACAGGATCGGCCCGACGCTGGTGCGCTTGTGCGAGGCGAACGGGGTGATCCTGCGCTCCTGCCCTAACGACACGATCGCGCTCAGCCCGCCGCTGATCATCAGCAGGGCCGAAATCACCGAGATCATCGACAAGATGGAAGCCGGCCTCGACCTGATCCACTCGACGCTGCGCAGCGGCAAGCCCGCTACAGCAGCCGCCTAGTCGTCGCCATCCCTTCAGGAGGTTTCCATGACCGCTTCTTTCTACATCGACGGCGAGTGGACGCGTGGCTCAGCCACGCGGTCCGCGCCGGTATTCGACCCTGCCACCGGTGCGACCCTCGGTGAGGTTCCCTTCGCAGAGACGGCCGACCTCGATCGCGCACTTGAAGCCGCCCAGCGCGGCTTCAAGCTGTGGCGCGACAAGAGCGCCTTCGATCGCTCTGCCATCATCCGCAAGGCGGCGACGCTGCTGCGCGAGCGGCACGAGATGGTGGCTGCAGCGATCAGCCGCGAAATGGGCAAGCCGCTTGCCGAGGCGCGTCTCGAAGCGGTGATCGCCGCCGACCATATCGACTGGAACGCGGAAGAGGGCCGTCGCGCTTATGGCCGCGTCATTCCCGGGCGCGGCCCCGACATCACCCAGACGGTGTTGAAGGAACCGGTGGGACCGGTGGCTGGCTTTAGCCCTTGGAACTTTCCGGTGACCCAGCTCGTGCGCAAGATCGCGGCCGCGCTTGCGGCAGGCTGCTCGATCATCGCCAAGGCGCCGGAGGAGACGCCGACCTCGACCATGGAACTGGTGCGTTGCTTCGCCGATGCGGGCGTGCCGGCCGGCGTCGTCAACCTCGTCTTCGGCGTCCCGGCGGAAATCTCGGAATATCTGATCCCATCGCCGGTCATCCGCAAGATATCGTTCACCGGCTCGGTGCCGGTCGGTCGCCATCTCGGCGCGCTCGCCGCCCGCTATGTCAAGCGCTCAACGATGGAACTCGGCGGCCATGCCCCATTCATCGTCGCCGACGACGTAGACGTTGGTAAGGTCGCCGGCCTCGCTGTCGCAATGAAGTTCCGCAACGCCGGCCAGGTCTGTGCCTCGCCGACGCGCTTCCTCGTCCATGAGCGCGTCTTCGACGGTTTCGTCGCGGATTTCGTCGCCCGCAGCGCGGCGATCAAGGTCGGTCCGGGCCTGTCGCCGGAGAGCCAGATGGGCGCACTGGCGCACGGCCGCAGGCCGGACGCGGTTGAGGCTTTCGTGCAGGACGCCAGGGATAAAGGAGCCTCCGTGCGCACCGGCGGGCGTCGCCTCGGCAATGAAGGCTACTTTTACGCACCGACCGTGCTCACCCATGTGCCGCTCGGCGCGCGGATTATGAACGACGAGCCGTTCGGACCTGTCGCAGTGATCAATCCCGTCTCGTCGCTGGACGAGGCGATCGCCGAGGCGAACCGCCTGCCCTATGGCCTCAGCGCCTACGCTTTCGCGAATGGTCTGGAAGCCGCCGACCGTATCGCCAACGAGGTGGAGGCCGGTACCATATCGCTCAATCATTTCGGCCTTGCGATGCCCGAGACGCCGTTCGGTGGCGTCAAGGACAGCGGCTGGGGCAGCGAAGGTGGGCTGGAAGGGCTGCAGGCCTATCTCCAAGACAAGTTCGTCACCCGCAAGCGCGCCGCCTGAGCGGGCTAAGTCCTGTAGTTTGATGGCCGTCGATGAGAGAGAAGCCCATGACTACACAGGTCATTCAGTCCCGTGGCATCTATCATGGGCTTCCCACCTATCCAGAGACGCTTCGAGGGCTGACGGCAATCGTTGCCGGCGCAAATGGCATCTCCGGCTCGTACATCGTCAGAGTGCTGGCTCAGTCGCCGCAGCGCTGGTCGAAAATCTGGGCCATTTCGCGCCGGCCGGCGACGAGCGAGACCCCTGGGCCCGGGGTCGAGCATATGGCGATGGATCTGCTCGATGCCTCGCCGCAATCCATTGCCGCGCAGCTGACGGCGAAGGACGTGAAAGCGGACTACGCCTTCTTCTGCGCCTACCTGCAGCCACCGGCCGAACCGGGCAGGACGATCTGGGAAGACGCCGAACGATTGACCGAGGTCAATCTCAAGCTGCTGCAGAATTTTCTCGAGGCGCTGGTCCTTGCAGACTCCCTGCCAAGGCGCGTGCTGGTGCAGTTCGGCATGAAATATTACGGCGTGCATCTTGGCCCGGTCACATATCCGCAGGAAGAGACCGATCCAAGGGTGGGCGAGGGGCTCGAGCCGAATTTCTATTACGCGCAGCACGACTATCTGAAGGCGTTCTGCGCGCGGCACGGCATCAGTTGGGTGGAGACACGCCCGGGCTGGGTGCTTGGCGCCGTGCCCGACGCCGCGATGAACATCACGCTGCCGCTGGCTATGTATGCCTCGATCCGCAGGCACATGAACGAGCCGCTGGTGTTTCCTGGCGATCTCGCCGCCTGGGAATGCCCGGCGACGAATTCGTCGGCGATGCTGAACGGCTACATGGCTGAATGGGCGGTGCTGTCGGAGACCACCGCCAACGAGAGCCTCAACATGACGGACGACAGCGCCTTCACCTGGGGCAGGCTATGGCAGAAGCTGGCCGGCTGGTACGGCATCGATTACACGCCGCCGTCCGACGACGTTTCGGCCTACCGGCAGGTCGATTTCAAATATGATCCGCCGCGCGGTTTTGGACCGAGAGGCCGCATGCGGTTCACCTTCACCTTTTCGGAATGGGCGAAGCGTCCGGCGGTGCAGGAGGCCTGGGCGGAACTCGCGCGCCTGCACGGCCTGGCCCCAGTGCGTCTGACCGACATCGACCGCATCTTCGGCCTGCTCGACTATATCCTGTCGGCCGTTCCGCAGCTCCTCAACGCCGACAAGGTAAAGCGCCTCGGCTTCTTCGGCACGGTCAGCAGCTATGAAAGCTACCGCTCGGTGATCAATGAGATGGCCGGCATGAAGATGTTGCCGCCGCTGGGCCACTGATCACGCAAATGCCGCTGACTACCGCGCCTTCTTGCGCAACGGGCTTCGGCTTGGCGCGCCGCCGGTCCAGGCCCGGAAGGCGCGCGAAAAGACCGAGCCATCGGCATAGCCGGCGCTGATGGCGATCTCTGTGATCGAGTTGATGCGCCCCTGCGCGAGCAGGTTCTCGGCCACGCGCTGGCGCTCTTGTCGCACAATGTCGCGAAAGCTCGTGCCCCGCTCCGCCAGCGCGCGCTGCAGGCTGCGTACCGGCATGTCGAGCTTGGCCGCCACGTCGCCGATCTGGACCGTCCGTCGCCCCATCGACTGAGCAACGATCAGGCTGGCCTGGCGCACCAGATCCTCGCCATGCGTGGTCGCTTGGCGGGCGAGTTGAAGATGCGCTTCGACAATCGGCAGCAGGGCGTAGCTCACCCGCTCGGAACGAAGCATCAGGTCCTGCCGGGCGATCACCAGCTTGTTGACGGGCTGGTCGAAGAAGACCGGCGCTCGAAAGATACCCTCGTAGACACGGGCCCGCGAAGGGTTGGAATGTCCGAGATGGACTTCCGTTGGCGCCCAGGCCCGCCCCATGCGGGTGCGGATCAGGCTACACATATTGGCCAGGGAATATTCGACGTCCTGTCTTGTCGAAACGCCGAGCTGATGCACGCGATAGACATAGTCGGCGCCCTCGGGCGTGTCGATGAATTCGAGTTCCCAGCCTTCCTGCATCGACGCGCCCCAATGCGAGAAATGCAAAAGCGCCTCGCGCAGGGTGCGCGACGTGGCCATCAGCAGGCCGAGCGAACCGACCTGCTCCTGGCGGATCTCCGCGCCGATTCTGAGGCCGAGACAGGGGTCGCCGACGAGATCGGCCGCCTGCTGCTGGACCGCCAGGAAGGTCGCAAACGGCAGCCGGAAATGCGGTTCGACGAGGTCGGAACTCTTCAGCCCGTGCGCTGACAGCATCTGCGTCGCGTCATGGCCTCTCGCCTCGACGGCCTCGACAAAGGGCAAGAGCAGATAACTCCTGATCAGATGCACAGCGCTCAACGGCGATCTCCACGCTCGGATGCGATTGGACCAAATTTTGCCGGCTTCGCCAAGCTTTGCGTGCGGGCGTATCGGGCGCTTGTATGTGTGTGCAGTGGCCGACCTATTTGTGGGAGTAGAGCGTGACGCCTGGAGTCGGCAAGTCAACTCTGAGGATCACCGCCTGCTCGGCTTCAGTGATGAACAAGGTGCGTCGCTCCGCACCGCCATAGGCAATGTTGGTGGTGCGGAGCCCGGCCGAGGACCGGATCCGGAACAGCGGCTCACCCAGGCGGCTGAACAGCCAGACCGTCCCAGCCCCGGCGTGCACGACGGCGAGATTGCCGTCCTCGTCGAGCGCCATGCCGTCCGGTCCTGTGGGGCTGCCGGACAGCTGCAGGAATATGCCTGCCTTGTGAATGCCGGCATGGCCGGGCAGCAGCGGCAACGACAGCACCTGGTTGGTTCGCGTCACGGCGACGTAGAGCAGTGTTTCCTCGCGGTTGAGCACGAGACCGTTCGGACCGGCCAGGCCCTCCATGATGAGGTCGAGCTCACCCGTGGCGCGCAGCCGGAAGACCCGGCCGAACGGCGCCTCCAGCGCGCTGTCGCCCTGGTCGGTGAAGTAAAGGTCGCCGGTGGAGGAGAAGGCGAGGTCGTTGAGGCCGTGGAAACAGTCGGAGCCCGGGCCAGCCAGCCGTGTTTCGCGGGTTCCGGCGACGGGATCGAAGACCAACAGGCCGTGAATGCGGTCGGCCACGAAGATGCGGCCGTCGCGGTGGATCTTCAGGCCGTTCGGCTCGCCCTCATAATCGGCGAAGACAGTGGCTTCACCGGTTGGCGAAAAGCGGAATATGCGACCATGGGCAAGGTCGACCGTATAGAGATTTCCGTGCCTGTCGAACGATGGGCCTTCGAGGAACGAATGCAGCGGTCCGCCGCGCCGCGTCGCGATCCAGCGGCTGGTTTCACCGCTGCGGTACAGACTGTGGGGCACCCGGTAAGCGATTTCCGTGCGGATTTCCGTGGCTGGTGGGTACACGCCGGCCTCCAACAGATGTGCATTGATCCGCGCCTATTTTGATCTTATAGTTTGAAATACGCAACAAGAGTCTGGATTTTAGGACATGACCGAGATCGTTCGAATCGGCAGCGGTGCGGGCATGGCCGATGACCGGATTGCGCCGGCGCAGGCAATCGCCGAGCGTGGAGGGCTCGACTATCTGGTGATGGAATGCCTTGCCGAGCGCACCATCGCCCGCGAGACGCTAGACCGCTCCAAGGATCCGACGCGCGGCTATACGCCCTCGCTGCGCCAGCGCATCCGCTCAGTGCTGCCGGCTTGCCGTGCCAATGGCGTGCGTATTGTGACCAATATGGGCGCCGCCAATCCGAAGGGTGCAGCCGCAGCTATCGCGGAAGAGGCCGAAGCGTTGCGGCTTGCGCAGCCGTCCTGCGCCGTTGTGCTTGGCGACGATGTCTCGGATCTGCTGCATCAGCACGGTAGCCTGACGACGCTGGAGGACGGCCTGCCGCTGGAGGAAATCCTGCCGAGAATGGCCTCGGCCAACGCCTATCTCGGCGCCGATGCGGTGCGTGTCGCGCTTGATACGGGCGCGGAGATCGTGGTCACGGGGCGAGTTGCCGATCCGTCTTTGTTCCTGGGGCCGATGCTGCATCATTTCGGCTGGTCCTATGACGATCTCGATCGCCTGGCCGCCGGCACCGTCACTGGCCATCTGCTGGAGTGCTCCGGCCAGCTCACCGGCGGTTGCTTCGCCGACCCCGGCCGCAAGGAGGTCGAGGACCTCGCGGGCCTCGGCTATCCCTTCGCCGACGTCACACGTGACGGGAAGGTCATCCTGTCGAAAACGCCGCAGAGCGGCGGCCGGCTGGACCGCGCTACATGCACGGAGCAGCTCCTCTATGAGATCCACGATCCGTCGCGCTACATCACGCCGGACTGCGTGCTCGACATCACTGGTGTCGATTTCATCCAGCGCGGCAGGGAGCGCGTCGAAGTCATCGGCGCCGCCGCCCGCCCGCGCACCGACAGCTACAAGGTGGTCGTAGGTTATTTCGACGGCTACATCGGCATCGGCGAGATGGGCTTTGCCGGGATCAACGCGGTTGCGCGCGCGCGCCTCGGTGCGGAAGTGGTCAGGGAAAGGCTCCACAGCCTTGGCTATGCCTATCCGGAAATGCGGGTCGACCTTATCGGCATTTCGAGCCTCCACGGCGAGGATCCTTTCCGCCCGGAGCCGTACGAGGTCAGGCTGCGGGTCGCCGCGCGGAGCGCCGACCGCAACGCGGCCGCCGCCGTTGGCGCCGAAGTGCGCGGCCTGCACATGCAGGGTCCAGCCGGCGCGGGCGGCGGCTACAGCCTGGGCGTCCAGGAGGTCCTGGCGGTGAAGTCGGTTCTGCTGCCGCGCCGTCACGTTAGGCCTCGGGTGGAGGTAGTCGGCCATGTGCAATGAAGGCGCGTCATACAAGAATGCGACCCGCACCCGCGTTTACGACCTTGCGCATTCTCGCGCCGGGGACAAGGGCAACACGTCGAACGTCTCGGTCATTGCCTATGACGAGAAGGCCTGGAACATCCTGCGCAAGTGTCTGACGGCGGAACGCGTCACGGAAGCCTTCCGCCATGTCGCGGCAGGCCCGGTGCGCCGTTATGAACTGCCGAAATTGTGGGCACTGAACTTCGTCATCGAGAATGCACTAGGGGGCGGCGTGACGCGGTCGCTGGCGCAAGATCCGCATGGCAAGAGCCTGAGCACGTTGATGCTGACGATCGAGCTGGGCGAGGCGGAGCGCGGGGATTGATGGACAAGACACTGCGCAAGGGCCTGCAACTCCTCGAAGCGCTTGCCGTCAGCAATGCGCCGCGAGGTGCCACCGAACTCGGCCGCGAACTGGATCTGACGCGCTCGAATGTCTCGCGCCTGCTCGGTACGCTCGCAGATCTCGGCTATGTGCGCCGTGCCGATGAATCCGGCCGATACTTAGCGACCCTGAAGGCTTGGGAAACCGGCATGCGCATCATGAGTCGTGATCCGCTCCGACGCACCGCGCAGCCTTTTCTGCGTGCGCTCCATGCCGATACCGGTCTCAATGTCTTCCTCGCCGTACTCGACGGCGACGACGTCCTCTACCTCGACAAGGTCGAAGCCGAGACCATCTCGCACGTGTCGGCACAGCCGGGTACGCGCCTGCCGGCGTTCCTGATTTCGTCCGGGCGTGCAATGCTGGCCTGGCAGGAACCCGATGCTGTGGCAACCAAGGTTGCCGCCCATCCGCGCGCCGGCGGGCTGGACATCGGCGCCTTCGAGGCAGATCTGGCGCTGTCGCGGGAGCGCGGCTGGGCAATGACGGTGGACGGTTCCCGCGAAGGTGTCATCAGCCTCGCGGCACCGGTTTTCGCCTCCGAGCGAGCAGTCGCGGCCGTCGCCATGTCGGGACCCAAGGCCGATCTTGACCAGGCACGGCGTGCAGCCGCTCTACCTGCGCTACTCAATGCGGCGGCCAGAATATCAGAGGCGCTCGGTCATCTTTGAGAAGCTTCAAAAGGTGTTGGTGCCAGCGTTGAATGCGGCAAAAACCTTTAGCGCTTTTATGGGAAAGTTCCCTGTTAGGGCTGCGGATATTTCCCTGTTAGCCAAACTAGGGAAAATCCACCTAAAGCATTGAATCCACTACACGATTTCGGGTGAAAAATAGCTCTGGCACCTAAAAATACCGAAAACTCGCTGTTTTTGCGCGTCTAACAGGGAAAATCAGACAGAGACTGGTTCGCATGTGACTGCCAGCGCCACCAACAATTTAAACGTTTGATTTTATTGTATTCTCCAGCCATTTTGGACTCGAACCCCTTGGGGTCTTTGTAGAATCGGAAGCCCCACGGGGCGTTGGTTGGTAAGGCTTCTTCCATGCCGGCCTCGAGAACCTGAATGACTCAACAGGCCCTTTGACGTGACGGGAGCCGAATCTCCCAGGAAGGCGCGGGGAGACATCGCAGCGGGTCAAAAGGTGTCGGGGCGTAATCAGTCGGTGAAGATTGCCCCAGAAGCTGGGCAGCATGCGGCTTGCGTCACTCGGCGGCGCAGCGTCACCGACCGGCGCGACGCGGCCCTTCGGAATCGGAAGTCATGACCTAAAGCCGTCTCGCAGTCCCGAGCGGGACATGGCTCTAAGCCCCGGAAGGCCGTCCTTCGATTCCGCTTCCCGATTGGCCTTCTGCCTTCGCCAAACCGACCTCCAGGCGCTCGATCAGCGCCCGATAGCGCGGATGATCGCGCACAGGATTCATATCCACGTCCTGCGCCATCCAGTGCACTTGCTGCAATCCGAGCTGCGGCACGCAGTGCTCCAGCGTGTCGATCGCCTTTTCGACGGCGCCGATCGCCGCCAGGAAACACGCGACATTGTAGTGGCTGTTATAGTCCGCCGGGTCGATGGTGATCG
Source organism: Mesorhizobium sp. LEGMi-168a (assembly GCF_058312955.1). NCBI lineage: Bacteria > Pseudomonadati > Pseudomonadota > Alphaproteobacteria > Hyphomicrobiales > Phyllobacteriaceae > Mesorhizobium > Mesorhizobium sp. LEGMi-168a. The sequence continues at coordinate 155,377 of NZ_JBZEGV010000011.1, forward strand.
CGCGCTCGGCCCACTGGAGGGCGCGTTCGTCCAGGCCGAGATTGTGGAGGATGTAACAACCATAGGCATAGGCTGCCCCATCGTCCGGATAGAGCTGCATGGCTTTCTCGATGCGGGTCAGCAACGCCCCTGAAAGCCTGCGGGCTTCCTCCTCGTCGCCCAAGGTCTTGCGGCAATCCCAGAGCATGCACATCGCACCGTAGCTGTTGCGGTCAACCTCCGCCGCCTTCTCGTAGGTGGCCGCGGCCTCTGCAAACTTGCGCTCCATACGCAGCACGTCGCCCAAGGTCCTGTGCGCCTCGTAGAGATCGGGATCGAGCGCGATTGCTCGCCGGCAGGCGGCGCCCGCGAGCTCGATTTGCTCCTTCTGGAAAAGCGCCATCGCGTGGGCCACGTGCGCTTCCGCCAGCGTCGAGTCCAAGGCCAGCGCGCGCTGCGCCTCGGCGTTCAAGGTGACAAGGTTTGCGCTGGGATCTCCGGATCTCAGCAACATGCCTTCAGCCAGCGCCAGCCCGGCCCGCGCCAGCGCGTACTTGGGATCGATCTCGAGCGCCCGCTGGTAGAGGCGTCGGGCGGAAAGGTGATTGCGACGGCCCAGGCGCAAGAAATGCTGCCGTCCCATGAGGTAATATTGATAGGCTTCGACATTCTCGGTCGTGCGTTTGCCGATGGCAGCATACTCGGCCGGCATCAGCCGGATCTTCAGGGCATCGACGATGGCCCGCGCGATCTCGTCCTGGAGCGCAAATATGTCGTTGAGATCACGGTCGTAGCGCTCGGCCCACACATGATGCCCACTCATCCCGTCGATCAGCTGCGCGGTGATGCGAACGCGACTACCCGCCTTGCGTACGCTGCCTTCCAACACATGCGAAACGCGCAATTGCCGCGCCGCTTCGCCGACATCCATCGACCTGCCTTTGAGGGCAAAGGTGGTGTTGCGCGCGGTGACTGCCAGCGCCCCGACCTTGCTGAGGTCCGTAATGATGTCCTCGGTGATGCCGTCAGAGAAATATTCCTGCTCTGGGTCGCCGCTCATGTTGGTGAAAGGCAGCACCGCGATCGATGGTCGGTTGCGGAACAGAAGCGCATCCTTGGCCGACGGCACGGACGAGCTGGTAGGGGATTGCTCGATGGACATGACACGGTAAGCGCGTACCGGCTCCGCAATGTTGTGAACCCGTTGCTCGCCGATATCCGTATAGACGTATTCGAGTTTGCCTTTTACTTGATCGTAAATGGCGCGCCCGATGCAAACGCCGCCAGGCTCCGCGAGCTTTTCAAGCCGTGCCGCGATGTTCACACCGTCTCCGTATATCGTGTCGTCTTCGACGATCACGTCGCCGAGGTTTACGCCCATACGGAAGGCCATACGCCGGTTTTCGGGGAGCCCGGCGTTCTCGCCGCCCAGCTCGCGCTGCAGCTCGATCGCACACTGCACGGCATTGACGGCGCTCCCAAACTCGATCAGCAGGCTGTCCCCGGCCGAGCCGACGATGCGTCCGTGGAACCGGGCGATTTTGGGCTCGAATACCTCAGATCGGAGCCGCCTCAGCCGTCCCAGCGTTCCCGACTCGTCGGCCGCCATCAGCCGCGAGTAACCTGCCACGTCGGCAGCCAAGATCGCTGCAAGCCTGCGTTGCTCTTCTCGCAAGGGACGGACCTCCCGCCAGTTGGAACAATCTAAGCCTAAGAAACGGCGCGAGCGAGCCCTTGTTCGGACGCCTGGAATCCGAAATTGGCGTCAGGGAAGCATATCGTAGCGAAATTCGACTGCGCGGCAGGTCGCAGAACCATACGGAACAATGCGGGAAGACTTTTGATTTAAACCCACAAAATAATCAATGAAATCAACAATTTGAGCACATCCTCCGGGCTCGCCATTGTCGTTGTTTGTCAATGATTTAACGATCTTTTCTTTCTTCAGCTAGCCAAGTCTCGGTGGCGAACCTTTACGCATCGCTTTGATTTTGTGGACTTGTGGTGGGCTACCGAGGCCCCGTCAGAGGCAAAGGACCACGGTTAGCAATAGGCCCGCGTCGTGTCGCCAATCCGCAGCGCTGATGGCTCATCTCGGCCATTCGGCGCTCCTTGGTCCAGGCCAATCGCAACGCATCCGACATGATCAGCGGCTCCGCAATGTCGCCATCGACGGTGGTTGGTGAATGGGCGGGTGGTCGGGTACGTCCGGCCGAGTTGTGGCGCCTATCCGCCGGAAAATGAAATTCTCCGCGCCGTTTTCATCTGCCCCGGGCGTGGCCTCCGCCAACGCGGCGTCGATCAGCATCGCCATGCGAGTGTGGATCGGCGACTTGATGCAGGCTGGATCCGTAGCCGCGGCGTCGCCGGCAATCGCCATCGCCTGACATCTGCAGCCGCCCCAGTCGACCTCGCGACGCTCGCAGCTTCGACACGGCTCCTGCATCCACTCGGTGCCGCGGAAGGCGTTGAATGCCGGTGAATCGGTCCAGATTTCGGCAAGCGTGCGCTCTCCGAAGCGCTCGAAGCGAAGCGAAGGAATGGTCTGCGCGGCATGGCACGGCAGCACCATGCCGTCCGGGGCGACCATGAAGGCGTCGCGCGCCCAGCCGCCCATGCACGGTTTGGGATAGGTGGCAAAATAGTCCGGCGTGACGAAATCGATGTTGATGACGCCGGCGAGCCGCTCGCGCGCCGCCGCGACGATGTCGGCCTGCCGGTCGACCGCAGCAAGATCGGGCATCAGCGCATCGCGATTGGCCAGCGCCCAGCCGGCATACTGGACATTGGCGATCTCAAGCCGCTCCGCGCCCAGCGAAAGGGCAAGATCGATGAACTCCGGCACTTCCTCGATATTGTGACGGTGGATTGGCGCATTGATGGTAAGCGGCAGGCCGACCGCCCGCGCGCGGCGTGCCGTCTCCAGCTTCTTTTGGTGGCTGCCCTGATGGTTGCCGATGCGATCGGTGGTTGCCGGCCGGGCGCCCTGAAAGCTCAGTTGCAGGTGGTCGAGCCCGGCTTCGGCAAACGCCTCGATGCGGCCTTCGGCTATGCCGATACCGGCGGTGATGAGGTTGGCGTAGACGCCGCGCGCCGAAAGCCCGGCGATCAATTGCTCCAGGTCTCGGCGCAGCGTCGGCTCGCCGCCGGAAAGATGCACCTGCAGAACACCGAGATCGGCGGCCTGCGAGAAGAGATCGAGCCAGGTCTGCGTGTCGAGCTCGCGATTGGCTTTCAGCAATTCGAGCGGGTTGGAGCAATAAGGGCACTGCAGCGGGCAGCGATGCGTCAGTTCCGCCAGCATGCCGATCGGAGGGAGAATGGGCTCGCTCATAGCTTCACCAAAAGCTTGTCCGACCATTCCTGCAGGAAGGCGATGACGTCGGCCGCCACGGCCTCCTGCTCGGCGTCATAGTCGGCCGCAAGATCGGCGATGATGTGGCCGACCGTGGACTGCCCGTCGCAGCGGCGCAATATGTCGAGGCTGATCTCGTTCGGCCAGAATACCTTCTCCGGCGAGAGCACGGCGAAGGCCTGCCGCACGGGGTCGTACTGTATGCGCACATGCTTCGGCAGCGATGGCACCGATTGCAACGACACTATGGCCCTTTCGCGCAGCGCCATCATGAGGCTGCCTGCGGGCGGAAGGCGCCGGGCGGTATGTTTCCCGGCGCGCCATAAGCATGTTGAAGCGCGTCGAGCATGGCCCAGAGTATATCGCATTTGAACACAAGCGCATCGATCGCCTGTTGCTGGCGCTCCGCCGTATCGGCATGGGCCAGCACATAGGCGAGGGCGAAGTCGGCGTCGCGCGATGCCTGCTCGGGCCGCCGGCTGAAATAGGCCAGCGTATCCTCGGTGATGTAGTCGTATTTCGCCAGCATCGCCGGCACCCGCTCGCCGATGATGAGCGGCGAGAACATCTCGGTCAGCGAAGACGCGACCGCCTCGAGCAGCGTCCGGTTCGTGCAGAAGGAAAGGTACGCGCCGACGGCGAAACGGGTCGCCGGCAGCGCCAGCCTTTCGCTCTTGACGGCTTCGGCATCGAGCCCGAGCGAGGTTGCCAGATGCAGCCAGCGCGCGATGCCGCCGCTCCAGCCGTCCTCGCCGTCGTGGTCCTGGATGCGTTTGCGCCAGGCAGCGCGAAACGCCGGATCCTCGGCATGTGCCAGGATCATGGCGTCCTTGCGCGGAATGACGGCCTGGTAGCAATAGCGGTTCAGCGCCCAGGCCTGCATTTCGGCCTTCGACAGGGCGCCGCCGGTCATTCTGTGATGGAAGGGATGGCGGTTGTGATAGCGCTCGTCACCGACCCGCCGCAGCACGGCCTCGAGCTCGCTCTTGGACAGGCCACCTCTGGCCGCGTCGCGGAAATCGCTCAAAATTCCATCTCCATGCCATCGCTGGCGACTTCCCAGCCAGCCGCTTTGACCGCCGCGTGTTCGGCGGAATTCTCGTCGAGAACAGGATTGGTGTTGTTGATATGGACGAAGATACGGCGGCCGATCCTCACATCGGCCAGGCTGGCAATCGAACCCGCCTCTCCAGACATTGCGATGTGCCCCATGCGCGCACCGGTTTTCTGGCCGACGCCGGCAATGATCATCTCGTCGTCCGTGTAGACGGTGCCGTCGAACAGAAGGCAGGCGGCCTCGGCCACGCGAGTGCGCAGGGAGGCATCGATGCGCGCGCAGCCCGGGATGTAGAAGACAGCGCCGCGACTGCCGACACCGGCGATGCGGACTCCGATCGTATCGCCCGTGTCGGAGCTGAAATCGGCGCTGGGATCGCCGCTTTGCTCGAGATAGAGCGCGATCTTCCCGGGCACGGGAAAGGCGTCGACGACCACGCCGGTCTCATGGCCGTCCGCATTGCAGATCGCCAGTTCCTCCGTTGGCGCCAGAAGGCGCCGCGGCACGATCGCCGGATCGAGAACATTGAAAATCGAATTCGCCTCCAGCGTCGCCAGCACCTGTGCCGTTGCATAGATTGCGAAAGGCTGTCGCTCACGCAGGCTGAGCAGGCCGGCGATATGGTCTATGTCGGCATTGGTCAGTACCACCGCGCGGATAGGCGTCGAACGCAGCGGCGCGTCGGCTGCTGGCTGCAGTTCAGGCGTTTGCGCAATCTGCTGGCGAATGTCGGGCGACGCGTTGAAGAGAACCCAGCCTGTCCCGTCCGCGGATGCGGCGATGCATGATTGGGTTCGTGAATGCACGCTGGACATCCCGGCGCGAGCCGCGCGGCTCAGGCGATAGTTGCAATTCCATTGCGGAAAGCCGCCTCCCGCCGCCGATCCGATGATCTTCACGCGCATGGCAGTGCCTGCTCCGCGGCCCATTTGGCCGGCAGAAAACTCACGGCGGTAAACAACTTCGCGCCCGCCTTTCCCGCGGCAAAGCCCGTCGCCAAGACCTCACGCGGCAAGCGGGTGCATGCCCCTGTTGCCAGGAACATGCACCCTTGCGGCCTACTTCCTGGGAGGAATTTCAGCAGGCAGATACCGCGAAATTTCGAAGCCCGCAGCAACCTGGCACATGGTCGGTTTCTTCCAGCTCTTCTTCTTCATGGCATTCTCCTCTTTTGCCAGCCCGAAGGGGCTGGTCGTGTCGTTGGCGCCATTGCGGGCACTGCAATGGCTCGTCCATCACCTCACAAATGGACAAATGAAACACTTGGTTCTCAAACAACTTAAGAAAACTATCGGTCTCGAAGATCGGTTCCTGCCTCCATCGCCTGTCCAGTTTCGCACCCATCAAGCTCATCCCGGCGCGGCCGTGATCGCGTTGTCATGTTCGTCGATCAGCGGCACGTTGTAGTCGAGCAGGAGCTTGTTGATCTCTGCCTGATTCTCCCGGATCACCTTGTTGAGCGTACGCTTCCATTCCTGGTCGGATGGACGTACTCCCATGGTGATGCGGTAGGACATGCGCGAGCCGGTCTTTTCCTTGACCAATGGGACGATCGCGACATTCGCGTCGAGTTGCTTGACGTAGTAGCCTGCCATCGGTCCCCACAGGATCGCTGCGTCGATCTTGCCGGCAAGCATGTCCTTGATCACGACCTCTCCCATCGACGGGGTGACGCGGGTATCGACAGCCAGCGGGTAGATTTTCGCCGTTCGCAAGAGTTTGTTGGCGGCCATGTTGGCGGTCGGCGGCGTGCGTTCGACCACGCCAATCCTTTTGCCGGTGAGTTTCGGATCCTCGATCGTCTCGACACCCTCGAGGTCGTCGCCCTTCGGATGCACAAGCACATAGGAGGAGCGATAGTATGCGTTGGTGTTCTGCACCAGCTCATCGCCCTGGGCATAGCCCATGATGACGTCGCATCGGTTGGCGGCAAGCGTGTTGCGCACGAAGCCTATGACGGTCGGAAACCATGTGTAGGCGACCGACTTCCTTCCCGTCTTTCTGGCAACCAGCTCGGCCAGCTTGTTTTCGAAACCTTGGCCGTTCTGGTCGGTGAACGGCATGTTCGAAGGATCGGCGCAGACACGCAGCGTATCCGGGTCGACCAGTTCGCCCGCTGCCCCGAGGCCTGCGCCTTGCGCCTGGGCGTTCGACGGCGACATGGAGAGCGCGCCGAGGATCAGCAAGACAATGCGCGGCTTCGATGCAACGCGAGCGGTCACTTCATCCCCCCATGCAGGTTTTTTCGGCATCCTTGGCCGCCTGAGCCTTGTCTTCGTGCTTGGGCGGCCTGCCGCGGGGTGCCGCGCCATCGGCGCGGGCGCGCAGATAGACGTAGAGATCGTCCATGTAGCAATAGACGTTCTTGTTGTCGCCGAAGGCAGGCATGACGTTTTCCTTGCCGTTGCCGGTATTTTTGCGGCCCTGGGCGACGATCGAGAGGAAAGTGGGATAGTCGATGTTTTTCAGGCTGTTCGCCAGGGCCGGCGCGTAGCTCGAACCCGTCCCGTCCTGTCCGTGGCAGACATGGCAGTCCGAGTGATAGCGGCGATAACCGCTGAACGTGTACCAATCCACGGTTCCGTTTTCGATCTTGTAGGTTGGATTTCCATCCGCGTCCAAATACTTGCCGCCCTCGTCCTTCACCACCTTGGCTTTTTCGGCGCTGTCCTCGGCCTGTGCCAAAGTTGAGCCGGCCAAAGGCAGAAGGGTCAGGGCGAGAACGGTAACTGCGATGCGAAAAGACATTCAGACGCTTCCTTAATTTGCCAAGGACAAGGGGTTTGCCGTCGCGAACGGCATCGATCGAAGTGGGTGGGCGCCACATCGAGAGCCCGGCTGTAACCTCCGGGTGATCCGGGCTCTCGTATTTTCAGGCCTTCGATCTAAGGCCTCTCCCGGATATCAGTCCGGAAGGCCGAAGACGGTCAGCTGGCCGCCCAGCGTCGTGTAGTCGGCAAGTGCTGCGTAGCCACCGACTGCTCCGAGACCGGCGGTTCCGACGACCGCGGCCTGATCGCCTTGAGCGCGGCCCTGATCGACGGCGCCATGCCAGGCAGCGGCGTTGTCGGGTGACAGCAATCCACCGGCGAGGCCGATGCCGGCCCATCCGCCGACGCCGGACAGAACGGCGATGTACTGCTTGCCGTCATGCTCGAACGGCGTGACGTTGCCGATGATGCCGGACGGGGTCTTGAACTTGTAGAGTTCCTTGCCCTTCTCATCGACTGCCTTGATGTAGCCTTCGAGCGTTCCGTAGAAGATGACGTCGCCGGCGGTCGCCAGCGCGCCCGACCACACCGAGAACTGCTCGGGCTTCGACCAGACGATCTCGCCCTTGGCAGCATCCCAGGCGATGAAGTTGCCCATGTTGCCGTCACCGCCAGGCGCGGGATACATCGACACCGTGGCGCCCACATAAGGCTGGCCGGCCGTGTAGCTCACCTTATATGGCTCATAGTCCATGCACACATGGTTGGTCGGCACATAGAACAGCCCGGTCTTCGGCGAGTAGGCGGCCGGCTGCTGGTCCTTGGTTCCAAGCGCTGCCGGGCAGATACCCGTCGAGTTGGTGTCTTCGCCGTTCTGCTGGGTCGAGTATTTCGCCACGACCTGCGGACGACCGTATTCCTTGCTCTTGGGGTCCGTGTTGACCTCAGTCGCCCAGTTCACCGCCGGATCGTACTTCTTGGCAACGAGAAGTTCGCCGGTGCCGCGATCCATGGTGTAGGCGAAGCCGTTGCGGTCGAAATGCACCAGCACATCATGCTTTTTGCCTTTGACCTCCATGCCGTCGACCAGGATCATCTCGTTGATGCCGTCGTAGTCCCATTCGTCATGTGGGGTCATCTGGTAGACCCATTTGGCCATGCCGGTATCGGCATCGCGGGCGAAGATGGTCATCGACCAGCGATTGTCTCCGGGGCGCTGAACCGGGTTCCATGTCGAGGGATTGCCGGTGCCGTAGTAGACGAGATTGAGCTTGGGATCATAGGAATACCATCCCCATGTCGTGCCGCCTCCGGTCTTCCACTGCTCGCCTTCCCAGGTGTTCGTGCCGGAGTCCTTTCCGACCGGCTTGCCAAGCTGGGTGGTCTTCTCGGGGTCGAGCAGGGTGTCTGCATCCGGACCTTCCGAATAAGCCTTCCAGGCGAGCTTGCCGTCCTTCAGATTGTAGGCGGCCAGCCAGCCGCGGACACCGAATTCCGCGCCGGAGACACCGACGAGAACCTTGTCCTTGACGACCACGGGCGCCGACGTGCCGGATTCACCTTTTCCGCCATCGGTGTTTTCGCCGTTCTTGACCGACCAGACAGGCTTACCGGTCTTGGCGTCGAGCGCCACGACGGTAGTGTCGGCCTGGTTGAGAATGATCATCGCCGGGCGGCCGCCATCGGCAGGCGCATAGGCGACGCCGCGATTGACCGTGTCGCAGCACATAATGGGAATGACGTTCGTGTCCTGCTTGGGCTCGTACTTCCAGAGGATCTTTCCGTCCTTGTTGAGATCGAGGGCGTAGACGGTGTTCGGGAACGGCGCGTGAACATACATCACGTCGCCGATGATCAGCGGTCCGCCTTCATGGCCGCGCAGCACGCCGGTCGAGAAGGTCCACTTGACCTGCAGGTTCTTGACGTTCTCCTTGGTGATCTGCTTGAGCGTCGAATAACGGGTGTTGGCGTAATCACCCGTCTGCATCACCCAGTCCTTGGGACTTTTGGCCATTTTCGCGAGTTCTTCGTTGGCTGACGCTGTATAGAGCGCGCCAAACGACAGTAGCGCAGAGGTCGTTGCGATGTAGGTAGCTTGCGTAAGTGCGCGCATTAAAATCCTCCCAGGTTGATAACAAGAAATCGATCTTCAAGCTCGTAAGAGCTTGCACACGCGATTCATCGTGGGAAGTATTTCCGGCAGCGTGTCACGACCTAAACCAGTTCAGAAGAGGCAAATTCCTGACCTCTACCTACCTAGCCTAGCCCTGCACCCGCCCAGTTGGCCTACGAAAGACTGCCGCCGCTCCCGAATTACAGCGGCGTCCTTGAAGCCGGAAACAAGGTAAGGCTATGTCATTGCAAAATGTCAGGCAAGGAAAAACCCTTTGGAAATTTTGCGGTGCAATATTTTTTTGTTGCATCGCAATATATAGAGGAAGAGTGGAAACTTTTGACGATGCCAAGCTGCAGAATGGTGGTAAATGGATAATAAAAAGGAATGAATCGCGCTTAAATGTATTATCCATGTGATAGCGGTTGTATTTTATTTAGACATATTTTGGCGACGGTGTTGGTGATGGCCATTATTTTTTATCGGTCGTGAGTGAGGTGCGGAAAGAACCTAGGAAGACGGATGCAAGGCGAGTCACGAAGCAGCTCCGAAACGCTGTCGACGATGGGCCGGGCATTCCTCCTTTGGTCCTATATGGCGGCGATGAGAGCTTGACCGGGCTTTCGGCATGTCGCCAACTGGCGCGGATTATGCAGTCTCGATGCACCGCGCCCCCGGCAACCGGAGGATTCTCATGATCAGATATGTTGGATTTTCGATCCTGCCGCTCCTCCTTGCACCGGCACCGGTCCTTGCAAATTCAGCCGGCGTTGCGGGAGACTACCCGACGGCGACGGTCGTAGATTATGTGCTCGGCTGCATGCAGACCAATGGCCAGACGCGTCAGGCGTTGGAGAGTTGTTCCTGTTCGATCGATGTCATCGCCTCGATCCTCCCGTACGACCATTACGAGAGGGCCGAGACCTTCAAGAGCATGTCTCTGACGACAGGCGAAAATGCGGGCCTGTTTCGCGAAAGCGCGCCGGCGAAAGCCGCGCGAACGGAGTTGAAGCGCGCGCAAGCGGAAGCCGACGTTCGCTGCTTCTAGAGTATCCTTGCCGGTTGGGTGGCGAATCCATTTAAGGGTTCACGCCACGCCCGGAAATTTTTCGAAGAACGACCGCAAAAGGTCGCCGATCGCCTGTCGATCACGATTTTCCCGCTGCAGCCCAACTTCGAACACGCCGAGCACATGGGCTGGCCGCGGCGAGAGCACGATGATGCGATCCGACAGCATCAGGGCCTCGGTCAGATTGTGCGTCACCATCAGGGCGGTCGTAGGTCGCGCCGACCAGACGGTCAGAAGCATGTGCCGAAGCCGTTCGGCGGTACTTTCATCGAGCGACACGAAGGGCTCGTCCAGGAAAAGCATCGCCGGCTCGGTCGCGAAGGCTCTCGCAAGCGCTGCCCGACGCGCGAGGCCGAGCGAAAGTTCGGCCGGATAGAGCGAGCGCATGCCGGCGAGGCCGAGAGTGTCAAACAGCCCGTCGAGATTTTTCGTTCGCAGGCCTTTTGGCAGTGCCAGCCTGACATTCTGCTCCACCGTGCGCCACGGCAGCAAGGTCGGTTCCTGAAACACGGCGGCTATGCGGTTCGAGCCGCCTTCAGGCAGCTGGAAAGAACCGGAGAACTGCCTGTCGAGACCAAGCAGAATACGCAGCGTCGTGGTCTTGCCGCAGCCCGATGGTCCGAGCAAGCAAGCGAATTCGCCTTGCCGGACCTCGAATGAAAGGTTCTTGAGCGCCGTGACCGAGACGCCTTGCGCGGACCTGAAAGTCTTCTCGGCGATGTCGACCCTAAGCGGGGCGGCGGCGCCAACGGGTCGCGTGTCGTTCAACGGGCTGCACCAGAAGAAGTTCGATGACAAGCATCACCGCCACGAATGCCAGCGTGTAGGCAAGAATGGCGGCGACGTCGAAGAGCTGGAAATAGAGATGGATCTGGAAGCCGACGCCGTTGGAGCGGCCGAGCAGTTCGACCACCAGGACGATCTTCCAGATGAGCGCGATGCCCGATCGCGAGGCTGCGGCCAGATAGGGCTGCAGTTGCGGCAGCAGGATATGGCGAACGCGATCGAGGGGACTGAAGCGGTAGACGACTGCCATTTCGGCGTAACTGGGATCGAGCGCCCTGGCGCCCTCGCGCATGGTCACCACGACGTTCGGGATCTTGTTGACGGCAACCGCGCCTATCGCCGCCACCTCGGTGAGGCCGAACCAGATGTAGGCCAGCACGATGATCACCAGCGCGGGGATGTTGAGGAACAGGACTACCCACGGACTGAAAAACCGATCCGCGCCGCGATAGCTGCCGAGGAGAATGCCGATCACCGAGCCGACAATCATCGCGACGACGTATGCCGCGGCAACCCGGCCCAGCGTGGCGCCGAGATGGTAGAAAAGATCGCCGCTCGCCGCCTCTCGGAGCAACACCTGCCAGACCTCTCCCGGCCCCGGAAAGGCTCGGCTCCGCCAGGCATTCGCCGCCAGGCTCCACAGCAGGCAAAGTCCGAGCAGAGAAATTGTTACTGTCATCGCCGGCATCAGCGCCGCTGCATGACCGAGTCGGCTGGACGTATCGGCCGTGGCGCCAGGCGCGCGATCGTCAGTATCCCGTGCAGTCATTCCAGGGACCTCTGCCAGAACGTGCCCGGGGCCATTTCCGGCGCGCCGCCGACCAGCTTTTCGCCGCCGATCCCGGCCAGCACGCGGTAGAGCTTGCCCGCATCGGCCGCTTCCTCGGCGATTGGCCGCTTGGGGATGCCCTCGCGATAGCGGTCGCGCAGCTTTACCAGTTCCCCGCCTTGCGCACGGACAATCGGCGCAAGGCGCAGCCACTCATCGTCGGACTTGGCCAGCAGATCCTTGGCCTGCGCGGAAGCCTTGAGAAAGCCGCGGATGGCATCCGGATTTTCGCTCGCCCATTTGTCGTGGAACACATAACCGAGCGCGGATACCGGGCCCGAAGCTCCAAGCGCCTTCTGCGCATCGTCGGCGCCAATCAGCCGACGAAAGCCGCTAGCCTCGAGCCGGGCGCAAAAGTGCCAGAAATTGAGCACCGCATCGAGTTCGCCCTGGATTGCCTTTTCCGAAATCAGCGGCGGCGCGCCAAAGACGACATCGCTGATCGCTGGCAGGTCGAGGCCGTGATCGCGTCTGGCCAGCGCCTGGATCAGCAGCCAGCTCTTATCGAGAGCCCCGCCGGCGACGCCGATCTTCTTTCCCTTGAGGTCGGTGATCGTGCGGATCGGCGAAGTCTGCTTCACCATGATCGCCCCGACGGCCGTCGAATAGGGGGCCAATGTGACATCGCCCCCGTCCGAGCGCTGGCGCGAGACCCACAGCCAATCGGTCACGATGATATCGATCGCGCCGGCCAGCATCGCGACATTGGTCGCATCCTCACCGGCGAAATAGACAACGTCCAGCTCGATCCCGTTCGCCGCGTCGAACTTGTGTTGCTTCAGCGTATCAAGCTCCCAGCTCACCGTGCCGAACTTCAGCACGCCAATACGAACCTTGGATGCGGCGGAGGCGGCAATGGGGTGTGAGCCAAGAATCGCGGCCGTTCCAAGGGCCGCCAAACGGAGCGTTTCCCGCCGCGAAATCATGAAGTTCCCTCCCGGGACTGCAACACACCAGGGGCTTCGGTCAGATCGCTTGGTCCTTCGTCGGGAAAGCGCATTTCCAGCGCCTGACCTTCAAGGTCGGGTGTTCCTGCGACCATTTCGCGATTTCGCTGGGCGCCAGCATCATGCATTGGAACAGAGAGCCACGGCTCTCGAAATAGAGATGCTCGTCTCGGCAATCGCCAGGATTGGCGCTCAGGCAAACCGTCAATATGAGGTCGACCATATTCATCCGGCACCTCTTGCGTGCAAAAACGCCTGCTCTGGCGAAAATCCTGCCGCCCCACTACCTGGGTAAATCTCAGCCTGGACAATCGGCCTGCCGGGTTCCCGAGGTGCCCATGGGAATCCAGAATGACCTGAGGCTACGCGTTCGCCCTGAGGCCGTCAACAAAGGCGAAAGGACAAGGCGGCCGGAGTGCTCTGGACTTTCGTATGGTTGACTTCATCAAAGCAATGGCATGCAAATCAACCGGGGCATGTTGACGATCAACGAGGGAATGCCATGCGCGCTATCGCATTTTTCGCCGCCGTATCCTTGGTGACTTTCATCACGAACCAATCTCATGCGCAGGATGCCGCGGCGGGTGAGAAGGTCTTCACCAAATGCAAGGTCTGCCACGTCGCGGACAAGGACCAGAACAAAGTCGGCCCGTCATTGAACGGCGTCATCGGCCGCACGGCCGGCACGCATCCCGGATTCAGTTATTCCCAAGCCATGGTTGCGGCCGGAAAGTCCGGCGTCAAATGGGACGAAGCAACGCTGACGACCTATCTCCATGATCCAAAGGCCATGGTGAAAGGCACAAAGATGGCGTTTGCTGGCCTTAAGGACGACAAGGACGTGGCCAACGTCATTGCCTATCTCAAGCAATTCTCGAAATAACGGCAATTCTCGAAGTAACTGCTTCGCCGGACGTTCGATTTGCGTAATTGCCGCTGCCCGTCAGGCGGCGGCACCCAGCCTCTGCATCGCGGAAGGCAGATCGAGCAGGCTGTCGCAGACAAGGTCTGCGCCAAGCTCTTCGACGGGGACCTGGGTGTAGCCGCCGCGCATCAGAATGACGGGCACGCCGGCGGCGCGCGCGGCGCCGACGTCGCTGCTGCTGTCTCCCACCATCAGCGTGTCGGTGGGTTCGACCCCAAGCTGGTCGAGCGCCAAAAGCAGAGCGTCAGGCGCCGGTTTCAGGTGTGTCACCGCGTCTCCGCCGACGATCGCGCCGAGATATTCCGTCAAGTGGAAATGCAGCAGGATTTCGCGGGTCGCCAATTGCGGCTTGTTGGTGACAACGCCCATGGCTGTTCCGTTCAGGTGGAAGTGCGTGAGCACCTCCCTGACGTCAGGCATCAGCCTCGTCAGGCCGGTCAGATGTCTGCGGTAGATCGGCGCCATGTCGCCGTTGGCTTCGTCGAGCGCGCTGCTGGAAAGCGGTGACCCCGAGGCTGCGAAGGCCCGCTCGACCAACTTACTGACGCCGCCGCCGATCATTGCCTTGACCTGATTCACGCTGAGCGGCGGCAGATCGCGGCCGGCCAGCAGCTCGTTCACGGCGGCCGCTATGTCGGGCGCCGAATCGACCAGCGTGCCGTCGAGATCGAACAGGATCGCCCTCGGTGACCGAAACTGTCTGCTTGCGCCGACGTTCATGCGGCATCCTTCCATTTGATCGAGCAGCCGATCGAAGCGATCTGGTCAAGCGGTCCGTCACCAGTTCGGGCAACCTGTTTCATCGCCTCGAACAGATCGCGCCTCAGGCCCGGCGTTCCGGCGTCCCGCCGCGATGCGTCCAGCCGGCCACGATATTGCAGCGTCAGCTCGCTGTTGAGGCCGAAGAAATCCGGCGTGCACACGGCTCCATAGGCGCGCGCCACTGCCTGCGACTCGTCGTGGAGATACGGGAAGCTGAAGGCGTGCGCCCTGGCGAAGAGCTTCATGTTGTCGAAGGAATCGTCCGGATAGGCGTTGGCATCATTGGAGTTGATCGCGACGAAGCCTATCCCTTCCGCCTTGAGGTCGTCGGCATCACGCACGATGCGTGAAATCACCGCCTTCACATAGGGGCAGTGATTGCAGATGAAAGCGACGACCAGCCCGTTGCGACCGGCTTGGCCGAAGATCGAATGCGATTTGCCGTCGACGCCGGGCAAGAAGGCATCGACGGCTTTCCAGCCGAAATCGCAGACAGGTGGGATCGCCGCCATGTCATCCTCCGATCAAGCAGTTCACGCGGCTCGCCGGATCGCTCCGTCGGCGGCCTGTCTGATCGCGCCGATATTGGCGCGATAGGCAGCCTCTGTACCACCCTTGAAGACGGCAGATCCAGCGACGAGCACATTGGCGCCTGCCGCGGTAACCAGGGGAGCTGTCTCGGGCGTGACGCCACCGTCTATCTCGATGTCGATCGGACGTTGGCCGACAAGCGCCTTGACGCGCCTGACCTTGTCGATGACCGCCGAAATGAAGGCCTGGCCGCCGAAACCCGGATTGACCGTCATCAAAAGCACCAGATCGAGCCGGTCGAGAACATATTCGATGACGCTTTCCGGGGTCGACGGATTGAGCGACACGCCGGCCTTCTTGCCGAGGCTCCTGATCGCCTGCAGCGAACGGTCGAGATGCGGCCCGGCCTCGGCATGCACCGTAATGATGTCGCAGCCGGCATCGGCGAAAGCAGCGAGATAGGGATCGGCCGGCGCGATCATCAGATGACAGTCGAAGACCTTGTCCGTTCGATCGCGGATTGTCTTGATCACCGGCGGGCCGAAGGTGATGTTGGGCACGAAATGCCCGTCCATCACGTCGAGATGGATCCAGTCGGCGCCTGCTCGCGCGACCGCTTCGACCTCGTCGCCGAGCCGCGAGAAATCGCACGACAGAACGGAAGGGGCGATGATGGTCTTTGCGGTCATTTGCTTTCTCCTTCCCCGGGGCTTAGCGCGAACACACGGCTGGCGGTGATGTCCTCGGCCGAGATCGTCGACAGCGCCTTCGCGTCGAGCGGCCCCTTGGCGCTCTCGAACAGGCGATTGGCCTGCCGCAGCCGTGCCCGGTCGAGCGCGTTGCGGATCGAGCGGGCATTGGCGAAATGCGGCTGCGCGCGGCGGCGTGCGATGTAGTCGGCCATCGCGGCGGTTGCCTTGGTGTCGAACAGGTAATTTTGCTGATCGAGCATTTGTTCCGCGATCCTGAGAAGCTCGTCGTTTGAATAATCGGGAAAGTCGATGTGGTGGGCGATGCGCGAGCGGAATCCCGGATTGCTTTCGAAGAAGCGGTCCATCCGCTGCGCATAGCCGGCAAGGATCACCACCAGGTCGTCGCGCTGGTTCTCCATCACTTGCAGCAGGATCTCGATCGCCTCCTGGCCGTAGTCGCGTTCGTTCTCGGGGCGATAGAGATAGTAGGCCTCGTCGATGAACAGCACGCCGCCCATCGCCTTCTTCAGGATCTCCTTGGTCTTCGGGGCGGTGTGGCCGATATATTGGCCGACGAGATCGTCGCGGGTCACCGAAACCAGATGGCCCTTGCGGATATAGCCCAGCCGATGCAGCAGGTCGGCCATGCGCAGCGCGACGGTCGTCTTGCCGGTGCCCGGATTGCCGGTGAAGCTCATATGCAGCGTCGGCGTGTCGTGCGCGAGGCCCATGCGGCGGCGGGCCCGCTCGACCAGCAGGAGCGCCGCCGTCTCGCGGATGCGTCTTTTGACCGGGGCGAGCCCGATCAGATCCCGGTCGAGCTCGGCCAGGACGTCCTTGACGCCGGAAGTTTCGAATTCCTCACGCAGATCGATCGCCGCCGGGACGGCACCTTGAGGCGCTTCCGTTTCGGCAAAGGCTGGCGCCGACATGGCATTTTTCTCCTGTCCCGGCGATCAGCCGTACCTGGTTCCAGCCGGCTTGTCGGCGGCGTAAGGCTTAGTGGTGTAGCGGATCATGCGGCCCGCGGCTTCCTGCCGCTCGAGCCGATAGCCGGGTTCCTCGACCGGGCGGTTGACGATGAAGGAGAGCTTGACCGATTCCCAGCCGTGCGTGGAATCGAAGGCGACGACGCGGATATAGCGGTCGCCATAGAGCTTGCGGCATGCGTTCAACTCCATCAACAGCGCCGCGGCGTCGGGACTGTCGAACATCGGGTGGCCCCACATCTCCCAATAAACGTTGCGCGGATGAGGGTCGTCGGTGAACTCGAGGCTGACAGCCCATTTGTTGTCGATGCAATACTGCACCTGCGCGCGGATCTGGTCGTCGGTCAGGTCGGGCAGGAAGGAAAAGGCCCCTTGGGTGATGCGCATCGTCTATCTCCTTATTCGGCGGCCGTTGCCACCGGGACGAAGTCCGGCGTGTCGGTCGAGGCGTAGTTGAATGTCACGTCCTTCCAGACATCGAGCGCCTGTCGCAGCGGCAGGCAGCTCCTGGCTGCGTTCTCCAGGATCTGCGGTCCTTCCCGCACATAGTCGCGGCCTTCGTTGCGGGCGAGGATCATGCATTCGAGGGCAACGCGATTGGCCGTGGCGCCGGCAGCGATGCCCATCGGATGGCCAATCGTGCCGCCACCGAATTGCAGCACCACATCTTCGCCGAGCAGGTCGATGAGCTGATGCATCTGGCCGGCATGGATGCCGCCCGATGCCACCGGCATCAGCTTGTTGAGCGATGCCCAGTGCTGGTCGAAGAAGATGCCGTTCTCCAGCTTCATCGGGTTATGGTCCTCGCGGCAGATGTCGTAGTAACCCTTTGTCGTCGCCGGGTCGCCCTCCAGCTTGCCGACCACGGTGCCGGCATGGATGTGGTCGACGCCGGCAAGTCGCATCCATTTGGCTATGACGCGGAAGGAGACGCCGTGCGACTTCTGCCGTGTGTAGGTCGAATGGCCGGCGCGGTGGAGGTGCAGGATCATGTCGTTCCTGCGCGCCCATTTCGCCATCGACTGGATTGCGGTGTAGCCGATCACGAGATCGATCATGACGATGTTGGAGCCGAGCTCCTTGGCGAAGTCGGCCCGTTCGTATATGTCCTCCATCGTGGCCGCGGTGACGTTGAGATAGGTGCCCTTGATCTCGCCCGTTTCGGCCTGCGCCTTGTTGACCGCCTCCATGCAGTAGAGAAAACGCTCGCGCCAATGCATGAAGGGCTGCGAGTTGATGTTCTCGTCATCCTTGGTGAAATCGAGCCCGCCTTTCAGCGCCTCATAGACGACACGGCCGTAATTGCGGCCCGAAAGGCCGAGCTTCGGCTTGACGGTGGCGCCGAGCAGCGGGCGGCCGAATTTGTCGAGGCGCTCGCGCTCGACGACGATGCCGGTCGCCGGTCCCTGGAAGGTCTTCACATAGGCGACCGGAAAACGCATGTCTTCCAGCCGCAACGCTTTCAACGGCTTGAAGCCGAAGACGTTGCCGATGATCGACGCCGAAAGATTGGCGATCGAACCCGGCTCGAACAGGTCGAGGTCATAGGCGATGTAGGCGAAATATTGTCCGGGCGCGTTCGGCACCGGGTCGACCCGGTAGGCCTTGGCGCGGTATTTTTCGGTTGCCGTCAGGCGGTCGGTCCAGACCACCGTCCAAGTTGCGGTCGAGGATTCGCCGGCGACGGCTGCCGCGGCCTCAATCGGGTCGACACCGTCCTGCGGCGTGATCCTGAACACCGAGATTATGTCGGTGTCCTTCGGCTCGTAGTCGGGCTCCCAATAGCCCATCTTCTTGTATTCCATGACGCCGGATCTGTAGCGGTCCTTGCCGGTCACGGTTTCGGATTTGTTGGACATGCTGCCGGTCCTTTCCTTGTTTGGCGGACCGCCGCTCAGGCGGCTTTCGCGGTTGCGATTTGCGGGTCGAGTTTTCCCGCGGCATAGCGTTTCGCCATCTCGTCCATGGCGATGACCTTGATCTTCGAGGCGTTGCCGGCGGTGCCGAAGCGTTCGAAACGATCGCGGCAAAGGTCGCGCAAGGCGTCCATGGCGGGCTTCAGGAATTTGCGCGGATCGAATTCGCGCGGATCCTGCGTCGCGACGCGGCGGAACTGCCCGGCCATGGCCATGCGGCAATCGGTGTCGATATTGACCTTGCGCACGCCGTGGCGGATGCCGCGCTCGATCTCCTCGACCGGAACGCCGAAGGTCTGGGGCATCTCGCCGCCATACTTGTTGATGATGTCCTGCAGTTCCTGCGGCACGGAGGACGAACCGTGCATGACCAGATGCGTGTTCGGCAGCTTCGCGTGGATCGCCTCGATCACCTGCATGGCCAGGATGTCGCCATCCGGCTTGCGCGTGAACTTGTAGGCGCCGTGAGAGGTGCCGCAGGCGATCGCCAGCGCATCGACGCGGGTGGCGGTCACGAAGTCGACCGCCTGATCGGGATCGGTCAAGAGCTGGTCGTGCGATAGCGCGCCCTCCGCGCCGTGACCGTCCTCGGCCTCGCCCTGGCCGGTTTCCAGCGAGCCGAGCACGCCGAGCTCGCCTTCGACGGAAGCGCCGACCCAATGCGCCATGCGCGCGACGCGTTCGGTGATGGCGACGTTGTAGTCGTAGCTCGCCGGGGTCTTGGCGTCCGCCATCAACGACCCGTCCATCATCACCGAGGTGAAGCCGTGGCGGATCGCCGAAAGGCAGGTGGCTTCGTTGTTGCCGTGATCCTGATGGATGCACAGCGGAATGCCTGGATGGATCTCGGCCAACGCCTCCATCATCCTGGCCAGCATGATGTCGTTGGCATAGGAGCGGGCGCCGCGCGAGGCCTGGATGATCACCGGTGCGTCGCAGGCCCTGGCTGCCTCCATGATGGCGAGGCCCTGTTCCATGTTGTTGATGTTGAATGCCGGCACGCCGTAACCGTGCTCGGCGGCATGGTCGAGAAGCTGGCGAAGGGTGATGCGGGCCATTGTCGGTCCTCCTAGATGATGAGCTTCAGCGCCGCTGCGGCGACGGCTTCGGGCGTGATGTCGAAATGCCGGTAGAGGTCCGGGGCGGGAGCACTGGCACCGAAGCCGGTCATGCCGACAAAAGCGCCCGTGTCGCCGATCCAGCGATCCCAGCCGAGACGCGCGGCCGCCTCCACAGCGATGCGCGGCGCCGAACCGAGGACGGACTTCCGGTAGTCGGCGTCCTGCTCCTCGAACAGTTCCCAGCACGGCATCGAGACGACCGCGGCGGCGGTGCCGTGTTCGGTCTCCAACCGTTCGGCGGCGGCAACGGCGATCTCGACCTCCGAGCCGGTCGCGATCAGTGTCACGGCGCGGTGCGCAGATGGTTCGCGCAAGATGTAAGCGCCCCGGCTGGACCGGTTCTCCTGGCCGTGTGCCTGGCGCAGCATCGGCAGGTTCTGGCGCGAGAGCACAAGCACGCTCGGCCGTTTCTCGCTCCTCAGCGCCAGCTCCCAGCACTCCGCCGTTTCGATGATGTCGGCTGGACGCAAGACGTTGAGGTTCGGTGTCGCCCGCAGCATCGCCAGGTGCTCGATCGGCTGATGGGTCGGGCCGTCCTCGCCGAGACCGATGGAGTCATGCGTCATCACGTAGATGACGCGCTGGCCCATGAGCGCCGAGAGCCGCATCGCGCCGCGAGCATAGTCGGCGAAGCACAGAAAGGTGCCGCCGTAGGGCACGAACCCGCCATGCAGCGCGATGCCGTTCATGGCGGCAGCCATGCCGTGCTCGCGAATGCCGTAGTGAATGTAGCGGCCTGCATAACCACCCGGCACTATGCGATCCATGCCCTTGGTGATCGTCAGATTCGAATGCGTGAGATCGGCGGAGCCGCCGACCGTCAGCTCGGTCGCGCCGTTGATCGCGGCAAGCGCCATTTCGGAGGCCTTGCGCGTTGCAACCTTGGTCGCCTTCTCGACATGCTCCGCGCGGAAAGCGCCAAGGGCCTCGAACACCGCATCGGGCAATTTGCCGCCGATCGCGCGCTCGAAGGCCTCCCGCCGCGGCGAGGCGGCAAGCCGCTGCTCCCAGGCGCGCCGCGCCGCTTGCCCGCGCTCGGCAATCTCGCGCCATGCGGAAAGGATATCGTCCGGCACCTCGAACGGTGCGTAGGCCCAGCCGATGTTTTCGCGCGTCGCGGCAATCTCGGCATCGCCCAGCGGCGCGCCATGCGTCTTTTCCGAACCGCCCAGATTGGGCGCGCCTTTGCCGATCACCGTGCGGCAGGCGATCAGAGATGGCCGATCCGACTGCCGCGCGGTCTCGATCGCCGCGGCGACGGTCTCCATGTCGTGGCCGTCCACCGACTGGACAAACCATCCGGCGGCTTTGAACCGGGCCGGCTGATCCATCGATGTCGACAGCGAGGTCGGTCCGTCGATGGAGATCGCGTTGTCGTCCCAAAGGACGATCAGGCGGGAGAGCTTCAGATGGCCCGCGAGATCGATCGCCTCGTGGCTGATGCCTTCCTGCAGGCAGCCGTCGCCGGCGATCACGTAGGTGTAATGGTCGACGAGATCGGCGCCGTGGCGGGCAGCAAGCATGCGTTCCGCGAGCGCCATGCCGACGGCGGTCGAAATGCCTTGTCCGAGCGGACCGGTCGTCGTCTCGATGCCAAGCGCGTGGCCATGCTCCGGATGCCCGGCGGTACGGCTGCCCAGTTGGCGGAATCGCTGCAATTGCTCGATCGGCATGTCTTCGTAACCGAGCAGGCAATGCAGCGCATATTGCAGCATCGAGCCGTGGCCGGCTGAAAGCACGAAGCGGTCGCGATCAGGCCAGTCCGGCGCTGTCGGGTCGATGTTGACGAAGCGGCTGAACAGTACCGTCGCGACATCGGCCATGCCCATCGGCATGCCCGGATGGCCGGAGTTGGCCCTCTGCACGCTGTCCATGGCCAGCGCGCGGATAGCGTTCGCCATGTCGCGCTCGGAGACGGCGGTGGCGACGGACTTCAATGCTGCCAGGCTGGTCATGGCGTCCTCCTCACGACACACGTTTCTTGCGTTCGATCAATTGCAGGATGAGCGGCGTCAGGATCAGCTGCATGGCAAGGTCGAGCTTGTTGCCCGGCACCACTATGGAATTCGGCCGCGACATGAATGAGTCGTGGATCATTGAAAGCAGGTAAGGGAAATCGATGCCGCGAGGATTGGCGAAGCGGATGACCAGCATCGATTCGTCGGGGGTCGGTATCCAGCGCGCGATGAACGGGTTGGACGTGTCGACGATCGGCACGCGCTGGAAGTTGATCGCGGTCTGCGAGAATTGCGGAACGATGTAGCGGACATAGTCCGGCATGCGGCGCAGGATCACGTCCATCACCGCCTCGGTGGAATAGCCGCGCGTGGCGCGGTCGCGATGGATCTTCTGGATCCATTCGAGATTTATGACCGGCACCACGCCGATCTTGAGGTCCGCGTGCCTGGCCAGGTTGATCTTGTCGGTGACGACGCAGCCATGTAGGCCTTCGTAGAAGAGCAGGTCGCTCGGGGCGAATTCGCGCCATTCGGTGAAATTTCCCGGCGGCGTGCCGTAGAGCTTCTCCTCGTCCTCGTCATGGACATAGGTGCGGGTCCTTCCGGTTCCCCGGCGGCCATATTCCTCGAAAACCTCCTCGAGGATCCCGAGCTCGTTTGCCTCGGCATGGAAGTGGGTGAAGTTAGGGTTGCCTGCCTTTTCCTGCGCGGCGACCTCTGCCTTCATCGCCATGCGGTCGTAGCGATGAAAGGCGTCTCCCTCGATGAAGGCAGCCTCGATGTTCTCGCGCCGGAAGATCAGCTCGAAGATGCGCTTGACCGAAGTTGTGCCCGCGCCCGACGACCCGGTGATGGTGATGATGGGATGCTTTGCCGACATGGTGCAGCTCAAGCCCTGAAAAGTCCGCGGTGGCTGAACAGCGGCGCACGCTCGCCGATCGCGCTGGGTTCGGTGTGGTAGCGGGCGATCCGCGCGACTTCGCGCGCGGATCCGAAGACCACGGGGACGCGCTGATGCAGGCTCTCGGGTTCGATTTCGAGGATGCGGGCAATCGTATCGGTCGCCGCGCCGGCCGCCTGCTCGACCAGATAGGCAATCGGATTGGCCTCATAGACAAGCCGGAGGCGGCCTTGGCCGTAGCCTTTGCGTCGGTCGCCGGGATACAGAAACACGCCGCCGCGCATCAATATGCGGTAGCAGTCGGCGACAAGCGAGGCGATCCAGCGCATGTTGAAGTCCTTCTCCCGTGGGCCTTCGGTGCCTTCCAGACAGTCGTCGACATAGAGGCGCACGGCCTCGTCCCAGTGGCGGTAGTTAGCGGCGTTGATGGCGAACTCCTGGGTCCTTTGCGGGATGATCCGGCTTTCGTAGGCCTGGAGGAAGGTGCCCAACCTCAACGAATGCACGAAGACATGCGTGCCGCTGCCGAGCGACAGCACGAGCGCCAGCTGCGGCCCGTAAATAAAGAATCCGGCGCCCAGCATGCGCACGCCCGCCTGCAAAAAAGAGGCGGCCGGATTGGCGTCCGGCGCGCCAGTTGCAGGGAGGAGGGAGAAAATCGTCCCGACCGACACGTTGGTGTCGATGTTGGAGGAGCCATCCAGCGGGTCGATGGCGATGGCGAGGGGGGCTTGCCTATCGAGCAGGGTCGGCTGCTCCAGTTCCTCGGAAGCATAGAGCGCAACCGGAGCGTGACGCATGGCGTCGAGGAAGACGCCGTCGGCGAAGACGTCGAGATCCGTCTGGACATCGCCGTCGGCATTGGCGCCGCGGGTCCCGGCAAAAGCGGCGCCGAGCGCCCCTTGGTTGATGGCATTGCGCACCTTGGCGGCAGCCTGCGTGAGCTGACGGATGGTGGCCACGACCGCGGAGCGGCGTTCGTCCGGTGGGTCGCCGAGATAGGAGTTCAGAAAAGCGTCGAGCGTTGCCGCTGGCATCGTAACCTCCCGGTCCGGCGTATCTTCTGGGGGCCGGATGGAGAGAGGAAACCAAACGATCAGAGCTAAGTAAAATTCAATAACTTTACCTAGGTAGTAAAAATAATTTAGTATGCGGTATGAGAAACCTCACGCTCAAGCAGTTCAAGACCGTTCAGGCAATCGTCAGTCACGGGAAAATCGTCAGCGCGGCCAAGGTGTTAGGCCTTTCTCCTCCAGCGGTGACGATCCAGTTGCGACAAGTGGAGGAGGAGTTCCAACTGGCCTTGTTCGACCGGACATCGGACGGCATGCGTCCTACTACCGCAGGGCTGGCCTTCGTCGAGGCGGCGCAGGCTATCGAGGAGCGGCTGCGCATGCTCGAAGACGAGATGGACGCCATCAAGGGCGTGCGCACCGGCAGTCTGAGACTTGGCGTCGTTTCCACCGCCAAATATTTCGCGCCGCGGCTCATGGCCGGCTTCATGAAGGAGCATCCCGATATCGATATGCGGCTTGCCATCGGCAATCGCGCCGAAACGATCGACAGGCTGAAGAACCACGACATCGACATTGCGCTGATGGGCCGTCCGCCGAAGGAAGTTTCGGTGCGCGCTTCGGTCTTCGGCGATCATCCGCTGGTCATCATCGCACCGCCGGAACATCCGCTGGCGTCGGCACGTGACATTTCCAAGGAAAGGATAGCCGAGGAGCATTTCCTTATTCGCGAGCCAGGCTCGGGCACGCGCATCTCGCTGGAGATATTCCTGAGCGACGTGCCCGGCCGGATCGACGATCTCGGCGTCGAGATGGGCTCGAACGAGACGATCAAGCAGGCGGTGATGGCAGATCTCGGCATCGCTTTCATCTCGGCCCACACCATCGCAGCCGAAACGGAAGCCGGCCGCCTCGTCATTCTCGACGTCGTCGGCATGCCGATCCGCCGGCAATGGTTTTCGGTGATGCGCACCGATCACGTGATCTCGCCGGCCATGGCGACCTTCGACGATTTCCTGATGCGCAAGGGCGCAACGTACCTGCCCCTGTTCGGCAAACTGTATCCATACGCCGAAGCGAATGAAGCAACGCCGACGCAACAAGCGAAAGCGCCCGGAAAGCGGCCGAAGTGAAATGCCTGACATATCGGCCGTCGAGATCGTGCGAAAAGGTCCGAGAAGGGCGTGGACAACTGGTCACCGCCGATGGTGGCCGGCAAGCTCGCATGTTATGTTGCGGTGCGGAAGGGCAGGGGCACGCGCTTCACACTCGCAGCAAGACGGATGGGCAGCCAACCCTGCAGGCAATCGCTATGCGTCCCGGGCTTGGGGTTCGGGAATTCGAAGGGGAAGGGGCAATGCTTTATACGATCGTGATGATGGTCTGCATGACGGCGGTGCCGCAGACCTGCGAGCAACGCCAGGAAATGGCGGACGGCCTGGCCATGAATCCGGGGGTGGCCTTCATGCAGGCGCAGCCGCTGGTCGCCCATTGGCTGGAGACACACCCTGGCTATTTCGTGCAGCGCTGGCGTGTGCTGCCCGGCCGGGGAAGCTGACGAGCGCGTCTTCTAAGCAGGTCCTATTTCTTCGCGGCAAGCGTTTCCGAGACAGTCTTGGATAGCTGATACAGCCGCTGCTCGATTATCGTCGGCACATCGCAGACATAAGTCAGCGATTGCGCACGCTCGTTGAAGATTCGCGTCGCGAAATTCAGCTGGTCGGTCCGCCGCTCGATCTCGTCCTGATCCGCGTCGGGTTTTGCACGCAGCGCATCGACATCGGAGGCTTCCTTGCGCAATTCGGCGGCCATTTCGAGCTGCCTGTGGGCGTAACGGGAAATGCCGGAAATCACATGCGAACGCTCGGCGTCCATGTGGTCGAACATGCCCTGCACGAGCATCGCCATTTTCGGCGCAAGCTGCTCGGCCGACAGGGAGGTCGCAAAATCCCTGATCTTCTTCTGTGCGTCTGCAATTGGCAGCCTGCGAGCCGCCACCTCGTCGACCAAGGCGGAGACGGAAGGGTCGTCCGACCAGTCCTTCGCCGCTGGCGGAAGCTCCGGTCCGTTCCAGACCTGGCCGAGTGAGAGTTGCGGCACCTTGCGCTGCACGCAGGGCCAGTCCGGATCGGTATTCGCGGCCATGGCGCTGGCGTGCGGTACGAGCATGGCAGCCGCTACCAGGCTGCGAACAAGGCTCATCCGTTCCATCAACCGTTTCCTCCCGTGCCCTGTTTGCGGGTTATCAGGCCGCGCGAAGGGTCGTAAGCGATGATGGCGCCTCCCAGAAACAGCAACGTGCAGCCGGCGACGACACCCAGCGACACCCAGTCGACCTGCCCGTAGAAGGCGAAGCGGATCAGTTCGACGGCATAGGTGAAGGGGTTGGCGAGACAGAGCTTGTAAAGAAGCGGGCTCGCTTCCTGGATGCGCCACAAAGGATAGAGCGCCGGAGAAGCGAAATAGCCGGGAAAGATGACGAAGTTCATGATGCCGGCGAAGTTTTCGAGCTGCTTGATCATCGAGGACAAAAGCATGCCGAGCGCACAGAGCATCATGCCCGACAGGAACAGGGCTGGCAGCACGAACAAATAGCCGAGCGGCGGCGCCTTGACGCCCCAGAACCAGGCAACGATCAGGAACGCGTAGACTTGCGCGATTGATACGGCAACGCCGGCGAGCATCTTCGACAGCAGCAGGAACCAACGCGGAAATGGGCTGACAAGCAGGATGCGCATATTGCCCATCTCGCGGTCGTAAACCATCGACAGTGAAGACTGCATGCCCGAAAACAGAAGGATCATGCCGCATAGACCGGGCGTGATGTAGACTTCGTAGAGCACGTAGGTCTTGTAGGGCGGGATGATCGAGACGCCGAGCACCTGCCGGAACCCGGCGGCAAAAATGAACAGCCAGACGAGCGGTCGAACCAGCGAGGAGATGAAGCGCTCGCGTTGATGCAGGAAGCGCAGGCATTCCCGTACGACGACACCTTTGAGGCAGATGAGATAGTGACGAGGGCCGAATGCGCCGGACGTCGCCGGCGAGACGGCGGCGACCTTTTCCGGCATTGCCGAAGCGCTCATGGCGAAATCTCCGCAATACCGGCCGCTTGGCTGCGGCTGAGCCTCGAAAAGGCGTCGCCGATCGAACCGGCGCCACTTGCCTTGACGACGTCGGCCACCATGCCCTTGGCGACCAGGTCGCCCTGCCGCAGCACGACGACATGGTCGCCGTCATCGACCTCGTCGATCAAATGGGTGGCCCAAAGAACGCCGATGCCGTCGGTTTCGACCAGCTTGCGGATGGTGGCAAGAATGCCCGCGCGCGACTGGATGTCGAGACCGACCGTCGCCTCGTCGAGCAGCAGCAAGGAAGGGTGGTGGAGCAGCGCCCTGGCGATTTCGATGCGCCGCATCTGGCCGCCTGAGAGAGAACGGGCCTTGTCATGCTCACGGCCCTGCATGTCGACCGTCTCAAGCAGAGTGGTGATACGCTGCCGGGCTTCGTGGCGTCCGATGCCGTGCAGCGAGGCGTGATAGGAGAGGTTCTGGTAGACGCTGAGGTCAAGGTCGAGCGTGCGCGCCTGGAAGACGATGCCGACACGCCTGAGCGCCTCGCCGGAAGCACGGCTGACGTCATGGCCGAAGATGCGGATCGACCCCCGGCGCGTGTTGTAAAGGTGGCTGATCAACGAGAACAGAGTTGTCTTGCCGGCGCCATTCAGGCCGAGCAGGGCGGTGAAAGTCGCCGGTGCGATTGAAAAAGAGACGTCGTTGAGCGCCCGCTTCGGACCATAGGAATGGCTGACGCCGGCGACGTCGAGCGCCGCCACCTCGTCTCCCGATCCGCTTGCCCTTACATGCTGCACGTCGATCGCCCTGTTCTCATTTGATTGTGATCTTTCCCTTGAGGCCCTTATCGGCAAGGTCGGGAACCGACCAAGTATATTCCCCGGGGCGCACGGTGTGGAACTGAACCACTATGGTTCCCGCGTCGTCGAATCGAGCCAGGCCGGTGCGCCGGCCATGTGCACTTCGAGATCGTCTATCACGATTTGGTCGACCCAGACGTTACGCCAAAGGTCGGTCATGAATTTGTATTCGAATCCGCCGTGAGAGCTGATCTTCCAGCGATAGCCCTGGCCGGCGACCAGCTCGAAATCCGTCCGGTTGACGTCGTAGCTGGATTTGTCCGAGCCCAGGACCAATTCGGGAAGGTTCTTGCTGGATCGCGTCACCTTTGGGGCATCGTCGTCGGCATGGGCCGCGAGTGGGACGAGCGCAAGTCCGACCAGAACGGCGAAGGCAATCGAGCGACTGATATCCATGAAACGAACCTCCTCCGTGATCTGCTTGGAAAATCGCTATTTGGGCGATATGGCCACACCCCACGGCTGCTGGCCCACGGTGAGCGACTGGACCGGCTCGTCGGTCGCCGTGTCGATGAACGTGATGTCGTTCGAGTTGCCGTTCGTGGTGATCAGCGTCTTCTGGTCGGGGGTGAAGGCCAGATGCCAGACGCGCTGGCCGACAAGGATGTATTTTTCCACTTCATAGGTTTCGGTGTTGATCACCGCGACATGATTTGCCGGGCCGAGCGCGATGTAGGCCTTCTTGCCGTCGGCGGTTATGGCGATGCCGACAGGCTGGATGGTCTCAGCCCGCAATCCGTTGATCGCGAACTGGATTTTCTTCACCACCTGGCGCTTGGCATTGTCGATGACGCTTACCGTGCCGCCGACCTCGGCGCTGACCCAGACCTGGGAGCCGTCGGGCTTGAATTCGGCGAAGCGCGGGCGCGTGTCGACCAGCACGTTGTCGGTCACCTCATGGCTTTCGGTGTCGATGAAATGCGCCATGCTGGTGGTTTCCGAGGTGTTGACCATGGTCTTGCCGTCGGGGCTGACACCCATGCCTTCCGGCTCGACGCCGACCGGGATCTCCGAAAGCACCGCCTTGCTCTCGACATCGACGACGGTGACCAGATTATCGTCCTCGTTGGCGATATAGAGCTTCTTGCCGTCAGGCGAGAGCACGAACAATTCAGGATCGGGCCCCGAGGGCAGCTCGCCCACGACTTCAAGGCTCGACGTATCGATAATCTGGACTTTGTCGTCGTCGCTGGCGCACAGATAGACGAACTTGCCGTCGGGCGTAATCGTGATGCCGCGCGGTCTCTGACCGACATCGACGGTTTTGACCACCTGCATGGTCGCCGTGTCGACGACGGTCATCGTGTTGTCCTTCTCGTTGGAGACATAGGCCGTATAGGCCGACGCCGGACCCGCCATGAAGCCGGCCGCGAGAATGGCGAGTGCACAAGCTCGTCCTTGCACCGAAATTCCTCCCGATTGTTTTCTACTTAAGGGCGCATTTCGTCTCCGGCTGATCGACGCCGAGCGTGTCGAGCTCGGAAACCTGGTGCAGATAGCCCTCTTGCGGCGAGGTCGAGACGACCGACTTGGTATCGCCAAGCAGGATCGGCTGGCGCAGCTGGAGGTTCCATTTGCGGAAGGTCAGCTTCTGTCCCTTGAAGGCGGCGACCGAGAAATCGCCCGAACGGATGTAATCGCTGATTTTTTTCGGATCGTCGCCATTGGTGCGCGTGGTGGCTTCGCCGACGGCCCGCACGGCCGTCCAGGCCGACATGTCTTTGGACAGCATTCGCCGGCCCGTCGTCCTCAGGAAGCGGCTTTGCATCTGGATGCCGCCCCATTGCTCGCTGGCGGGATGCCACGACGATGGCACAAGCCCGGCAGTGCCTGCGACAAGCCGCGGCGTCCAGGTGCGGTAGGGGACGTAAGTCCCGAACACTTCGCTCTCATCGGCGACCAGCACCACATCGTGCTCCGGCAGATCCTGCGTGAAGACGGAGATCTGCTGCTGGATCTGCGTGGCGCCTGTGTCGGTACGCCTGGCTGTGCCGGTGTCCTTGAACTCCTTCTCGGCGACGATCTGGCCGCCGAAACGGGTTGCCGCGCGGCGCAACGCATCGGCATAGAGATGGTCCTGCTCGTGCGAACCATAGAGAAGCACCCAGTTCGGCCATTTCTTCACCATGAGATACTGCGCCAGCGCGTCGGCCAGCATGCTGCGCGTCGGGGCGATATGGAAAACGTTTATGCGGCAGTCCTCCTCGCGCAGGCTGTCGTCGGTGGCACCGATGTTGAAGATCAGCACGCCCTTGTCGCGTGCGATATCGGCGATCGACAGCAACTGCTTGGCCGAGAGGTCGGCGACCACATAGCGATCGCCTTTGGCGAGCAGGTCGCCGAATGCCTGAACGGCGTCGGATTCCGGCTTTATCTCGGTAACGTCCAGGCTGAATTTCTGATTGATGAACTTCCCGGTCGTGTTGTTGTCGCCGATGGCGACGTTGGCACCCGCGACGCCTTCGTCACGCGGCGGCAGGTCGAGCAGGGAAAGCGTCAGTCGCGGGGCGTAGGCCCGCAGATAGCCTATCCTGATTTCGGTGATCTTTTTTTCAGGCCCGGCCGTTGCCGTCGGTTGTTTGCCCGCCGCTTCCTGGCCCACCGCACCGGAAATGTTGGCGGTCAGGAACAGAAAGCACAAAAAGGCGGCAAGAGTGCTCGGCACCGCGCTCGTCATCGACAACACTGCCCGTTCTTGCGCTGAAGCCCGATCGTGTCGGACCGGCGCCAAGCCAAGGTGCCCGCGGCGAACTTAGCGGAAGTGCTGGATTTATCAAACCTTGTAGGCTGGCTCGTCGCTTCTGCTTTAGTCCAATTTGCCCGCGCCAGGGAGGTCGGCGACCAAGCGGGTCACGGCTTCCCGAAACCTGCGCAAAAAAGCACCGAACTGATCCTCAAGACCAGCGCCACGTCCACAACGCGGCTGCCTCGAAGCGGTCGAGGGTCGGGGTACCTTGGTAGAATAGACTTATGAGGTGGATCGTTCGATTATTGCGACCTCACGACGGCCAGGAAACGGACATTTGTTGCGAGCGGGCCTCAAGCCCGCCCGAGCACGAAATTTTTCGACTGCCTTGGGAGGAATGCCTCATGAAAACGCGTGCCGCAGTTGCCGTTGGCGCCGGAAAGCCGCTGGAGATCATGGAGGTGGACCTTGAGGGACCGCGCGCTGGCGAGGTGCTGGTCGAGGTCAAGGCGACCGGCATCTGCCACACCGACGAGTTCACGCTGTCGGGCGCCGATCCGGAAGGCATCTTTCCGGCCATCCTCGGCCATGAGGGCGCCGGCATCGTCGTCGATGTCGGCAAGGGCGTGACCTCGGTCAGGAAGGGCGACCATGTCATCCCGCTCTACACGCCCGAATGCCGGCAGTGCCCGTCGTGCCTGTCGCGCAAGACCAATCTGTGCACCGCCATCCGCGCCACGCAGGGGCAAGGCCTGATGCCGGACGGCACCTCGCGCTTTTCGGTCAATGGCGAAAAGCTGTTCCACTATATGGGCTGCTCGACCTTCTCCAACTTCACCGTGCTGCCCGAGATCGCGGTCGCCAAGGTCAATCCCGACGCCCCCTTCGACAAGATCTGCTACATCGGCTGCGGGGTGACCA